>NZ_JAWQRR010000021.1:0-329283 GCF_033446045.1 Plantactinospora sp. KLBMP9567 | reverse complement strand
AGGGTTACGGCGGTTATGGCGGAGGGGAAACGCCCGGTTACATTCCGAACCCGGAAGCTAAGCCTTCCAGCGCTGATGGTACTGCACTCGGGAGGGTGTGGGAGAGTAAGACGCCGCCGGACATCTTCTACGAAGTGGCGCCACCCTCAGGGGTGGCGCCACTCGTGTTTTACCCGGCCGGTCTACGGCTAGGGGATTGGCCGGTTCCCACGGCCCCGACCACACCCCGACCGGTCAGCCGCCCAGGCTGGCCGCCGCCGAGGCGATCGCCGAGGAGAAGTAGCTGACCTGGGTGTAGACGCCAGGATAGTTCGGGCGCGCACATCCGTTGCCCCAGCTGACGATGCCGACCTGGACCAGGCCGCTGCCACCCTGCCGGAACATCGGGCCGCCCGAGTCACCCTGGCAGGTGTCGGTGCCGCCGGAGAGCGGACCCGCGCAGATTTCCTCGGCCGCGATGACGTCGCCGTCATACGCCGAGGGGCCGTTGCAGACCGAGTCGCTGACGAACGGCACACTGGCCTTCATCAGGTACCGCTGCTGCGCTCCACCCTCCCGGGTGGCACCCCAGCCGGCGACGGTGAACGTCCCGCTGTCGTATGCGGTCGAGGTGGCGATCGGCAGGGTGCTGAGCCCGCTGACCGGGCTGGCCAGCCGGATCAACGCCCAGTCATCACCGTTGCCGTTGTAGCCGGGCGCCCGGTAGACGTAGTTGGAGCGGACCTGGATCCGGCTCGACGACTGGAGGTCCACCACCCCCAGCGTGGCGGTGATGCTGGAGTTGCTTCCCGTACGCCCGACGCAGTGTGCGGCGGTGAGGACAAGTCGGGGGCTGTAGAGGGAACCGCCGCAACCCATCGAGAGTCGTACCATGAACGGGAACTCGCCCTGCGCGGCGCGGGTTCCGCCGACGACGAAGGGTGTGACGTCGGTGTTGCCTGGGCCGGCGTTAGCCGGTGCGGCCAGGGTGACGCCGCCGACGGCTACCGCGGCGAACGCGGCGGCGGCCAGGCGAGTGAGGAAGCGCCAACGAGCCATGGGGGTCCTCTCCGAGCATCGATGGCGCGCCTTGTGGGCGCGCCTGAGATCACGATGCCGGCAGCGTATGGACCCCCATCGCTATATCGCAATGCGCCGATGTCATCCCGGTTGTGTCATACCACCGGGCGGAGGGAGGATCAGCCGCAGCTGTACCGGGGCTCGGCGAGGTACTTCCAGGTGAACTTCTCCCGCTTGACGACCTTCCCGCCCTTGTGGAAGAGCCGGAAGGCATCCTGGGTGAACCCGTTGATCCCGTTGGTGGGGATGCAGGACGGGCCCGGCTGGAGCTTGATCACCTTTGGTGTGGTGATGTTGCGCCGCGGGCTCCACTCCGTGGTCACCTTGTCGTAGACCTTGGTGCTCCAGATCGACACCGTGATCGAGCTGGAGGTGTGCGAGGTGTCGATCAGGACGCCGTGCGGGGTGTCGTTCTTGAACTTGAAGTCGAGGTCCGGCCAGAAGATGGTCGACTCGATGACCGGCGGATAGCGGCTGAACCAGTAGGAGTGCGGCTTGTGCTCCACGTCCTCCAGCCCGGCGTAGTACGTCGCGTTGAACAGCGTGGTGGTGAACTGCGAGGTGCCGCCGCCGACCCCCGGTACGAGCTTGCCGTCCAGGATGACCGGCGCGTCGCGGTAGCCCTGGGCGTAGCCCCGCTCCCCGGTGTGCCCGTTGAGCGAGAAGGTCTCCCCGGGCTTCACCACGGTGCCGTCCACGTCTCGGGCGATCGTGACGATGTTCTGGCTGCGCGGCGAGCCGAGACCGCCGGTGAAGTTGGTGGTGAAGGTGGAGACCCGCTCCTTGATCCCCATATTGGTCAGGTCCGCGGCGCTGACCTTCGGCTCGACCGGCTTGAGCTGCGCCCGGACCGTACGGCCATCGGGCTTCGGCAGTACCGCCAACAGGTCCCGGGCCAGCGCGGCGGTGTCCACCTGCGAGCCACCTGCGCCGGCCACGATCTTCGGCTTGTTGCCCTGGATCGACATGGTGGCGTCCTTCGGCTTCACCTCGACCTTGTCGAGCTGGCCGGGAAGCGCGGTGCGAAGCTTCTTCTCGTCCACCCGGGGGGCGATCTTGCCTGTCTTGTCGGCGGTCAGCACCAGGCTCTTCGCGATCGCCGCTGGCGGGATGGTGAAGTTCCCCCGGTCGGTGGTCACCGTGACCGGGCCGGCGACCGCCGGCCTAGCCAGCTCGGTGACCAGCTTGTCGACCTCCTCGGTGGTGGTCGCCGGATGCGTCTCGACCAGCGGTACCTGCACCGGCTGCCCGCGCAGCCAGCCCTCCCGCAGCGCCTTCGCCGACTCCTCGGCCCGCAGGCCCTTGCTCGGTTTCGGATAAACCGGCCGGGGCGTCGTGCCGCTGAAGGTGATCGCCGGCAGCCTCATCTGCTGCCCGGTCCGGCCGACAATCTTCCGCAGCTCCGCGTCGAGCTTCTCGGCGTCGACGGTGACCACCGGCTCGGCGGTGCGGGAGCCGAAGAGCAGGCTGAACGGGCCGGGACGGTGCGCGGCGGCGGCCGTTACGGTCGCCTCGACGTCCACCGCCAGGCCGACGGCGGCCGGCAAGACCTCACCGGTCTGGTCACCGATGCGTACCTGGACCGGGGTGGTGAAGGTGCTGGCCCGGGAGGCCAGGTCGGCGCGGAGCACCCGGACAGCCTCGGTCCGGCTCTTGCCGCCCAGGTCGACGCCGAGCACGCTGGTGCCCCGGGGCACCTCACCGGCGTACGCGTAGCCGGCCGTGGCGCCGCCGGTGGCGACCAGCACGGCGACGGCCACGCCACCGGCGAGCAGTACCCGACGCAGGCGACGCCGGGCCGCCGGCTGCTCGGGAGCTCCCGCCGGGCCGCCGGGGCCGGATCCCGGGGTCGGGGTGTCCCAGCCGGCCGACGTCGCGGTGACGGTCTCCGGGGTACCGGCGGCCGGAACGCCGCCGTCCTGGTGTCCGACCGGGAGGGTGACGGCGGTGATCGGGATGGTGGGGCGATCCTCGGCGGGCACCTTGACGGCGGCCATCTGCATGGTCGGCCGCTCGTCGGCCGGGACCGCGTTGTCGCCGTACTGACTCACGGAGTTGTCGCCGTACTGACTCACTGACACCTCAGCCTCACGGACACCTCAGCGCGATGCGCCGGGCGTGCACGACAGCCCGCCCGGCAGGACCTTGACCGACTACGGTAACCAAAACTCGACCAGAACGGGCGACGGGTCCGGCCGGTGACGGCCCCACCTCTGACTTCCGGCGTGGTGCCGGGACCTCGCGATTGATCGAACCCGAGTGGACGGTGCCGGAGGAAACGGTTTCAGTGCTCGGGCGAAAACAGTGAATAGTCCGATCTTCGGCGCGCTACGACCGAACATCCATGGTGTTCCGTACACCTGGCAGCTCTCGGTACGCCACCGAGCCCGCATATGCTCCGACCGTCTACCCCCTATCGGAGGCAACTTGATGCGCCGGAACAGACGCGGACGCTCGCTCAAGGTGCTGGTCGTACTGCTCACCAGTGGTGCGCTCGGTATGACCAGCGGAGTAGCGGCCCTAGCCGCCGAACCCACGGCGACGCCCTTTCTCAGTGAGATCCATTACGACAACGTCGGTACGGACACCGGTGAGGCGATCGAGGTCGAGGCCCCGGCCGGTACCGACCTGACCGGGTGGCAGCTCGTCCTCTACAACGGCAACAACGGTGCCGCGTACCACACCCGGACGCTCAGCGGGACGGTGCCGGCGGCCGGGGTGGTCGTCGCGACGTACCCGACGGACGGGATCCAGAACGGGTCGCCGGACGCGGTCGCGCTGGTCGCCCCCGACGGCGCCGTCGCCGAGTTCCTCAGCTACGAGGGTGGGATGACCGGAGTCGGCGGGCCGGCCGACGGGCGCACCGCCACCGACATCGGGGTGGCCGAGGGCAGCGGCACCCCGATCGGCCAGTCGTTGCAGCGGATCGACGGGACGTGGCGGGCCCCGGCGCTGAACAGTTTCGGCACCCGCAACACCGGCGGCGACCCGGACCCGGATCCGGACCCGGTCGGCTGCGACAGCCCGGTCAGCCACGCCATCGCCCAGGTGCAGGGCACCGGCGACGCGACACCGCTGGCCGGTACCCGGGTGACCGTCGAGGGTGTCGTCACCGGCGACCACCGCAGCGGCGGATACAACGGCATCTACCTGCAGACCGCCGGCAGCGGCGGGCGGCCGCCGGCCGCCGGCACCGCCTCGGACGGCATCTTCGTCTACCTGACCAGCAACGCCGCCAACCACCCGAGCGTCGCGCTCGGCGACCGGGTCCGGGTCAGCGGCACCGCGAGCGAGTTCAACGGGCTCACCCAGGTCAGCATCGGCGCCAAGGCGGACGTGCAGGTCTGCGAGCAGGGCGTCGCGCTGCCGTCGCCGGTCGCGCTCTCGCTGCCGCTGGACGTCCCGGCGCGGGAGTCGGTCGAGTCGATGCTGGTCGCCCCGGTCGGCCAGTTCACCGTCTCCGAGGTCTACAACACGAACCGGTACGGCGAGGTGGTGCTCGCCGCCGGTGACCGCGCCGCCGTGATACCCACCGACATCGCCCGGCCCGGCACCGACGCCGCCCGGAACGCGGCGGCGGCGAACAAGCTGGCCCGGCTGCTGGTCGACGACGGCCGCACCACCAACCTGGCCAATGCGGGCCTGCTGCCGCCGTACCTGGCGCCGGGCAGCCCGCTGCGGGTCGGCGACTCGGTCGAGGCGTTCGGCCCGACCGTGCTGTCGTACGGCTTCAACGAGTGGCGGCTCCAGCCGACCACCCCGGTCAGCGCGGACACCCCGCCCGCCGGCCGGACCACCTTCAAGGTGACCAACCCGCGTACGCCGGCACCTGGCGACGTCGGCGGCGACCTGTTGGTCGGCGCGTTCAACGTGCTGAACTACTTCGTGCACTTCGGCGGCGACGCCCGGGGCGCCGAGGACGAGGCGGCGCTCGCCAAGCAGGAGGCGAAGATCGTCTCGGCGATCAACGCGCTCGGCGCCGACGTGGTGGCACTCCAGGAGATCGAGAACTCGGTCCGGTTCAACGCCTCCGACCCGCAGCAGGCGCTGAAGCGGCTCGTCGCCGCGCTGAACACGGCGGCCGGCGCCGGCACCTGGGACTACGTGCGTACCCCGGCGGACCTGCCGGCCGCGGCCCAGCAGGACTTCATCACCACCGCGATCATCTTCAAGCCGGCCAAGGCACAGCCCAAGGGGGCGTCCCGGTCGGTCAACGACGAAACCGTGTGGTTCAACGCCCGGGAGCCGATCGCGCAGACCTTCACGGCCGGCGCGACCACCTTCACCGTGGTGGCCAACCACCTCAAGTCGAAGAGCAGCTCCGACGCGGCGACCGGCGACAACGCCGATAGCGGTGACGGACAGGGCGCGTTCAACGGCGACCGGGTCCGCCAGGCCCGCGCGCTGACCGCCTTCGTCGACCAGCTCAAGGCCGACAGCGGCAGCGACCAGGTGCTGCTGCTCGGCGACTTCAACGCGTACACCCGGGAGGACCCGATGCAGGTCCTCTACGACGCCGGGTACCGCGACCTGAACGACACCGGCAAGGCGAGTTACGTCTTCAGCGGCGAATCCGGCTCGCTGGACCACGCGGTCGCCTCGGCGTCGCTGGCCGAACGGGTCACCGGGGTCGACGTCTGGCAGATCAACTCGCACGAGTCGTACGCCTTCCAGTACGACGGGCACCCGGCGTTCTTCGCCGCGGACCCGTACCGGGCCAGCGACCACAACCCGATCCTCGTCGGCCTGGAGACCGGGGCGACCGGCCCGGTCGACCTGCGACTGCTCAGCGTCAACGACTTCCACGGCCGGCTGGAGTCGCCCGGCAACGCGCCGGACGGTCGCCCGGTCGGCGGTGCTGCCCAGGTCGCGGGCCTGGTCGACCAGCTCCGCGCGGAGAACCCGAACACCGCGTTCGTCTCCGCCGGCGACAACATCGGTGCCTCCACGTTCATCTCGGCGATCGACGACGACAACCCGACGATCGACGCGCTGAACGAGATGGGCCTGGCCGTCTCGGCGGTCGGCAACCACGAGTTCGACAAGGGCATCGCGGACCTGACCGGCCGGGTGACCGACCGGGCCGACTTCCCGCTGCTCGGTGCGAACGTCTACCGGGGTGACGAGCGGGCCCTGCCGGCGTACTCGGTCAGCAGCGTCGGCGGGGTGCGGGTCGGCTTCGTCGGGGTGGTGACCGAGCAGACCGGCTCGCTGGTCAGCCCGGACGGCATCGCCGGGATCACCTTCCGCGAGCCGGTGGCCGAGGCGAACGCCGTGGCCGCCCAGCTCAAGGACGGCAACCCGGCCAACGGCGAGGCCGACGTGGTGGTGCTGCTCGCCCACGAGGGCGCGGCGACCGAGAACATCAGCTCGGCCGAGGCGCTGGCGAACGACCCGGTCTTCGGGAAGTTCACCCGGGCCGACGCCACCATCGACGTCATCTTCAGCGGGCACACCCACCAGCCCTACGCCTTCGAGGTGCCGGTGCCCGGCACCGACAAGCTGCGGCCGATCGTGCAGGCCGAGGACTACGGCAAGCGGCTGGGCAAGGTCGACCTGACCTTCGACCCGGCCACCGGTACGGTCACCGCGGCCGACGCCGCGCTCGTCGACGTGGTCGGCGCGCCGCAGCACCCGGGGGTCGCCGAGATCGTGGCGGCGGCCAAGACCCGGGCCCAGGAACTGGGCCAGCGGCCGCTCGGATCGATCACCGCAGACATCAGGCGGGCGTACAACGAGGCCGGGAACGAGGACCGGGGCAAGGAGTCGGTGCTCGGCAACTTCGTCGCCGACGTGCAGCTCGCCGGTACCAGTGCGGCCGGCCGGGGTGGGGCGCAGATCGCGTTCATGAACCCGGGCGGTCTCCGCGCTGACCTGCTGTACGCCCCGGACGGGGTGGTCACGTACGCGGAGGCGTTCTCGGTGCAGCCGTTCGCCAACGACGTGGTGACGGGGACGTACACCGGGGCCCAGATCAAGCAGGTGCTGGAGGAGCAGTGGCAGCCGGCGGGTGCCTCCCGGCCGGTGCTCTGGCTGGGTGTCTCCAAGGGCTTCAGCTACACCTACGACCCGGAGGCCGCGCAGGGCTCCCGGATCACGTCGATGTCCCTGAACGGCACGCCGATCAACCCGACCGGCACCTACCGGGTGACGGTGAACTCGTTCCTGGCGGCCGGCGGGGACAACTTCGCGACCCTGGCCACCAACGTCGACAAGGTCACCACCGGTGACAACGACCTGACCATGCTGACCGACTACCTCGCCGAGAACTCGCCGGTCACCGCCGACCCGGCGCCGCGCTCGGCGGTCGGCCGGCCCGGCCCGGAGTGCACGACGACGATCACCGGTCGGCACAACCGGCCGCTGACCGTCTTCTCCGGGCTCACCTGCCTGGAGAACGCGACCGTCACCGGCCCGGTGACCGTGCTGCCCGGCGCGTCGCTGCTGGCGACCGGCGGCAGCATCTCCGGCCCGGTCACCGCCACCGGCTCGGCGCTGCTCACCCTGAGCGGTACCAGGGTCTCCGGCCCGGTCACGGTGGTCGCCGCGACCGGCCAGGTGCTGGTCGAGAAGGGCAGGGTGAGCGGTCCGGTCTCGGTCGCGCTCAGCCGTGGCGGGGTGCGGGTCGACACCGTCACCGTCTCCGGCCCGGTCTCGTTCGTCGGCAACTCCGGCAGCCAGCCGGTGCTGGTCGCCGGCAACACCATCAACGGGCCGCTGAGCTGCGTGGCAAACTCGCCGGCGCCGCGCAACGACGGCCGGACCAACACGGTCCGGGGCCCGGCGACCGGGCAGTGTGCCAGGCTGTGAACGACGGTTTCAGTACGGACCGACAGTTGAGTTGACGCGTCGCGACTGCGGGCCCGGGCCGGTCACCGGTTTCGGGCCCGCAGTCTGTCGGTTGGTCGGGCGGAAGGAATCCCCGGGTGGCGGGGCGGGAGGACGATGGTGAGCGGTTATCGGCCGGTACCACTGCCGACGGGTGCGGCCGGGGCGTCCCGGGCCGACCTGGTCGCCGGAGTGACCGGGTGGATCTGCTCGCCGCCGCTGCGCGACCTGGTGGCCGCGTTCGGCGCCGAGCTGCCGGACCGGCTCGATACGGCCGACCTACTGGCCTGGCTCGACGGCTTCGCGGCCCGGCACTGGGACTTCCGGGGCCGGGGCGGCGCGGTGGCGCAGCCGTCGCGGAACGGGCGGACGGCAGCGGTCGAGCGTGACGAGGTGGCCGAGACCCGGCTGCCGGCCGCCCTCACGGAGCTGGTCCGGGCGGCGGCCACCGCGCTGGGACTGCTCGGCTCCGGGCCGGAGCCTGGCGCCACCCCGTCGTCGGGCCGGCGGTACGACCATCTGCTGGTGCTGGGAGGTCTGGCCCGGTCCTGCCTGAACCGGACCGCCTACGCGGCCCACCTGCTGCGGAGCGGGGCGGTCGAGGCCGGCGAGATGGCGGCCCTGGGCAGCTTCCGGCCGCTGCGGCCCACCGAGACCGCCGAGCTGGACCTGCCCGGCTGCGAGTACGAGGTGGACGTGCTGGAGTACGGGATGCGGCGTGCCTTCGAGTGCGCCGCGCCGGCCGAGGAGCGGTCGTCGGAGGGCGAGATCAGCCACCATTCCTGGTCGGTCCGGAGCTATCGCGATGCGACCGGCACGGCGGTGCACGTACTGGCCGCGCCGTCGACCGAGCCGGCGAGCCGGCGGGCGCACACCTCCGACACGTACCACTTCTGGGCGGCAGAGCTGGGGCCGGCGGCCGGAGACCGGGTCCTGGTACTGACCTCCCAGCCGTACGTGCCGTTCCAGCACTGCGACGCGGTCCGGACGCTGGGGCTCGGATACGGCTGCGAGGTGCGGACGATCGGCCTCGACCCGAGTCGGATCGCCGAGTCGGGGTCGCTCCGGCAGCTCGGCGCCGACCAGTACCTCCAGGAACTGCGCTCGACGATCCGCTCGATGCGGAACCTTTTCCACGCCCTTTCCTGAGGCAGCGCGCCCTTCCCCGGAGGCGGCGCACCCCTTTCCTCCGGCACACCGGGATCAGCGGGCGGTTTCCTCGATCGCCTGCCGGAAGACCCGGGAGCGGTGCGCGTAGTTGTCGAACCGGCCGTAGCTGGGGGCGGCCGGGGAGAGCAGCACCACCCCGCCGGCCGGGGTACGCTCCCGGCCGAGCCGGACCGCCGAGGGCAGGTCCTCGGCGGTCAGTGTGGTGATGGCGCCCAGGTCCTTGACCACGTCGAGGATCCGGGGGCCGCTGTCCGGGATGCCGATCAGGGTGGCCACGATCTCCTGTTCGGCGAGGAAGTCGCGCAGCGGGCCGTAGTCCACGCCCCGGTCCTCGCCGCCGACGATCACGGTCAACGGACGGCCCGCGTACGCCTCGATGGCGTGGATCGCCGACTGCGGGATCGTCGAGAGCGAGTCGTCGACGAAGGTGATCCCGGACGGGTCCTCGATCGGGGTCAGCCGGTGCTCCAGGGGCGGCAGAGTGGTCAGCGCGGCGGCGAGCCGGTCCCGTTCGGCGACACAGTCGACGCCGACCGCCCGCAGCGCGGTCAGCGCGACGCAGAGGTTTCCCTCGTTGTGCCGCCCGACCAGCGGCAGCGCGGTACGTGGAAAGAGTGGCTGGTCGCCGAGGCGTACCCAGCGGGTGCCGTCGGACTCGGCGGCTACGTGGAAGGTGGGCTCACCGGCGGCGGGGGTGCCGACCGTGCCGGCGGGGAGCAGCGGCAGCCCGGGCCGGGCCGCGAGTTCGGTGCGGAGCCGGTCGTCGTGCGCGTTGAACGCCACGCACCGGGGCCCGTGGTCGACGAGGTTCAGCTTGTGCCGGTAGTACTCCGCCTCCCCGCCGGCCCAGTCCAGGTGCTCCGGGGCGAGCGAGGTGAGTACCGCCACGTCGGGCGAGTCGGTCAGGTCGGCGCACTGGTACATCGAGAGTTCCAGGACGTACCGCTGCGCGGGCGGCAGGTCCAGCACCGGTACGCCGATGTTGCCGCCCATCACGTTGGGGCGGTCGACGGCGGTGAGCAGGTGGCTGATCAGGTTGGTGGTGGTGCTCTTGCCCTTGCTGCCGGTGACCCCGATGGTGCTGGCCGCGTGCTCGGCCATCCACAGCGCCGTGCCGCTGGTGATCGGGATGCCGTGCTCGCGCAGGCGTACCACCCACGGGTGGGTCTCGCCGATCACCGGGGACCGGACGACCACGTCCGAGCGGAGCAGGACGTCCAGTGCGGCGGGGCCGGTGTGCAGTGGAGCCAGGTCGGCAAGCGGACCCGTCCAGGGCTTGGCGGCGTACGTCTCCCGGTCCATCACCGCGACCAGTTCGGCCGGCCCGACCGGGGCGACCGCGTTGATCGCCGCGACGCCCTCCCGGCCGGTGCCCCAGACCGCGACCCGACGGCCGCGCAAATCCGCCAGTTGCACCTGACAACTCCCTCCGGTACGCGCCCAAACTCTAGTCCCGGCTCCCGGTGTCCCGGGTGGGGACGTCGGCTGCGGGCCGCTGGCCGGGTGTGTGCCGGTCACCTGGACGTGTGAGCTTGCGCACCGCCCCGGCGAGAAGCGTAAATCGGTTGTGAGTGAGTTGCTCACTCATTATCGTTGCCGCCGTGAACCCGCAGACTCCCTCGGGCCGGGCCCGGCCGCTCCCGCCGGAGGAGCGGCGGGCCGCGCTGATCACGGCGACCCTGGCCCTGATCACCGAGCATGGCGTCAAGGTCACCACCCGGCAGATCGCCGAGGCGGCCGGGGTGGCCGAGGGCACCATCTTCCGGGTCTTCCCGCACAAGGACGGGCTGGTCCGGGTAGCCGTCGAGACCGCACTCGACCCGGCTCCGCTGCTGGACGAGCTGGCCGCGCTCGACCTGGAGACCCCGTTGCCGGAGCGGCTCACCGCGCTGGCCGCGATCCTCCAACGCCGGCTCACCAGCATCTTCAACCTGCTGCACTCCGTCGGCATGCACGGCCCGCCGGAGAGCTCGCCGGGCCGGCCGACCGGGACGGGCAAGCTCCACCCGCCGGACGAGGAGATCCACCAGGCCGTCGTCCGGGTGCTGGAGCCGGACGCCGACCGCTTCCGCTATCCGCTGCCCGAGGTGGCCCGGCTGCTGCGCCTGCTGACCTTCGCCGGCTCGCACCCCCGGATCACCGACAACGAACCACTCAGTCCCGAGATGATCGCCGCCGTGCTGCTCGACGGCGTACGGCAGCCCGAGCCCGCCGATCCCGACCGACCGGCCCGTCCCGACCGGGCGACCGAGCCTGACGGAGCGGCCGAGCCCGATCGGGCGGCTCCCGGCTCGGGACGCCACGCTGACCACAACCGACCGGACCGGCCATGACCGGTCACCGCGTCCTCGATTCGGGGGGTCGTCGATGCTGACCCGACTACTGCGTACCTATCTACGGCCGTACGGCCGACCGCTCACCGCCGTGGTGCTGCTGCAACTCGTCGGCACCATGGCCTCGCTCTACCTGCCCAGCCTCAACGCCGACATCATCGACAAGGGCATCGCCCAGGGTGACACCGGCTACATCGTCAGCACCGGGGGCTGGATGCTGCTGGTCACCCTGGCGCAGATCGCCTGCTCGATCGCCGCGGTCTACTTCGGAGCACGGACGGCGATGAGCTTCGGTCGGGACGTACGCGGGGCCGTCTTCCATCGGGTGATGGGCTTCTCCGGCCGGGAGGTCGGCCAGTTCGGGGCACCCTCGCTGATCACCCGCACCACCAACGACGTGCAGCAGGTGCAGATGCTGGTCGTGGTGACCTGCACGATGCTGGTCGCGGCACCGATCACCCTGTTCGGTGGCGTGATCATGGCGCTGCGCGAGGACGTCGGTCTCTCCTGGCTGATGCTGGTCTGCGTACCGGTGCTGGTGCTGGCGATCGGTCTGGTGATCCGCCGGATGGTCCCGCAGTTCCGGCTGATGCAGACCCGGATCGACACCGTCAACCGGGTACTCCGGGAGCAGATCACCGGCATCCGGGTGGTCCGGGCGTTCGTCCGGGAGCCGTACGAGACCCGGCGCTTCGAGGCGGCGAACGAGGACCTGACCGCCACCGCGCTGCGGGTCGGTCGGCTGACCGCGCTGATCTTCCCGATCGTGATGCTGGTGCTCAACCTGTCGAGCGTCGCGGTGCTGTGGTTCGGCGCGCACCGGATCGAGGCGGGGCAGATCCAGATCGGGGCGCTGACCGCCTTCCTGAGCTATCTGATGTTCATCCTGATGTCCGTCATGATGGCGACCTTCATGTTGATCATGGTGCCCCGGGCGGCGGTCTGCGCCGAGCGGATCATGGAGGTGCTGCGGACCGGGTCGTCGGTCGTCCTACCGGCGGAACCGGTCCGGGAGGTCCAGAGCCGGGGCGAACTGGAGCTGCGGAACGTCCGGTTCCAGTATCCGGGCGCGGCGGCACCGGTACTCCGGGACATCTCGTTCCGGGCCCGGGCCGGCCAGACGACGGCCATCATCGGGAGCACAGGCGCAGGCAAGACGACACTGCTCGGTCTGGTACCCCGACTCTTCGACGTTACCGGCGGCGCGGTACTGGTCGACGGGGTCGACGTCCGGGAACTGGATCCCGATCTGCTCTGGGACCGGATCGGCCTGGTGCCGCAGCGGCCGTACCTCTTCTCCGGCACCGTCGCCAGCAACCTCCGGTACGGGAAACCGGACGCGACCGACGAGGAACTCTGGGCCAGCCTGGAGATCGCCCAGGCCCGCGACTTCGTCGAGGCGCTGTCGGAGGGGCTGAACGCTCCGGTGGCCCAGGGCGGGACGAACCTCTCCGGTGGGCAGCGGCAGCGGCTGGCGATCGCCCGGGCCCTGGTCCGCCGTCCGGAGATCTACCTCTTCGACGACTCGTTCTCCGCGCTCGACCTCGGCACCGACGCCCGGCTGCGGGCCGCGCTGCGGCCGGTCACCGCGGACGCCGCGGTGGTGATCGTGGCGCAGCGGGTCTCCACGATCCTGGACGCCGACCAGATCATCGTGCTGGAGGACGGCGCGGTGGTCGGCTCCGGCCGGCACACCGAACTCCTGGAGAGCTGTCCGACCTACGCCGAGATCGTCGAGTCCCAGCTCACCGTCGAGGTGACGGCATGACCGAGCGGAGCGAGCAGCCCGGGAACGCCGGGCAGAACGGGAACGCCGGGCAGAACGCGAACGCCGGGCAGCACGGGCGGGGCGCCGGCGCCGACGGCCGTCCGGCGGACCACGACACCCAGGGTGGGGCGATGAACCAGAAGACGGCCCGGGCCACACCGGCCCGGCTGCCGGGCGGCGCTGCCGCCCGGGGCGGTCCGGGATGGGCCACCGCCGGCATGCCGGCCGAGAAGTCGATGAACTTCGGCCCGTCGGCCCGGCGGCTGCTGGGTCTGCTCCGGCCGCACCGGCTGTCGCTGATCGCGGTGATCCTGCTGGCGATCGTCAGTGTCGGGCTGTCGGTGGCCGGGCCGAAGATCCTCGGGTACGCCACCGACGTGATCTTCTCCGGACTGATCGGCAAGCAGCTACCGGCCGGTACCACCGCCGAGCAGGCTGCCGAGGGTGCCCGGGCGTCCGGCAACGACGGCTTCGCCGAGCTGCTGCTGAAGATGGACGTCATCCCCGGCGTCGGCATCGACTTCGAGCAGCTCGGCCGGATCCTGCTGCTGGCGGTACTGCTCTTCCTCGCCGCCAGCCTGCTCGGCTGGCTCCAGGGCTACATCCTCAACGGCGCGGTGCAGAGCACCATCCGGCAGTTGCGGTCGGACGTGGAGGCGAAGCTCAACCGTCTGCCGCTGCCCTACTTCGACGGCCAGCCCCGGGGTGAGCTGCTCAGCCGGGTCACCAACGACATCGACAACATCTCGCAGACCCTGCAACAGACCCTCAGCCAGTTGCTCACCTCGCTGCTCACCGTGATCGGCGTACTGGGGGTGATGTTCTGGATCTCGCCGCTGCTGGCCCTGGTCGCGCTGATCGCGGTACCGGCGTCGGTACTGGTCACCAAGCAGATCGCCAAGCGGTCGCAGAAGCAGTTCATCGCGCAGTGGACGCACACCGGCGTGCTGAACGGCCAGATCGAGGAGGCGTTCACCGGGCACGAGCTGGTGAAGGTCTTCGGCCGGCAGCGCGAGGTCGAGGCGGCCTTCGGCGCGAAGAACGAGGAACTGTTCAAGGCCAGCTTCGCCGCCCAGTTCGTCTCCGGCATCATCATGCCGTCGATGATGTTCATCGGAAACCTGAGCTACGTGCTGATCGCGGTGATCGGCGGGCTGCGGGTCGCGTCCGGGGCGATGACCCTCGGCGACGTACAGGCGTTCATCCAGTACTCCCGGCAGTTCACCCAGCCGCTGACCCAGGTCGCGGCGATGGCGAACCTGCTCCAGTCCGGGGTCGCCTCGGCGGAGCGGGTCTTCGACGTCCTGGACGCCGACGAACAGAGCCCCGACCCGGCCGAGCCGGCCCGACTGACCGAGCGGCACGGCCGGGTCGAGTTCGCGCACGTCTCGTTCCGGTACGAGCCGGACAAGCCCCTGATCGACGACCTGTCGCTGGTCGCCGAGCCGGGGCACACGGTGGCGATCGTCGGGCCGACCGGGGCCGGCAAGACCACCCTGGTCAACCTGGTGATGCGCTTCTACGAGCTGGACGCCGGACGGATCACCCTGGACGGGGTCGACCTCACCGAACTGCGCCGGGACACCCTGCGCGGCGAGATCGGCATGGTGCTCCAGGACACCTGGCTGTTCGGCGGAACGATCCGGGACAACATCGCGTACGGCAACCCGGAGGCGACCGAGGAGGAGATCCTCGCGGCGGCTCGGGCGACCTTCGTCGACCGGTTCGTCCGCAGCCTGCCGGACGGCTACGACACGGTCATCGACGAGGAGGGCAACAACGTCAGCGCGGGCGAGAAACAGCTCATCACCATCGCCCGGGCGTTCCTGGCCAACCCGTCGCTGCTGATCCTGGACGAGGCGACGAGTTCGGTGGACACCCGTACCGAGGTGCTGCTCCAGCGGGCGATGGCGGCGCTGCGGGCGGACCGGACCAGTTTCGTGATCGCGCACCGGCTGTCGACCATCCGGGACGCCGACCTGATCCTGGTGATGGAGAGCGGCCGGATCGTCGAGCAGGGTACCCACGACGAGTTGCTGGCCGCGCAGGGCGCGTACCACCGGCTCTACCAGGCGCAGTTCTCCCAGCCGGCGGTCGAGGTGGAGCCGGCGGTGGTGGCGGGGCCGGGCGGCGTACCGGCCGGGGCGCCGCGGCAGCGGGGGTGATGAAGGAGGAGCGGATGAAGCCGGGGTGGGGCCGCACCCCGGCGGGCGCCGGTAGGACGCGGGCATGAGCTCAGAGGCTGTTGGCAGGTACATGCCCTCGGTCGTGACGCTCGATGACCTCACCGCGATGATGGCCGCCGACGAGCACCACCGGTACGAGATCAGCTGAGGCAGTCCTCTCGATCATGCCGCCGCCGGGGTATGCTCATCGATCATCGCGACTCGGTTGATGGTGTGGCTTGCCAACGGCGGAATCCCGGCCGACCGGATCGCACAGGCGGTCGGGCTACGCATCCCAGGTCGGGACGGCGTCGGCGGGCGCGATTCCCGACCTGGTCGTGTGGAACAAGGTCCAGGCCGACGGCGTCTGGCTACCGGTCGCCGACGTTCTCCTCGTGGTGGAGATCGTCTCGCTCGGTTCCGAGGGTGTGGATACGGTGACCAAACGCAACGAGTACGCGACCGTCGGCATTCCGCAATACTGGGTGGTCGACCAGGATCAAGCCCAGACAGTCACCATGCACCGTCTGGACGGCGACCACTACCCGGTACGGGCGAGCATGCCGCTGGCCCGGGTTCTCAACACCAGCCCAAGCGAGCACGACCTCGGCTGAGACGGGAATGGCTTGTTCAGCGGTAGACGTCTCTGATTCTGATTTTTCACGGATCCGGGCAGACCGCCGACATCCATCGGCGCGATGAAGTGGTGGGTGCGGACGCTGTTCAAGGTCGGCGGGCAGACCCTGTCGATGCCGCAGACGGCGCGATATTTTGCCGCACGAAACGGCATCACCAGCGCACCGGTCAGCACGACACTGCCGAAGCGGGCCGGCTCACCGGCAACAACGTCGGTCGAACGCACCGAGTACCGGCAACAAGGGCGTCCGCCGGTCGTGCTCTACACCGTGCACGGCGGCGGGCATACGATTCCTGGGCTGGCCAAGGCACCCGCCATACTCGGCAAGACCAACCAGGACATCAGCACCGCCGATCTGGTCACCGACCTCTTCGAGATTCCACGCTGAGCCACTCACCGGCACACCCGGCCGCGCGGCGCAGCCGGCCGGGGCGTGGTAACGGGCGAGCTTCGTACCCGACGATCTAGATCCGGGCCAGCGCGGAGCGGAGCGGGTCCAGGCCGATCGAGCCCAGGTCGAGCGCGGCCCGGTGGAATCCCTTGAGGTCGAAGTCGGCACCCTTGCGGGCCTGCGCCTCGGCCCGGGCCTGCAACCAGATCCGCTCGCCGACCTTGTACGACGGTGCCTGCCCCGGCCAGCCCAGATAGCGGTTCAGCTCGAACCGGAGGTTCTCGTCCGGCACTCGGCAGTGCGCCCGCATGAACTCCCAGCCCAGCTCGGGGGTCCATCGCTGCCCCGGATGGAAGCCGAACGGGTTGTCCCGGGGGATTTCCAGCTCCAGGTGCATGCCGATGTCCACCACCACCCTGGCGGCCCGGAACGCCTGCCCGTCGAGCATGCCCAGCTTGTCACCGGGGTCGGCGAGGTAGCCCAGCTCGTCCATCAGCCGCTCGGAGTAGAGCGCCCAGCCCTCGCCGTGCCCGGAGGTCCAGCAGAGCAGCCGCTGCCACCGGTTGAGCAGGTCGGCCCGGACCTGGGTCTGCGCCACCTGGAGGTGGTGCCCGGGCACGCCCTCGTGGAAGACCGTGGTCACCTCGCGCCAGGTGGAGAACTCGGTGATGCCCTGCGGCACCGCCCACCACATCCGGCCCGGCCGGGAGAAGTCCTCACTCGGGCCGGTGTAGTAGATCCCGCCGTCGCTGGTCGGCGCGAGGCAGCACTCGATCCGGCGGACCTGCTCGGGGATGTCGAAGTGGCTGCCGTGCAGCTCGGCGATCGCCTTGTCGGCCAGCGCCTGCATCCAGTCCCGGAACGCCTCCTTGCCCTGGATCCGCCGGGCCGGGTCGGCGTCCAGCGCGGTCACCGCCGCGTCGACGCTGGCGCCGGGGCCGGCGATCTGCGCGGCCACCGCGCGCATCTCGGCCTCCAGCCGGGCCAGCTCCTCGAATCCCCAGGCGTACGTCTCCGCCAGGTCGACGCGGGCGCCGAGGAAGTACTGCGAGGCGAGTTCGTACCGGTCCCGGCCGGCGGCCTGCTTGGCCCGGCCCAGCGGGGCGAGTTCGTCCCGCAGGAAGTGCCCGAACTCGGCGGTGGCGGCGGTGGCCGCGGCGGCGCCCCGGCGCAGCTCGGCGGCGAGCGCCGGATCGGCGGGGAGCCGCTCGACCAGGGAGTGGAAGAAGTTGTCGCCGTCCGGGTCGGTCCAGATGTCGCACTGCTTGGCGACCTCGACGATCTGCGCCCGGGAGCTGACGTGCCCGTCCCCGGCGGCGGTGCGCAGGGTCGTCTTGTACGCGTCGAGCGCCCCGGCGAACTGGCCCAGCCGGGCGGCGATGTTGCCGACCGCCTCGGCGCCCTCGGTCGGCATCAGGTCGAAGACCTGCCGGAGTTCGTGTAGTCCGCTGGCGATGACGTTCAGTTCGCTGGCCGTCTCACCCGCGTCGTACCGGGCGAGTTCCAGGCCGAGCCGCTCCTGCATCGCCTCCTTGGCGGTCCGTTCCGCCTCGGAGTCCGGCTCGGTGCCGTCGAGGGCGGTGAGCGTACGCCGGGTCAGCTCGGCCTGCGCCGCGAAGCCCTCCGGCGAGAGGTCACCGAGCTGGTCGTCGTATCCCCCGATGCCGACGAACGTCGCGCCGATCGGATTGAGCCGGGCCCACTCGTCGACGTAGCGGTCGGCCAACTCGTTGATTCGTCCCACGCCACGACCCTACGTGATGGGCCCGACGCGACTCATCCGCGTTCCGCCGTACGGCGGTCGGCACCCGCGCGGGTCGGCCGGGTCAGGGCAGGAGTTCGCGTGGATCGAAGTCGATCTCGAAGGGCTCGCTCGCCTGGAGCCGTTGCCCGCACACCGCCTCGGCGGTGCGCTGGTATTCGCCGTCCGCCAGGGTGAAGAACTCGACGGAGGCGTGCCGAAGCCGGCGTACGATCTCCACCCGCATGAAGTACGGCACTCCACCCTCGGCACACCGCTTCGGCTTGTCGACGAAGTCCTGCTTCCGGCTGCCGTGCGACACGAACTCGACCGCCATGGTGCAGAGCCGGACCGGCACCCACTTGTCCTCTTCGTCGGTCTGCGGGAGCGCGTGCAAGATCGTGACGTCGGGCTGGATCCACTGCCGCAACTCGAACGTGAGGTTGACCGGGCCGCAGACGTAGAGCCCCGCAGCCTGGGCAGCGGGGGCGAGCAGACGCGCCAGCGTCATCTCCCCGAACGTGTTGGACATCGTCTCTGCCGGGGTCATCACTAACCTTCCGTTGATGCACTCGTAACGTGCGGTAGGCAGTTCCGGCAGCGGAAGATAGCGGTCGGCGAGCTGGGTTGTCCACATGCCGTCGAAGTCCACCAGCGGATCGAACTGTGCCGGCATGGCCATGGGTCACCTCCTCGACGTAGTCGACGGTACCAACCCGACCGTGCGGTGTGTGGCGCCCGCCACGAGGTGGCGGAAATCGCGAGACAATGTCGTACTCCTGGCCCAGAGTGTCAGGGGTGACTGCCGCTACCACTCCTGACAAGTCCGCCCTCAAGTCGTGGTTGCCGGGCTTCTTCGCCCTCGGCGCGATCTGGGGATCGAGCTTCCTCTTCATCAAGGTCGGCATCCGGGAGATGCACCCGGTCTACGTCACCCTCGGCCGGGTCGGCGCGGGCGCGATCACCCTGTTGGTCGTGCTGGCGGTGCTCCGCGACCGGCTGCCCCGGGACCCGGTGCTGTGGCTGCACACCGCGCTCTACTCGGCGATCGGCGTCGCCCTGCCGTTCACCCTCTTCGGCTACGGCGAGCAGCGGGTCTCCTCGATGCTCGCCGGCATCTGGAACGCGACCACCCCACTGGTGGTGCTCCCGCTGGCGGTGCTGGTGTTCCGGACCGAGCGGATGACCGTACGCCGGGGGGTGGGACTCGGGCTGGGCTTCGTCGGGGTGCTGGTGGTGCTGGGCGTCTGGCAGGGCCTCGGCGGTGCCCAGTTCACCGGCCAACTGCTCTGTTTCGCGGCGGCGGCGTGTTACGGCGTGGCCATTCCGTACCAGAAGAGGTTCGTCGCGGGTCGGACCGAGTCCGGCCTGTCACTCTCGGCGGCGCAGTTGCTGATGGCGACGGCGCAGCTCGCGATCGCCGCTCCGCTGATCGCCGGTGCCCCGCCGGCACCGACCAGCCTCTCCGGCGAGGTGATCGCCAGCGTGCTGGCGCTGGGCGCGCTCGGCACCGGCCTGGCCTTCGTGATCAACCTGCGCAACATCCGGGTGGCCGGCGCGAGCACGGCGTCGACGGTCACCTACGTGATCCCGGTCTTCGCGGTGCTGATCGGGGTGCTCGCGCTGGGCGAGCACCTGGCCTGGTACCAGCCGGTCGGCGCGGCGATCGTGCTGGCCGGGGTGGCGGTCTCGCAGGGGCTGTTCAGCCGGCGGCGCCGCCCCGCCGTACCGGCCGGCATGCCGCCGGAGCTGACCCCGTCAGCCCGGGTGTGAGCCGGTCCAGTCGAGCAGCGCGTCGGCGGACCAGGTGTTGACGACCCGGTCCGCCGGTACGCCGCACCGGGCGGCCCGCTCACAGCCGAACCGCTGCCAGTCGAGCTGACCCGGTGCGTGCGCGTCGGTGTCGATGGCGAACCGGCAGCCCGCCTCCACGGCCAGCCGGATCAGCCGCTTCGGCGGGTCCTGCCGCTCCGGGCGAGAGTTGATCTCGACGGCCTTGTCGTACTCGGCGCAGGCGGCGAAGACGGCGTCGGCGTCGAAGTCGCTCGGCGGCCGGGTACGCGCCCGGTGTCCCCGGTCGCCGGGACCGGTAACCCCGGGCGGCCGGGCGGCGACCATCCGCCCGGTGCAGTGCCCGAGGATGTCCAGGTGCGGGTTGGCGATCGCCGCCAGCATCCGCCTGGTCATCCGGGCCTTCGGGTCCCGCAGGTTGCTGTGCACCGAGCCGACCACCACGTCCAGCCGGGCCAGCAACTCCTCCTCCTGGTCCAGCGAGCCGTCGTCGAGGATGTCGACCTCGATGCCGGTGAGGATCCGGAAGCCCTCCGGCAGCGCGTCATTGACCGCGGCGACGTAGTCGAGTTGTCTGCGCAGCCGGGCGGCGGTCAGCCCGCGGGCCACGGTCAGCCGGGGCGAGTGGTCGGTCAGTACCAGGTATTCGTGCCCCAGCTCGACGGCGGCGAGCGCCATCTCCTCGATCGGCGAACCCCCGTCCGACCAGTCGGAGTGGGTGTGGCAGTCGCCGCGTAGCGCCGCCCGCAGCGCGGCGGTCTCCTCGTCCAGGTCGAGCCCCTCGGTGGCCAGCAACCGGCGCAGATAGACCGGTTCCTCGCCGCGCAGCGACTCGGTGACGGTCCGCGCGGTCACGTCGCCGACCCCGGAGAGTTCGGTCAGGGTGCCGGCCTCGGCCCGGGTCGCCAGCTCCTCGGCGGGCAGCTCGGCGAGGGTCTTGGCGGCCGACCGGAACGCCTTGACCCGGAAGCTGGCCTCGTTCGCCCGTTCCAGCAGGAAGGCGATCCGACGCAGGTCGGCCAGAGGGTCGCGCCCGGTCATGCCGTCTCCTCGGTCCGCTCGGTCACGTCGCCTCCCCGCTCCACCCGTTCGTCCCGGACCAGGCTGCCCGCTCATCCCCGGCCAGGCTGCCCCGGCCCTCCCGGACCACGCTGCCCGGGCGTCGTCGACCAGGTCCTGTGCGTGACCAGGTTAGTCAGCGGTCGGCATTGGCGTGGGAACTCGCCGGCCGGTCCTGACCGGTCGGTGCCGCGCGGCAGATCCGAACGGGGTTGCCGGTGTCGGTGCCTCGTCGTAATGTCCGTCCGCCGCTCCGCACCAGCGGTTGGCGGACGTACGTTACGGGGGAGGACAAATCGTGGTCGCCACTTTCCGCGCGATGGCGTCGGTGGTGATGCTCGCCGGGTTCTACGTCGTCGCGCTCGTCCAGTTGGGCGGCGCGGTGGCCCTGGCCATCTGGCTCAGTACGGTACTCAGTGGCGCGATCGCACTGAAGCTCGTGTTCCCACTCTTCGTGGCCACGGTCGGTGCGGTCTCGGTCGCGCTCTGGAAGGCCATCCGGGCCAGGCCGGAGCCGCCGGAAGGGCAACCGGTCGGTCCCGACCAGGCTCCCGAGCTGTGGCGTACGGTGCACGAGCTGGCGGGCGTGGTCGGCACCCGGGTGCCGGACGAGATCCGGCTGCTGCCCGAGGTCAACGCCGCGGTGACCGAGGACGCCAAACTGCTCGGCCTGGTCAGCGGCCGGCGCATCCTCTACATCGGACTCCCGCTGCTCCAGGCGATGAGCGTCGACCAGATCCGCTCGGTACTCGCCCACGAGCTGGGGCACTACTCGGGGCGGCACACCCGGCTCGGCGCGGTGGCGTACCGGGGCCGGTTGGCCCTCGGCGGCACCATCAGCCGGATCGGCCCCCGCAACCCGGTCGGCTGGGTGTTCAGGGGCTACGCCCGGCTCTATCTGCTGGTCGACAACGCCGCCTCGCGACGCCAGGAACTGGAGGCGGACCAGGCCTCCGTGCAGGTCGCCGGCCGGGCCGCCGCCGCGTCCGCGCTGCGTGAGCTGCCCGTGCTCGACGCCGCCTGGGGCTTCTTCTTCCAGCGGTACGTCCACCCCGGCTGGGAGGCCGGGTTCGTCCCGGACGACCTCTTCGGCGGCTTCTACGCCCTGGTCGCCGCCCGCCAGACCGAACTGGCGGAGCTGCGCGGCAACGAGCCGGACGGCACCGGGTCCCGCTGGGACACCCACCCGCCGATCCCGGAGCGGATCTCGGCGATCGCCACCGCCCCCGACGTACCCCGGCCGGCCGACAACCGGCCCGGGTACGTGCTGCTCCCGGACATCGTCGCGCTCGGCCGCCGGCTACAGGACCGGATGGTCGAGGTCGGCGACCGCAAGGTGCTGCCCTGGCCGCAGTTCACCCACGCGATGGTCGCGGCGGGCGTGCAACGGCAGACCGACGCCGTCTTCCGGGCGCTCGGCCGGTTCACCGGGGCGCCCGAGCCGGGGCTGCCGGTGCTGTTCCAGCTCGTGCAGGCGGGCCGGCTCGGCGAGTTCGCGGAGCAGTTCTTTCCGGACGCCACCCGGCGGGAGGCGGCCCGCAAGTTCGCCGAGCCGATGGAGGCGTTGTTGCAGAGCGCGGCGGCGAGCGCACAGGCGGCCTGGTGGCGGCATTCGTGGTCCGGGCCGGCCGAGCTGGTCGGGCGGGACGGCCGGCCGATCTCGTTCGCCGAGATCGCCGAGCTGGCTATCTCGGCGCAGACCCTGCCCGAGGCGGTCGCCCGGCTGACCGCGCTCGGCATCGACCCGGCGCACGGCCGGGTGGTGCAGCGCCGGGCCACCGCGAACGGCGCCCGGCTGCTCGCCGCGCTTGCCAACATCAAAATCGACGGCGTCGACCACGACGTGCTGATGCTCAACCGCGGGCTGGTCTTCGTCGGCAACCCGGGCAAGGCCGACAAGGGTACGAAGCGGCTGCGGGAACTGGTCAGCTCCGCCCCGGTCGCCGAGCTGGCCGGTCGGCACCAGTTCCTGCCGTTCGAGGAGGTCGCCGGTGCCACGATCCGCAAGCAGGTGCCACTGAAGGCCGAACTCCTGCTGCACGACGGCCGCCGGCTGGCGTTGCAGGAGGCGTGGAGCAGCGAACTGCTGGAGAAGAACAGTCGGGACACCCTGCTGGAGGCGCTGAAGTCGTTCGACGAGCGCTGACCCCTCCCGGCCGGTGAGCCGGCACGCTCACCGGCTCGCCGGCCCCGGGAATGCCGCCGTACCCTGGCGCTCATGCGCACGATCGACTGGGTTGACGGTGCCGTCGAACTGATCGACCAGACCGCCCTGCCGGGTCGGCTGACCGTACTCCGGGTGAGCACCGTCGACGACCTGGTCGCGGCGATCCAGCGGCTCGCCGTACGCGGCGCCCCGGCGCTCGGGGTAGCCGGTGCGCTCGGAGTCGCGCTCGCCGTAGCGCAGCCGGGTGACGTGGCGGCCGCCGTACGCCGGCTGGAGACCGCCCGGCCGACGGCGGTGAACCTGGCCCGGGGCGTACGCCGGGCCGCCGCCCGGCTGCCGGAGGGCGCCGACGCGGTCCTCGCCGAGGCATTGGCGGTGCGGGACGAGGAGATCGCCGCGTCGGCCGCGATGGCCCGCCTCGGCGCCGACCTGCTGGCCGAACTCTGCGGGGCCCGGCCCCGGCTGCTCACGCACTGCAACACCGGCGCGCTGGCGGCGGTGGTCGGCGGTACCGCCCTCGGGGCGGTGCTGGAACTGCACCGGCGGGACGCGCTCGGCGCGGTACTGGCCAGCGAGACCCGACCGCTGTTGCAGGGGGCCCGGCTGACCGCCTGGGAACTGGGCCGGGCCGGGGTGCCGTACCGGGTCGCGGTGGACGGGGCCGGCCCGTTCCTGATGGCCCGGGGCGAGGTCGACGGGGTGGTGCTGGGCGCCGACCGGATCTGCGCCAACGGCGACGTGATCAACAAGATCGGCACGTACGCGCACGCGCTCGGTGCCCGCCGGGCCGGCATCCCGTTCGTGGTCGTCGCGCCGGAGTCGACGGTCGACCCCGACACGGCCGACGGTGCGCGGGTCGAGATCGAGGACCGGGGTGCCGACGAGGTGCTGTCGTACGGCCGGACGCCGGCCGGCGACGGTCGACCGGCCGGAGTGGACGGTGTCGACGCGGTCAACCCGGCCTTCGACGTGACCCCCTACGAACTGGTCACGGCGATCGTCACCGAGCGGCGGGTGATCAGGCTGGATCGGGGAGAGCGGGTCTGACCGCGGTGACCGTACGCCGGTCCTCGGCGACCCGGGTCACCCAGCCACCCGCCCGGCCGAGCCGGAGCAGCGCGTCGGGCCGGGCCGGCAGCTCCACCGCGCCGCCCGGCCGTGGCGGCCAGGCCAGCCGGGCCGCCGAGCCGGGCGTCAGCCAGCGCCGCAGCGCACCGATCGGGTCCGCCGAGCCAACCGCCGTGCGGGCGCCGTCCAGCTCCCGCAGTACCGCGTCCAGCGCCGGGCCGACCGCTGCCGCATTGCCGCCGCACATCGCCGCGACCAGGTCCGGCCGGGTCGCCGCGACCCGGGTGCCGTCCCGGAACGAGCCGGCGGCCAGGGTCCCGGCCAGCGGGTCGTCGGCGGCGACCGCCGCGATCGCGGTGGCCAGCAGATGCGGTACGTGACTGACCGCGGCGACCGCCCGGTCGTGTTCGGCGGCGACCGCCGGCACCACCCGGGCGCCGATGCCGGTCAGCAGGGCCGCCAGCTCCAGCCAGTCGGCCACCGGGGTCGCCCCCGGTTCGAGGCAGAGCACCCAGGCGCAGCCGGTGAAGAGGTCCGGATCGGCGGCACCGAATCCGGAGGTTTCCCGGCCGGCCATCGGGTGGCCGCCGACGAATCCGGCCCGCCGGTCGGCGCCGCCGCGCAGGTGCCGGTCGACCAGTACGCGCACCGGCTCCTTGACCGAGGTGACATCGGTGACCAGTCCGGTGTAGCCGGCTCCGGAGAGTTCGTCGAGTACTCCGGCCACCGCCGGCAGCGGTACGGCGATCACCACCAGGTCGGCGCCGGCCACCGCGTCGCGTACGGTCCGGGCGACCTGCCAACGCGCCGCCGGCGGCGCCTGTGCGGCGGCGGTCCGGGCGGTGGCCCGGGTCGCGGGGTCGGCGTCGTAGCCGAGCACCGCATGACCGGTCGAGGCCAGTGCCCGCAGCACCGAGCCGCCGATGAGACCGAGCCCGATCACCGCGACGTCCACGACCGGAACTCTCGCACACCGGCCGGGGCTACGGCGCCTTCGGGCAGCCGTTGTCGGCGCGCCAATCCCTGACCTTGGCGGCCGGTGAGGTGTTCCGCTTCTTGCGCCAGGCGTCCAGGAACGACGCCGGCCAGACCACGCCGCGCCGGATCCACCAGTCGGCGGTCTTCTCACACGGCGGCGAGATGCCGAAGTGCAGGTGGCAGACGTTGTTGGCGTTGCCGGTCCGGCCGACCGTGCCGACCTGCTGGCCCGCACGCACCCGGGCGCCCGCCTCGATCCCGCCGCTGACGTTGGTCAGGTGCGAGCCGTAGTAGCGGACCCCGTCGTCACCGAGCAGCGAGACCGCCTTGCCGCCGTTGTTGGGCCCCTGCGGCCCGCTCTTGCTGTACCGGTCGACCCGGCTCACCTCAAGGATCCGGCCGTCCGTGACTGCGACCACCGGCGAGCCGCAGTTGGCGAAGATGTCGGTGGCCGGGTACGCCGAGTGGGTCGGGTGGTAGGCGACGTTGCTCGTCCGCACCGGGAAGGCGTATGTGTGGCTGCCGGTGGTCGTCGGCGGCGGGGTGCCGGGCTTCTTCGACGGCGACCTGCTCGGCTTCGCGCTGACGGTCGGCGTCGGCGCGGCGGTCGGCGTACCGTCGGCGGCCGCGCTCGTGACCGGGCCGTCCATCGGCTCGAAGGCCGGTGCGCCGGTCGGCTGCCGTGTGTCGGCGCAGCCGGCGGCGAGCGCCGCCAGCGTCACCAGCAGGGCGGCGACCGGGTACCCCGGACGCCGGCCGGGCCGGCCCCGTCGCGCTGATCCTCCCCATGGCATCCGGCCATAGTGGCAGACCGGCTCGAACCTTGCCGGCCCGGCGGTCGGGCCCGTCGCGATCCGGTCGGGGCCGTCGCGATCCGGTCGGTCGCCGGCCTCCGCCGGGTAGGCTGCGAACCGGGTGGACCGTCCGGATCGGGTGGCGTACCCGGGGGCGGGTGCGCGCACGTGTGGGTGGAGAGGAGCGGGGTCATGGCGGAACAGCCGGCTCTGCAACCCCGGTCCGGCGTACCGCACCCCGGGCTACAGCAGTCCGGCCAGCCCGGTACGCCGACCCAGCCGGGTGTGCTCCAGTTCGGCGCGCCGGCCCGGCCCGGCATGCCGCACCCCGCCCTGCCACCGCCCGCCGTCGAGCCCCGGCCGGTCTGGCAGCCCCGACCCTTCGGGCACAGCCCGTCCGGCCTGTTTCCGGCCAGCCCGCCACCCGTGCACGCCCAGCCGACCTACCGGGAACCCCATCCGGTACGCCCCGGAGCCGTCGCCGCGGGCGCGGCCTCGACCGCCGCCTGGCTGGTCGCCTTCGGCCTGCTCGGACACGGCCTGCGCGGATACGTGCTCTGGACGCTGCTGGCCGGCGGACTGGCCTGGCTCGTCGCGCTGCTGTTGACCGAGCGGGGCAACCGGGGAGCCGGCGCGGGCATCGCCCTGGCCACCGGGGTGGGCTGGGCCATCGCCGCGGTGGCCGTTGCGACCCGCTGGTACAGCAGCGCCGACTGGCCGTTGTGGTAACCGCCCGCCACCCCGCTGTCCCGTTCCGGATGATCCATACGGCCCCCGCCGCAGTTCGGGGCCGGTGCGGGGGAGTCACCGGAGTCTCCGAGAATCGTTCGGGACAGCCGCGCTGAGTGAGGTGATCGCTGCACACCGCTATCGGCCTTGACGAATCGGGCGCGACTCGGCACCCTCGGCGGTATGGCCTGGACAGAGCATCGGCTCGACCCTGACCGCAGCCGTCGTAGGTTGCAGCTCCTTGCCGAACTCGCCGGGGCGAAGTCGGTGCGGGAGCGCGAACATCCCCGACGTGCCCGCGTTGACCGCCTGCGCGAGCTGATCGCCACCCGCCGCCGCCTGGCGAGCTGATCGCCGCCCTGGCGACTGATCGGCAGCCTCGTCCACTTCGATTCCCGTCCCTCCTTCGGGGCGTTGCGTGGGCTCTGCCGGATCCGACCGGATACCGTCACGCGTGACAGAGAGCCGGCTGGGCACCGTGCAGTCGGCGTGATGCGGCTGGGGGCCGCTGGGTAATTGGGGGGACCGTGTCGTACTTCGCTGCGGCGGTGGTGCGCCGCCCGTCCGGCTGGACCGCGACAGAAGTTGACCTGAATGGTGCGGCCGACATCGACGAGGTCGCCGACCTGCTCCGCGACGTCGACCAGGACGCCGAGATCTCCCTGCTCTTCGTCGAGTCCGACGACGCCTACCTGGCGATCATGCGTCTCGACGAGGGCGAGGACCTGCGGGTCTTCGGTTCGGACTCGGCATTCGCCGAGGAGTCGCGGCTCGGTGCCCTGCTGGTCGGCGACATCAAGGCCCCGGCCCTCGGCATCGACGACGTGGTCGAGCCGGTGGAGCGCGCGGCCGGGTCGGCCGATGACGACGACGAGAACGAACCGGCCGTCGATCCGGACGCCGATCCGGTGGGCGATGCCGACCTCCTCGCCGACCTCGGCATCTCGGCCCATCGCCTGCTCGCACTCTGCGCGCACGAGGGGATGCTGCCGGCCGACGTGACGGCGGAGGCCTGCCAGATCATCGGCTGTGGCAACGAGGTCGAGGAACTCCGCGAGGCGTGACCGGGTCAACGGGTCGACCTCCGGACGAATCAAGCCTGCCGCTGACCGGGCGTCGACACCGGCACGAGGCGTGGATGCGACGGGCGCTCGAGGTCTCCGGCGTCCCGCCCGGCCCGGCCCCTGCGACGACCGGCCGGGCGGCAGCGGCGGCCGTCGAGGCGCTGGCCGGGGACGTCCCGGTCGGAGCGGTGGTCTACGGTCCCGACGGTACGGAGCTGTCGAGCGCCCGCAACGAGCGTGAGCTGACCGGAGACCCCACCGCACACGCCGAGGTCCTGGCGTTGCGCCGGGCCGCCCGGGCCGTCGGCGCGTGGCGGCTGACCGGCTGCACCCTGGTGGTGACCCTGGAACCGTGCACGATGTGCGCCGGTGCGCTGGTACTCGCCCGGATCTCCACGCTCGTCTTCGGCGCCTGGGAGCCGAAGACCGGTGCGGTGGGTTCGCTCTGGGACGTCGTACGCGACCGGCGGCTCAACCACCGCCCCGAGGTGTACGGGGGGGTCCTGGAGGCCGAGTGCGCCGCCGCGCTCCGGGCCTTTTTCCGCTGACGGGTCCTCCACAGCTTTGGCCGGGGTTGTGCACACCCTGTGGATAACTCGAAACGCTTGTGGATAACTCTCGCGTCACCGCAACGGCCAGCGGATCAGCCGGGCATTCTCCAGGCGTGACCGGCCGCCGGAGCGGGGGCGCCGGCGGGCAGGCCGGGGTAGGGCGCGAGGGTCGCGGCCGCAACCGCCGGTGTGGCGTACTCCGGGAGAGCCTGGACCGGGGTCTCGGTCGGCAGCAGGACCGTGACGACCAGCCCACCCCCGTGCCGGGGCTCGGCCCGGACCGAACCGCCGTGCGCGGTGGCGATCGCCCGGACGATCGACAGCCCGAGACCGAACCCGCGGCCGCCGCCGACCCGCTCCTGGCGCAGCCGCCGGAACGGCTGGAACATCGTCTCGACCTCGTAACCCGGCACCACCGGCCCGGTGTTCGCCACCACCAGGGTCGCCCAGCCGTCGACCGTGGCGGTGTTGATCCAGACCTGGCCGCCGGTCGGGACGTTGTGCCGCAGCGCGTTCTCCAGCAGGTTCTGGGTCAGCCGCTCCAGCAGTACCGGGTCCCCGACGGTAGGCGCCGGAGCCAGCTGCCGGTGCACCGGCAGCTCCGTACGCATCTGCTCGGCGACGTGCCCGACCACCTCGGCCAGGTCGATCGGGGTCCGGTCCACCACCTGCTGTTCCGAGTCGGCCAGGGTGAGCAGCCCGTCGATCAGCCGTTCGTGCCGCTCGTTGACCGCCAGCAGCGTCTCACCGAGTTGCTGCAACTCGGCCGGGGCGCCGGGCCGGGTGACCGCCAGTTCCAGCAGGGACCGGTTCAGCGCCAGCGGCGTACGCAGCTCGTGCGAGGCGTTGGCGACGAACCGCCGCTGCCCGTCGAAGGACTGGTCCAGCCGTTCCAGCATCAGGTCGAAGGTGTCGGCGAGTTCCTTGACCTCGTCCCGCGGGCCGTCCAGCGCGATCCGCTCGTGCAGTCCGCGACCGGCGGTGCCGGCTCCGGCGATCCGCCGGGCGGTACCGGTGATCTGGTGCAGCGGTTGCAGCGCCCGGCCGGCGATCAGCCAGCCGAAGGCGAGGGCGGTCGCCGAGACCACGGCGAGCGCGATGCCGCCCTGGGTGAGCAGGGTCTCCAGCGCGTTCTCCCGGGCCTCGTCCTGGACCTGCCGCGCGAAGATCCGGAGTTCTTCGGCGTTTTCCGGGTTGAGCATCCGGCCGGGATTCGTACCCGGTGACCGGTTCAGCGCCACGCCGAAGGTGGCGGGCATCCGCTGTTCGACCAGTACGTAGGTGACGGCGAGCAGCACCAGCCCGGCGAGCAGGAAGAGGCCGCCGTACACCAGGGTCAGGCGGGCCCGAATCGTCAGTCGTTTCACCGGATCTGATACCCCACTCCCGGCACGGTCTCGACGATCTGCGGATCGCCGAGCTTGCGGCGCAGCTTCATCACGGTCACCCGGACCACGTTGGTGAACGGGTCGATGTGCTCGTCCCAGGCCCGCTCCAGCAGCTCCTCGGCGGAGACCACCGCACCGCCGGCCCGCATCAGCTCGGCCAGCACCGCGAACTCCTTGCGGGAGAGCGCGACGTACCGGCCGTCACGGTAGACCTCGTGCCGGGCCGGGTCGACCACCAGGCCGGCCCGGCTCAGCTTCGGTGGCGCGGCCGGCCGGGCCCGCCGGGTCAGCGCGTGTACCCGGGCGGAGAGTTCGACCAGCGCGAACGGCTTGATCAGGTAGTCGTCGGCGCCCAGAGCCAGCCCGGCCACCCGGTCCCGGACCGCGGCCGCGGCGGTGAGCATCAGCACCCGGGTTCCGCCCCCGCCCTCCACGATCGCCCGGCACACGTCGTCGCCGTGCACCACCGGCAGGTCCCGGTCCAGCACCACCACGTCGTAGTCGTTGACGCCGAGCCGCTCCAGGGCCGCGTCGCCGTCGTACGCGACGTCGACCGCGAACGCCTCCCGGCGCAACCACTCGGCGACGGCGTCCGCCAACAGCTTCTCGTCCTCGACCACCAGTACCCGCACCGGTCCATGGTGACTCGGTCGTGGATAACCCCGCCGTAAACGTCGACGGTTACGCCCCGGATACGTGCCGCCGGCTTGACTTTGTCCGTATCGGCCGGCGAACCGCGCCGGCCCACGGAAGGAGTTGTGCCATGCGCCGACGAATGTCGGGCATCTGGCTGGCCCTCCCCGTCCTCGGCCTGGTGCTCACCGGCTGCGCCAAGGCCGACGAGGGGCCGGGGGTGGCCACCGCCCAGGGCGGCGCCGGAGCCGGACCTACCGCCAGTGCCAGTGCCGCCGCGCTGAGCGACGAGGACCGCCGCCTGGAGTTTGCCAAGTGCATGCGGGAGAACGGGGTGGAGATGCCGGACCCGGAGCCGGGTCAGGGCGGGATCCGGGTACAGCGGAACCCCGGTGACGATCCGGCCAAGACGCAGGCGGCGATGGAGAAGTGTCGCCACCTGCTGCCCAACGGAGGTCAGCTCCAGCTCAACCCGGAGCAGGTCGAGCAGTTGCGCAAGATGGCGAAGTGCATGCGGGAGAACGGTGTGCCGAACTTCCCGGACCCGCAGCCGGACGGCAGCATCCAGTTCAACCAGGGCATTGGGATCAAGCGGGACGATCCGACGTTCCAGGCGGCCATGGAGAAGTGCCGGGGCGAGTTCCCGGTCCGGATCCGAGGTGGTGGCGAATGACGGCGGGCGCCTCCGTGACCGAGACCGGCCCGTCCCCGGACGGGCCGGCTCCGGCCACCGCCGGACCGGGCGACGCCACGGGGGCGGTTCCGGCGGCCGGGAGCCGGTCGGGGCGGCGACGCCGGGGCGGTCGGGGCCGGGCGGTGGCGGCGGTGACCACCGCCGCGCTGGCGGTCGCCGCCGGAGTCGCCGCCGCCGTCGGCTTCGGCGGTGACGATCCGGGTACGGCCACCGCCAGCAATCTGCCACCGGCGAACGCCCAGGTCACCCGGCAGACGCTGGTCGACTCGGAGACCGCCGACGGCGAACTGGGGTACGGCGAGACCCGTACCGTGGCGGTCCGGAAGGGCGGCACGATCACCTCGATCGCCGCCGCCGGTACCCGGGTCACCCGGGGCAAGCCGCTCTACTCGGTCGACAACCAGAAGGTCGTGCTGCTCTACGGCGGGCTGCCGGCGTACCGGACGCTGCGCTCCGGTGACAGCGGCGACGACGTCGAGCAGTTCGAGAAGAACCTGAGCGCGCTCGGCTACGACGGGTTCACCGTCGACGACGAGTACACCTCGGCCACGGCCGAGGCGGTGCAGGAGTGGCAGGAGGACCTCGGCCTCGACGAGACCGGCCGGGTCGAGCTGGGCCAGGTCGTCTACGCCACCGGCGAGGTCCGGGTGGACAGCACCGAGGCCGAGGTCGGCGACGCGGTGCAGCCCGGCGGCGGGGTGCTCAGCTACAGCGGTACCTCCCGGGTGGTCACCGTCTCGCTGGACGTGGACGACCAGCGGCTGGCCAAGCGGGGCGCCAAGGTCACGGTGACGCTGCCGGACGGCAAGGAGGCGGCCGGCACCATCGCCGCCACCGAGACGATCATCGAGACCGGTACGGGCGCCAACGGCGCACAGGGTGAGCCGGAGACCAAGATCGAGGTGACCGTCACCGCCGCCGACCCGAAGGCGTTGGCCGGGTTCGACAGCGCCTCGGTCGACGTGGCCTTCACCGCAGCCCAGCGGGAGAACGTGCTCACCGTTCCGGTCGCCGCGTTGCTCGCCCTCGCCGAGGGCGGCTACGGCGTCGAGGTCGTCGAGGGCGACGCGACCCGGATCGTGGCGGTGCAGACCGGGATGTTCGCCTCCGGCCGGGTGGAGGTGACCGGCGACGGGCTGGTCGAGGGGGCGACCGTGGGGATGCCGAAGTGAGCCGGGACCGGGCGGCGTCCGGTACCGCGCTCGCCGATCCACCGGCCGGCACCGACGGGGTCGTGGTGCTCGACCGGGTCACGAAGGTCTATCCGGGCGGCGTTACCGCACTCGGTGGCGTCACCCTGGCCGTCCGGCCGGGCGAACTGGTGGCGATCGTCGGGCCCTCCGGCTCCGGCAAGTCCACCATGCTGCACCTGATCGGCACCCTCGACCGGCCGTCGACCGGCACCGTGCACATCGACGGGTACGACGTGGCGAAGCTGTCGGACCGGCAGCTCTCCGCGTTGCGGTCGTCCCGGATCGGGTTCGTGTTCCAGCAGTTCCACCTCGCGCCCGGCGTACCGGTGCTGGACAACGTGGCGGACGGGCTGCTCTACGCCGGCGTACCCCTGGGGGAGCGGCGGCGGCGCGCAGAGGCCGCGCTGGTCCGGGTCGGGCTGGGGCACCGGCTCGACCACCGGCCGCACGAACTCTCCGGCGGCGAACGGCAGCGGGTGGCGATCGCCCGGGCCGTGGTGGGAAACCCGGCGCTGCTGCTGGCCGACGAGCCGACCGGCAACCTCGACTCGACGTCCGGGGCCGGGGTGCTGGCGCTGCTGCGTGAGCTGAACGCCGCCGGAACCACGGTGGTGGTGATCACGCACGACCGGGAGATCGCGGCGAGCCTGCCCCGGCAGGTGCAGATGCGCGACGGCCTGGTGCTGTCGGACAGCGCCGCCGTCCGTGGGGCCGCCAGCGGTGGCCTCGCGCCGATCGCATCGAACGGGGTCGGCTGATGGCCGGGGCGAACGGAGGGGCACGCACCCGGCTGGTACCGGCCCGGATGCGGCCCCGCGACATCCTCCGGGTCGGCGGCGTCGGGCTGCGTACCCGGCCGCTGCGGGCGTTCCTCTCCGCGCTCGGCATCGCGATCGGCATCGCCGCGATGGTCGCGGTGGTCGGCATCTCGTCATCGTCCCGGGCGGAACTGGACCGGATGCTCGACTCGCTCGGCACCAACCTGCTGACCGTCGCGCCCGGCAACACCATGTTCGGTGACGCGGCCCAGTTGCCGGAGGAGTCGGTGGCGATGATCGGCCGGATCGGCCCGGTCGAACAGGTCTCCGCCACCGGGCAGCTCTCCGAGGCCCGGGTGTACCGCTCGGACCAGATCCCCGAGGTGGAGAGCGGCGGAATCGCCGCCCGCGCGGCCCGGCTGGACCTGATCGACACGGTCGGCGCGAGCATGGCCAGCGGTACCTGGCTGAACGGGGCGACGGCGCGCTATCCGGCCGTGGTACTCGGGGCGACCGCGGCGGAACGGCTCGGGCTCGGCAGCGCCGGACCGGAGGTACAGGTCTATCTCGGCAGTCGGTGGTTCACCGTGGTCGGGATCCTGGCACCGGTGCCGCTGGCGCCGGAGCTGGACCTCTCCGCGCTGGTCGGCTGGGAGGCGGCCGCGTCGTACCTGGGCTTCGACGGGCACCCGACCACCGTCTACACCCGCTCGGCCGAGCAGTCGGTCGAGGCGGTGCAGACGGTACTCGGCGCCACCGCAAACCCGGAGGCGCCGAACGAGGTCAAGGTGTCCCGGCCGTCCGACGCGCTGGAGGCGCAGCAGGCCACCGACGAGGCGTTCACCGGGCTGCTGCTCGGGCTCGGCGCGGTTGCGCTGCTGGTCGGCGGGGTGGGAGTCGCCAACACCATGGTGATCTCGGTGCTCGAACGGCGGGCCGAGATCGGGTTGCGCCGCTCGCTCGGCGCGACCCGGGGCCAGGTACGCACCCAGTTCCTCGCCGAGTCGTTGCTGCTCTCCGCCCTCGGCGGAGTCGGCGGAGTGCTGATCGGCATCGGGGTGACCTCGGGCTACGCCCTGTCCCGGGACTGGCCGACGGTGGTACCGAGCTGGGCGATGGTCGGCGGGGTCGGTGCGACCCTGCTGATCGGCGCCTTCGCCGGGCTCTACCCGGCGATCCGGGCCGCCCGGCTGGCCCCGACCGAGGCGCTCGCCACGCCGTGAGGAGGCGACCGGGTCAGGGGTACGGGCTTTTGCTGTACTCCTGACCCGGTCGCGTCGTCTCCGTCAGGCGACGACGGTGTCGAGGGCGATCTCGACCATCTGGCTGAAGGTCTGCTCGCGCTCCTGGGCGGTGGTCTGCTCGCCCCGCTTGATGTGGTCGCTGACGGTCAGCAGCGTCAACGCCCGCGCCTTGAACCGGGCCGCGATCGTGTAGAGCGCCGCCGACTCCATCTCCACCGCCAGTACGCCGTAGTCGGCAAGGGTGTCGTAGAGGCCCGGACGGTCGGTGTAGAAGGCGTCAGTGGCCAGGATCGGGCCGACCCGCATCGCGATGCCACGCCGCTGCGCCACGTCGACCGAGGTACGCAGCAGCCCGAAGTCGGCGACCGGGGCGTAGTCGATCAACCCGTCGAACCGCATCCGGTTCATGTTCGAGTCGGTCGACGAGCCGCTTGCCGCGATCACGTCCCGGAGCTGGAGGTCCTCGCTGAGGGCCCCGCACGAGCCGACCCGGATCAGCGACCGTACCCCGTACTCGTTGATCAGCTCGTGCGCGTAGATGGAGGCGGACGGCATGCCCATGCCGGAGCCCTGGATCGAGACCTCGGTGCCGGACCAGCGGCCGGTGAAGCCGAGCATGCCGCGCACCGTCGAGTAGCACTTGGCGTCCTCGAGGTAGGTCTCCGCGATCCACTTGGCCCGCAGCGGGTCGCCCGGCAGCAGGACCCGCTCGGCGATCTCACCGGGCTTGGCGCCAATGTGCGTACTCATGTGAGGTGATCCTGCCAGGTCGCCCCGGCCGATACCGCCGCGACGTCGCCCCGGTGCGTCGGGTACCCTTCTCGGCGGTGGTGTGTCCGAGTGGCCTAAGGAGCACGCCTCGAAAGCGTGTGAGGGTTTACGCCCTCCGCGGGTTCAAATCCCGCCGCCACCGCCACTGAACAGCCAAAACGCCCGGCAGGTCGGAGGCCGACCTACCGGGCGTTCGGCTTGTGGTCTCAGGGAACCGGAATCAACCTGTTCTTGACGCAAACCCTCAGGCCCGAGGCAGCCCTGTTGGTGCTGCTGCCGTCATCGGTCGTGGCGGGGTGGGACGACAGGTCGGCGTCCGGGGGCCTGGACCGGGGGGACTTGGCGCTCGCTGGGGGGAACCGGTGCAGGCAGGTTCGCCACCTCGTACTGGGCCAACGCCAGGTTTCCGGCGGTGCTGGGCATCGTCGGAGGGTGGGCCGGTCTGCCGCGGAAGCGGAAGGCCGAGGTGAGATCGCCGAAGGTCGTCCTCCGCCAGGCGCTGATGTTCGGACACTCCACGCCCGTCACCCGCTCCAGCAACCGCAGGTTCGAGGTGTGGTCGAACGGCTCACTGCACACCCAGCCACCCGCCGTCCACGGCGAGACGATGATGCAACCGACCCGGAAGCCTGCCCCGACCGGAAGACCGCCGCCGTTGACGCCACCCGGGGAGGTCGCGGTCACGAACTCGTCGGGAGTGCCGGCCGGCGGGGTGGGCGGCGGGACGTGGTCGAACATGCCGCCGTTCTCGTCCCAGACCAGGATGAACACCGTCTTGGCCCACACGTCGGGGTTCGCCGCGATCGCGTCGATCTTCGACGCGATGTACTGCGCTCCAGCGGCGGGCATGGATTGATTGGGGTGCTCGTTCTGCCCGGCAGGGGGGAACAACCAGCTCACGGTCGGAAGCCGGTCGTTGAGCGCGTCGTACTCGAACTGGCCAGGAGCGGACGGCACCCGAGTGTTCTCGTACAGAGGCGAGGTTGTGGGCGCGTCCCGGTACGCCTGGAAATAGGGGTAGGCCTGGCTCTTCATTCCCCCCTCTTCCCAGTAGAACTTCCAGCTCACTCCGGCGTCGGTGAGGTTCTCGGCGTAGGTCCTCCACGTGTTGATGTTCATACGGTTGATGAGAACAGGGCCGCCGGCCGTTCCGTTGGGATCAATCGTGCCGGTTTCCCACATGAGCCGGTTCGGAGTCGTGGACCCGAGGACCGAGCAGAAGTAGTTGTCGCAGATCGTGAAAGCATCGGCCAGTGCGCGGTGGAACGGGATGTCCTGCTCGTCGAAGTATCCCATGAGGAGCGGAATCCTCGACTTGTCGCCCTGGATATACCGATAACTAGCCGGCAGCCACTGGTCCATCTTGCCCCCGTTCCACGCCATGTGCGACGGGTCCCACGCGTAGTCGCCGGCCGTCGGCATCCCCTGCGCCGACGTCGTGCGACTGTCGAGGTGGAACGGGAGCACATAACCATCAGGGTTCTTGTCCGTAGGCTGGTAGAACACGCTGCGACCCGTCGGCAACCGGATCGCGTTCGGATCCGAGAAACCCCTCACACCCGACATGGTCCCGAAGTAATGGTCGAAGCTCCGGTTCTCCTGCATGAGCAGGACCACGTGCTCGATGTCGTTCAGCGACGGCCGCCTGCCCGATGGGGGCGAAGCCAGCGCCTTTTGGACATTGGGCGGCATCAGCCCCAGTGCTGCGCCCCCTGCGGCAGCACCCGCCCCCAACAACCGGCGCCGAGTAAACACCGGACCCTGCGAAGACTGAGTCTCCTCGGCCATCAAAAGCTCCCTCACCGCGACGCGACCCGCCTACCGGCCGCACATTCGACCTGGAAACAGCGAGTTTCGATGCTAGGCCGACGGCTACGAACACAAGATCCGCTCGACGAGAACTCCGGCCTAACACCGGGTGGCGCTGCGAGAACTCCTCACCCAGAGATGTCGCCATCTCCTCGTGGGTGACCGACTGGGTGACGACGGAGGTGAGCAAGGGCCGGACGTCCGTGGATTCTGGCGGACAGTTGCCGCCGCCCTGCCGCTCGCGCAGTCCGCCACCGAACAGGCAAAACGCCCGGTGGGGTCCGTAGGTGCGCATCGGGCGTTCGGCGTACCAAGTCCCACCGGTTTCCGCCGTCGCCATCCGGGGCGTCCTCTCATCCCTGGCGGGCGAACCGGTCTCGCCTCAGCCGGATGGACGATGTCGGGTGAGGAGGTGCCGCACCTCGGTCGCGCCTGGGTGCGGACACCACCGTGTCGCTATGCGGAGGCGAGCCGGAAGGAGTCACCCGATGACCGGGCCGATCAGCAACGAGCGGCGTGCCGAGAACTACCGGAAGCAGACCCGGCGCAAGGAGCCGACGCCACGCCAGCGGCGTCGGCTCGACAAGAAGGCCGGTGTGATCCGCAACCGGCGGCCAGCACGTCCTTGAACGCGAGTTGACCAGAGTGGACGGCGGGGTGCCACAGCTCCTTGGAGCGACGTGCGGCACCCCGCCCGTACGCGGGTCTGGCGGCCGGGCTACGGCGTCCAGAGGCCGAGGTCGATGGTCCGGGTCAGCGTCGCCTGCTCGTCGTCGCCGTCCAGCGACCAGATCATCGCGCCACCCAGCCGCTCCGCGCGGATGTACAGCGTCTTCTGGAGTACGACGGCCGGATCGTCGTACGTCCAGAACGTCGTACCGTCGTAGAGCCAGGCGGTGCCGGCGCGGAGGTCGCGGTAGACCTTGAAGCCGTCCTTCCCGGCCTTGGTCTTCAGCACCTTGTAGTCCTCGTAGCCGGCCTCGAAGGTGGCCGGGGCGGCGCCGCCGGTGGAGGTGCCGAACAGGCCGTTGCGCCCGCCGGTCACCCCGGTCCAGCCGCGCCCGTAGTAGGGGATGCCCAGCACCAGCTTGCGGCGCTCGGCGCCCCGGTCGAGCCAGGCGTCGATGGTGCGGTCCACCGCGAAGTCCGGCTCGGTGGCCCCGGCCGGTACCCGCAGCGCGGACTGCTGGTTGGCGATCGGCTCCCAGCTGCCGTGGAAGTCGTAGCCCTGCACGGTGGCGAAGTCCAGGTTCTTGAAAACCTTCCGGACCTCGAAGCCGGCGTCGATCGCGGCCGGGTTGGCCGGTACGAACGCGGTCAGCTCGTAGTGCTTCCGGGCCGGCTTGCCGAGCGTGTCGAGCTGGCGGCGGAACTCGGCGACGAGCGCGGTGAAGTTCTGCTTGTCCTCGGGCCGGTAGACGGTGTCGACGTCACCGGCCGAGCCCGGCCACTCCCAGTCCAGGTCGATACCGTCGAAGACTCCGGCGAGCGAGCCGGGCCCGCCGGCGCTGCCGTCCGGGTTCGGCAGGTTGCCCTTGAGGTAGAGGTCGATGCAGGAGGCGACGAACTTCCGCCGCGACTCGGGGGTCAGCGCCGCGTCGGAGAAGTGCGTCGACCAGCTCCACCCGCCCAGCGAGATCAGCACCTTCAGGTCCGGGTGCGCCGCCTTGAGCTTCTGGAGCTGCCCGAAGTTGCCGTTCAGCGGCTCGCCCCAGGTGTCGGCGACGCCGTCCACGCTCTCCTCGGCCGGCACCGGCCGCTGGTAGTCGGCCCAGGCGTCGCCCTCGCCCGGCCCGCCGTCGACGTAGCACCGGCCGTCCGGGCTGACGTTGCCGAAGGCGTAGTTGAGGTGGGTCAACCGGCCGGCGGCGCCCGAGTCGTGCAGCTTCTTGACCGTGAAGGCCCGGCCGTAGATGCCCCACTGGGTGAAGTAGCCGACCTTGACGAAGTCGCCGCCCCGGCCGCCGTCGTGCCGGGACGCCGCGCCGGGCGCGGCCGAAGCCGGGGGTACGGCGATGCCGGCGAGCAGGGCGGTGACGGCGGTGGCCGCGGTGACGGTACTGAGTCGACGGAGAACGGATCCGCGCATATGCACTCCTGAAGCGGGGGATGGAGCGTCGGCAGAACAGTTAGGAAAGTTTCCGGTGTCCTGCAAGGTAGGGCGGTCGATGTCCGGTGGTCAAGTACGCTGCGCCGGATCGCACCGAAGATGTAGCGGTGGGTAGTTAAAGAACATTTAGGAATCTGAACTGATCCAATCCGAAGCTCTCTCGCGTATCCACCGGTGGCTGCGACCGGGCAGCGGACGATCGAGGGAGCGGTGTATGTACAGGCGACGCAGGACGACCAGCCGGGCGCGGAAGGTGTTCCTGGGCGTGGCGGCGGCGGCCCTGCTCGGCGGGGGGCTGGCCGTCGGCACCGGACTCGGCAACGCGGGCGAGAGCTGCGCCGGCCTGGACACCGCGCTGCGCAACAACCTGAACTTCATCGCCGGCCAGCAGGCCAACCCGGACGCCCAGTCCGAGGCCCGGATCGCCAACCGGCAGGCCGTGGTCGACCTGATCCAGCAGCGCCGGGCCACCGCCGGCTGCACCGCGGACGTACGCGCGGACGCGCCGGTCCCGCCCGCCGCCCCGCCGGCGGCCGAACCGACCGGGACCCCGGCGAAGCCTCCGGCCCAGCCGCCCAAGGCACCCGCCCAGCCACCGGCCAACCCCGGCGGCGGCAACGGCTCGAACGGCAACGGCTCGAACGGTGGCGGTGAGGTGGTCTGCAAGGGTTCCACCGTCACGCTCTTCAACGAGGACGCCGGGCCGGCCGCGTCCAGCGGGACCTTCCCGATCGGCACCACGTTGAAGGTCACCAACCTGGACAACAACAAGAGCGTCACGGTCAGGGTGACCAGCCCGTCCGGCAGCTGCGTACTGCTCAACAACGCCGCGTTCGAGCAGGTTCGGGAGCCGGGCAAGTTCCTGATCCGGCGGCCGGTGATCGAGCGGATCGGCTGACACCCTGCCCGGGTGGCCCGGTCCGTCCCGCCGATCGGTCCGGGTCACCCGTCTCCGTAGTCCGGCTGTTGCCCAGCCCGAGCATGCCGGACTGGCCCAGCCACCAGGCCGAAGACATCGGCGCGAGATTGGCGCCGCCGTCCTCGTTACGGGAACTGATCAATACCACCGGAGTGCCGAAGTACAGCACCCTGAGCCCGGGAACGATGTGCATACGGCAACTCTCATCGGCCGGGCGGGCGGTTGCTGGCGGCCACCGGACGTGGCGTTCTGGCAGGTCAGCCAGGGGTTGTCGGAGCCGTAGTCGGGGGCGCGACGAGCCTCAGCACCGTACGCCCGGCGACCTCGGCGGGGACGAACCACTCGGGCACGTCCACCAACTCCGCCAGGTGCCGGCGCGCCTGGCCGACCGACATCGACTCGGGGATGCCGACGTGTCCCAACTCGACGTCCCGGATGTCGGCCCGGAAGGTGTAGCGGAACTCCTGCTCGCCCATATAGGTGAGCGCGATCCGTCCCTGCCAGTCGATCCGGTAGCCCGCGCCGCTCGGCTCGCGGAAGAAGTCGACCTGGTGCGCGGCGACCGAGTCGTGGCCGAGCAGATAGATCCGGAACGCCGGCGCGGCCTCCGGGTCGGCGATCGGCAGCGGATCGGCGGTCAGCCGTTGCGGCTCCGTCCCGGCGAACCGGAACGGGCGCCCGGGAGTCGCCGCCACCAGTCCCGTCGCGTCCTCCCAGGTCGAGCCGAGCGTGCAGGAGTGGTAGTTCTGCCAGACGATCGGAGCGAGGAAGTCCTCGACGTCGTCCCCGTCGTCGTTGACGTCCTCCTCGGCCGACTCCTCGTCGGCTTCGTCGTAGTCCGCGGTCTTCAGCATGAGGTCGAACCAGAGCCGGCCGTCGCCGTCGAGTCGGCCGGTCCAGGCGAACTCGGTGACGCGGTGCCCGTCCGGCCATGGGGTGCCGGGAAACCAGATCCTGCCCTGCACGGACCGGACCCTACCGCCGACCGGCGACACCCAACTCCCCCATACGACGGCGGCGGTTCAGCAGGTGCCGAAGCCCTCGTCGAAGAGGCGCTTCGCGTAGTCGGTGTAGCCGGCGACGGTCTTCCGGACCGTGCGTCCGTCGTGCAGGAAGAGGTAGGCCCGGTCGCCCTGCATGGCCAGCAGCCCGTCGTAGCGGTAGCTGCCCGAGGGCGCGGTCAACCGGGTGGCGGCCGGATAAGCCTCCTCGACCTGGTCGACCGGGGTGCCGGTGGTGACCCCTTCCGGGGTACGCACCGGTGGGCTGGCCCAGAGCAGCACCAGCCGCTCGTCGGCGAAGACCGGGCTGACCGCGGCCGGGCCGGTCAGGCTCGGGCCGCAGGCGAGGGCGGGTTCGGTGTGGAGTTCACCGCGCCGGAGCAGTTCCTGCTCGGTGTCGCCGAACTCGATGTCGCGTACGCCCTTGAGATGGAGGACGTCCGGCCCGTAGGCGGGCGTTGTCGCCGGCTCGTCCGAGACCGTCCGGTACGCATGGCAGAGCGCCACCGCACCCGCAACGAGTACCGCCACCAGACGTACGACTTTTCGTGCCTCCATGTACCCCTCCGGGGACAGAGCGTAGTTTACCCCTGATTCGCCCAGTTCGCCGGGGTGGTGGATGCGCATCCACAGCCTGTGGATAGCACATGTGTACGAGTAAAACCGGTTACCCCTGGTGGAAAACGCCGGCCACAATCCGGCCATGGTGATCATCGCCGAGCCGCTGCACGCGCGGCCTCGACCTACCGAGGAACTGGCCTGGCTCGGCGAGGGCTGGCCGGAGTTCGTCTTCCACGACGAGGGGGCAGCCCGACACCTCGGCCGGATCCGGGAACTCTTCGCCGGCCTGGCCGGGAAACTGCTGCGGGCACTCGGCGACCTCGCCGCTGCCCAGCACCGGGTGATCTGCCCGGTCCGGCCGACCCGCAAGGCGCGCTATCCGCTCACCCCGATCGACAGGTACGCCGACTGGACCCGGCCGGACGGCACGCCCTTCGACCCGTGGTTGCGTACCCACGTCAGGCTGGGTGGGCGGATCATCGCGACGGCGCCCCGGTCGCAGGCGATCACGGGCACCGCCGCCGAGTGGCAGCGCTGGACCGGACTGGAGTTTCCCGACTCCGGCGAGTACGTCATCCCGGACGGTCTGAGTACGCTGCATGTCGACCTGGACGCCGACCGGGGAAGCTACGTCGAACCCAACATCTGGGTCCAGCACCGCTGACCTGGACGCCGCGTCCTGGACCCCGGCGCCCCCGGTCGGTCACGCCGCCCCCGGTCGGTCACGTCGACGGGCGCGGTCATCGGCGGTGAATCAGGGGCTACGGGGCCGGGAGCAGGTCCTTCGACACCAGTTTGCCGTGCGCAGCGCAGAGCCGGTAGACGTCCAGCCGGGGCTGGAGCACGTCGCCGTGCGAGCGGTAGTACCGGCAGTCGGCACCGGCCGGCACCGGCAGTGGATCCGGATCCGGCGGTTCCAGCATCTCCCGGCGGGGCAGCAGGGGGAGCGCGGTGGCCCAGTCCTGCCCGACCCGCAGTTCCGCGTACCGTTCCGGGCTGAGCACCGAGTTGCCGGTCGCGTAGAGGTAGTAGCCGAGGGCGGCACCACCGAGTGTTCCGGCGAACGTGGCCAGCACCATCGTCGCCGCGACCAGGCCCCGCCGGGCCTCCCGGTGCACCCGCCGACGCCGGTCGGCGGCCGACCCGGCCGTCGGGACCGCACCGGACGACACCGGGTCCCCCTGCGCTGCCTCACCCGGGCGGCCGGCCCGGCCGGGCAGTCGGGCGACGACCTCGAAGCCGCCGTCCCGCGCGTCGGTGTGCAGGGTGCCGCCGGCCAGCCGTACCCGCTCGCGGAGCCCCACCAGGCCGCGTCCGCCCCGGTCCGGGACCGGCGCGGACCGCGGTGCACCGGCTGGCCGGGCATTCGTGACGCTGACCAGCACCATCCCGGTGTCGTCCACACCGAGCCGGACGCTCACCGCCGCGCCCGGCGCGTGCTTGTTGGCGTTGGTCAGTGACTCCTGCACCACCCGGTAGACAGCCCTCCCCACCAGCGGCGGAAGCGGTTCCGCCGGACGCCCGTCGTGCAGTTCGACCGGCATCCCGGCCGCCCGCGCCCGGCGCACGAGGTCGGCGACACCCCCGGCGTCGGCCCGCAGCGCCGAACGGGCGGCCAGATCCTGTCTCCCCGCCGGGACCGGTCCCGGCGCGGGTTGTGGTCCCTCCGCGGATTGTGGTCCCGCCACTGGTGCGGTGTCGCGCGCTGGTGCGGCCTCGCCCGCCGGGTCGGGGTCGTCGTCACGGAGGACGTCGATGATGTCCCGCAACTGGCCGGTGGCGGCGGCCGCGCCGGCCCGGAGCTGACCGGCCACCGCCCGGGTCCGCTCGTCCAGGTCGGCCGAGAGCTCCAGGGCGCCGGCCCGGAGCGCGAGCAGGCTCAGCTCGTGGCCGAGCGAGTCGTGCATGTCCTCGGCGATCCGGGCCCGCTCGCGGAGGCGTACCTCCCGGGCCAGCATCCGCTGTTCGCGTTCGAGTTGCTCGGCCTGCTCCCAGCCGGCGGCAACCAGCGCGCGCTGCTGCCGCTGGTAGCGGCCGACCAGCCACGGAAAGAGTCCGGCGTAGACCAGTGCACCGGCCATTGTCGCCCAGGCCACGAAGCCGGACCAGCTCAGCACCAGCGGGGTGCCGAGTGCCGTGAGGGCGGAGTAGCTCGCCGCCGCCGGCCAGGTGCTGGCCATTCGCCGGCCGACGAGATAGCTGACCAGCGGCAGGCCGAGGGAGTAGTTTCCGTCCAGCGCGCAGAGCAGCACCACGGCGAAGAGCGGGACCAGTGGCAGGCGGCGCCCCGCCGCCACCGCGCCGCCCCAGACCGCCAGGCCGCCGATCAGCAGCCCGAACGGGTACGACCGGTGCCCGGTCCAGGACCAGGCCACCACGGCGGCCAGTGATGCCCAGAGCAGCAGGTCCAGGAGGGGAGCCAGGTAGCGCCGCCGCCCGCCCCCGAACCGGTCTGCCTGCGCCGCGGGTCGCACCGTTTCGACGGTACGCAGCGAAGCGGCTCCCGACGATCCGGGACGTCGCCCCGCCGACCCGGAAAAGCCGGCGTCGCCGACCCTGAGAAAGGTCAGGGTCGGCGGCTGACCATCGGGTGCAGCCGAGCAGCGGCCCGGGTTCGTAGCTTCGAGCCATGCTGACAACCGAAACCGGGCTGAGTACTGCCCAGGTCGCCGAGCGGATCGCGGCGGGGCAGGTCAACGACGTACCGGTGCGGTCCGCGCGGACCGTCGGGGAGATCGTCAAGGCGAACCTCTGCACCCGGATCAACGCGATCATGGGGGTGCTGTTCGGGGTGATCCTCGCGGTGGGTCCGATCCAGGACGCCCTCTTCGGCGGCGTGATCATCGCCAACACCCTGATCGGGGTGGTCCAGGAACTGCGTGCCAAGCGCACCCTGGACCGGCTGGCGATCGTCGGCGCGGCCCGCCCGGTGGTACGCCGGGACGGTCAGGCAGTCGAGGTGACCTCCGCCGACCTGGTACTCGACGACCTGATCGAGCTGGGACCCGGCGACCAGATCGCGGTCGACGGGGTGGTGGTCGAGGCGGAGCAACTGGAGGTCGACGAGTCGCTGCTGACCGGCGAGGCCGACCCGGTGCTGAAGCAGGCCGGCGATCCGCTGCTCTCCGGCAGCTTCGTCACGGCGGGTACCGGCGCGATGCGGGCCACCAAGGTCGGCCGGGCGGCGTACGCGGCCCGGCTCGCCGAGGAGGCCAGCCGGTTCACCCTGATCAACTCGGAGCTGCGCGGCGGCCTCAACACCATCCTCCGGTTCGTCACCTGGCTGATCATCCCGACCGGACTGGCCCTGATCGTCAGCCAGTACCTGGTCAACTCCGACAACCTGCCGGAGGCGGTCCGGCGGATGGTCGCCGGGCTGGTCCCGATGGTGCCGGAGGGGCTGGTCCTGCTCACCTCGGTGGCGTTCGCGGTCGGGGTGATCCGGCTCGGCCGGCGGCGCTGCCTGGTGCAGGAGTTGCCGGCGATCGAGGGACTGGCCCGGGTCAGCGCGGTCTGCCTGGACAAGACCGGCACGCTCACCGACGCCGCGATGGCGGTGGCGGAGGTACGCCAGCTCGACCCGGCCGTCCCGCTGCCGGAGGTGCTGGGTCTGCTCGGCGCGGCCGACGAGCGGCCGAACGCCAGCCTGCGGGCGATCGTCGAGGCGTACCCGGCGCCGCAGGGCTGGCGGATCGGGGAGCGGGTCCCGTTCTCGTCCGCCCGGAAGTGGAGCGGAGCCACCCTTACCAGCCCGGACGGGATCAGCGCGCAGTGGCGGCTCGGCGCCCCGGACGTACTCCTGCCGGCCGGGCATCCGGCGCTGGCCGAGGCGGACGCGTACGGTGCGCGGGGCCTGCGGGTGCTGCTGCTGGCCCGGGTCACCGTCGAGGGGCCGGTGCCCGACCCGGTGCCGGTCGCGCTGGTGGTGCTCGCCCAGCGGCTCCGCCCGGAGGCACCCGACACGCTGCGCTACTTCGCCGAGCAGGGCGTGGCGGTGAAGGTCCTCTCCGGCGACAACGCGCTCTCGGTGGGCGCGGTGGCCCGCAGCCTCGGACTGCCGGGCGCCGAGCACCCGGTCGACGCCCGGGAACTGCCCACCGATCCGGCGGAACTCGCCGAGGTGGTGCAGCGGCACACCGTGTTCGGGCGGGTCGGGCCGCAGCAGAAGCGGGACATGGTGGCGGCGCTCCAGGGCGCCGGGCACACGGTGGCGATGACCGGGGACGGGGTCAACGACGTACTCGCGCTCAAGGACGCGGACATCGGGGTGGCGATGGGCTCGGGCAGTCCGGCCAGCCGGGCGGTGGCCCAGATCGTGCTGCTGGACAACAACTTCGGCGCGCTACCGGCGGTGGTCGCCGAGGGGCGGCGGGTGATCGGCAACATCGAACGGGTCGCGAACCTCTTCCTGACCAAGACGGTCTACTCGGTGCTGCTGGCCGTGATCGTGGTGCTGAGCCAGGTGCCGTACCCGTTCCTGCCCCGGCACCTGACCATCATCTCGTCGCTGACCATAGGCATTCCGGCGTTCTTCCTGGCACTGGCGCCCAACCACGAGCGGGCCCGGCCGGGTTTCGTGGGCCGGGTGCTGCGGTTCGCCGTACCGTCCGGGCTGGTGGCGATGGCGGCGACGATCACCTCGTACCTGGTCGCCCGGAGTGTCTACGACGGCGACCTGGCCGCGGAGACCTCGGCCGCGACGCTGACTTTGTTCCTGGTCGGGCTCTGGGCGGTGGCGATCATCGCCCGGCCGTACACCTGGTGGCGGATCCTGCTGGTGCTGGCCCTCGGGTGTGCGTTCGCGGCCATCCTGGTGGTGCCGTTCCTCCAGGAGTTTTTCCAGTTGAGCCTGGTCGGCACGACCGCGCCGGGCATAGCGGCGGGGCTCGCGGTCGTCGCCGGGCTGTTGCTGGAACTGATCCGCCGGTCTTCGGTGCCAGCCTCTCCGGTGGCTACTCGCGAGCGCGGCACGAATTGGTGAGTCGGGTGTGGACCCTTGTCTTCTAACGTCGTTCTCGACCGGGAGAACCCAGGTCGGAGGCGGATCGGCCCCGAAAGAAAGCGAGTTCGGGGAACTGTCGGGGAAATGACAGTCCGGGCGCCCGATAGAGAACGAGGAATGAGGAGAGCTGCCCGATGTACGTACGACGGAATGGCGCTGGGCGTACCCGACGGATCGCCACCACGGTGGGCCTGGCGTCCGCCGCGTTGCTGGTGACCCAGTTGACGCTGGTCGCGCCGGCCAGCGCGGTGCCCGGCCTGGTGTTGAAGGTAACGGGCGGCCCGAGCAACAGCGACTGGAAGACGACGAACGCGCAGTGCCCGGTCGGCACGACGGTGCTCGGTGGTGGCGGGCGGATCGTGAGCGGCAACGGTGCCGCCAACAGTCAGGTGACGATGGACACCATGCTGCCGCTCGTCGGCGGGGAGGCGTACTCGGTGACCGGTCGGGAGGACGGCAACGGGTACGGCGGCGACTGGTCGATCACCACCTCGGCGCTCTGCGCGCCGGCTCCGGCTGGCCTGGAGACCCGCACCCAACTCTCGGACAGCGACTCCAACGAGGGCAAGACGATGGACGTCGAGTGCCCGCCCGGCAAGAAGGTCCTCGGCCTCGGTGCGGAGATGTCCGGCGGGATGGGCCGGGTGGTCATCGACGACCTGCGGCCGAGCGCCGACCTGACCAAGGTGACGGTGGCCGGAATGGAGGACGGCGGCACCGACTACCTCAAGGAGTGGATGATGGTCGGCAAGGCGATCTGCGCGACCCCGCCGGCCGGCCTGGTCCGGGTGACCGGCTTCGGTGTGCTGGATTCGCAGACCCCGAAGACCGCGACCGTGCGGTGCCCGGACGGCAAGCGGGTGCACGGCGTCGGCGGTGAGATCGACAACGGCCAGGGCCGGGTACGGATGACCGCGATGTGGGCCTCCTCGTCCACCACGGTCACGGTGACCGGCGCCGAAGAGGAGGGCGGCTACGGCAACTCGTGGGCCGTCAAGGCGTACGCGATCTGCGCCTGACCGTCACACACCGACGGATCCCCGTCCGCCCGGAAGGGTGTACGGGGATCCGTCCGCTGTGTTCGGTGCCGGTCGGCAGGCTCGTGGCGACTGCCGTCCGGGCCCCTCAGGACAGCACGCGGTAGGTGACGTGCGTGACCAGGCTCGCCGCCCGCGACGTCACCTGCTCCAGTTTCAGCGGCGGGACGCCCTCGAACAGCCGCGTGCCGGCGCCGAGCGTGAGCGGCGCGATGTGCAGCCGCAGCTCATCGATCAGGCCAGCGGCGAGGTACTGGTTGATGGTGGTCGCGCCGCCCATGATCGCGATATCGCCGTCGCCAGCCGCTTCGCGCGCCTGTGCCAGTGCCGACTCGATTCCGTCCGTGACGAAGTGGAACGTGGTGCCGCCCTCCATCGGCTGCGGCTCGCGCGGGTAGTGGGTGAGCACGAACACCGGGGCGTGGTACGGCGGATTGTCACCCCACCAGCCGTTCCACTGCCGATCCCACTCGCCACGTACCGGGCCGAACATGTTGCGCCCCATGATGAATGCCTTGGCGGTGGTCATCTGGTCGATCTCGGCCCGGCTCTCCTCGGGCGCGTCGGTGAACCAGGCGTGCAGCTTGTCGCCCCAGCCATCGCCGCCGTCATCGCCGAACGGGCGCTCCTCGGTCTGGTTGAGCCCGGCCGTGTACCCGTCGGCCGAGACCGTGATGCCGCAGACCACCTTGCCGTTATGTGCGGTCATTGCCCTGTCCTCCTCGTGGCGACCTGCCGTCGCCCCCGCGGTCCGCTTCGTGTCAAGCATCAGCATGAAACAACCGACGCATGACGTCCAATGCCAATCCTGCGCTCAACACATTGATATCTTCGATCTATGCTCAACCTCGTCCACCTCAAGGTCCTGGCCGCGGTGGCCCGGCACGAGTCGGTGACCGAAGCGGCAAGAGAACTGCACTACTCCCAGCCGTCGGTGAGCCACCACCTGTCCCGTCTGGAAGCCGCCACCGGTGTCAGGCTCGTCCAGCGGGTCGGTCGTGGGATCCGGCTGACGCCGGAAGGGCGGCTGCTGGCCAACCGGGCCGCCGAGATCGTGGGACGGGTCGACGCGGCGACCAACGAACTCGCCGCACAGGTCGGCCTACAGGCAGGGCGTGTCCGGCTGGCCGCCAACGCATCCGCGCTGAGCACAATCGTGCCCAGGGCGGCCGCCACGTTGGCCCAGGCGCACCCGGGACTCGAACTGAGCCTGATCGACCGTCACCCGGTCGAAGCGCTACAGATGCTGCGACACGGCGAGCTCGACGTCGCACTCGTCTTCCGACAGGCCGACGCCCCGGCCGAGGACGACGGATTCCGCCTCGTCCACATCGGCGACGACCCGATCTATCTCGTCAGCCAGCGGCCAGACGACAGCCTCGCGAACCACCGCCACTCCGCCTGGATCGGCGGCTGCGATCGATGCCAGGACGAGCTGATCACCGTGTGCCGGCGAGAAGGCTTCACCCCCCGCATCGCCGCACACAGCGACGACATGGTTGTCGTGCAAGCCCTCGTCGCCGCCGGCACAGGCGTCGCCACCCTGCCCGGCCTCGCCCTCCAAGCCCACCGCCGACCCGACGTCCACACCACCGAACTCGCCAGCTTCCACCGCCAGATCCACGCCGCCACCTACGGCGAACCACCCGACCCGCCCGCCGTCGCCGCCGTACTGACGGCACTCACCGAAGCAACGACGCTGACAACCTCGCCCACGACCGCCGCCACCACCAGAACGCCGTCGACCGCAACGCCGTCGACCGCAACTCCGTCGAGCAGATCTCGCCGAACGACCTGACGAGACCGGAGGTGACCGGCGAGCCGCGTGACAGCACCACCCGCAGGTCCTGACAATTCGTCCCGAGCCCTGGTCGGCCCGGTCCGCTGCTCAGCCCACCCTGATCGAACTCATCCGGGTGGCCGCGAAGGCGCTGACGTTGAAGCCGGTCGTGATGTGGCCGGGCGAGCTGAGCATGACCTGACCGGTGTAGCTGTAGCCCTCGTAACCGAGCGCGGTCTTGCCGGAGCGGTTGCGGCCGGACCAGACGTTGTTGTCCATGCCCTGGAGGCCGAGGTTCGTCGAGCCGAGCCGGAAGTAGGCCATCGTGCCCGTACCGTTGGAGCCGGTGAACAGGCACATGTAGCCGGACGGGCACCGGTCGAACCCGACGGCGGCCTGCGCGGGCGCGGCCACGACCAGCGCACCCACCATGCTCAGGCCGGCGATCGCGGTAACGAGCATTGCCCTGATGCCTCTGTACACGTTCCCACCTCTACTACCTTGGATATCTCTGGCGGCGAAGGCTGCGCTTCGCCGTCTTCGCCACCTTCGTCTGCCGATGATCGGGTGACGGTATCCGCGTCCTGCTTCATTCCAGCTTCAACCGCCGATGTGATCCCGGGGCGCGGAGGCGGGAGAAAGGATTCTGGAGAGGATGCCCTGGAGGCGGGCATGCCGGACGACGTGTTCACGGGAGACCCGAACGAAGGGAACAGTGAGATGGGCAAGGTCATCACCGGTGGCACGATGTCACTCGACGGCTACATCGCCGGTCCCGACGAGAGCGGCCTCGACCTGCTGTTCCAGTGGTAGGGCAACGGCGACGTCGAAATTCCCGCCGCGAGCCCGAACATGCCGCCGTTGCGGCTGTCGGCCGCGAGCGCGAAGCTGCTCAAGGAGGAGTGGGGCAACACCGGCGCCCTGGTCGTCGGCCGGCACCTCTACGACATGACCAACGCGTGGGGCGGCCGGCACCCCATGGATGTCACGACGGTCGTGCTCACCCACCGCCCGCCACAGGACCGTCCGGTCGCGGACGAGAACTTCGTGCTCGTCACCGAGGGCATCGAGGCCGCCGTCGCGAAGGCACAGGAGATCGCCGGCGAGAAGACCGTCGTCGTCAACGGGGGCCAGATGGCTCGGCAGTGCCTTGGAGCCGGCCTGCTCGACGAGATCGGCATCGAACTCGTACCGGTGGTGCTCGGCGGTGGCACGCCGCTCTTCGCCGACCTGGGTGCCACGCCCGCGCAGTTCGACGGCCCGACCACGCTCGTCGAGGGCACGGGCGTCACCCACATCCGGTACCGGGTCAAGGAGTGACCCAGGAACGACAGACGGTCCCTGCCCTGACGGGAGGGACCGTACGTTCCTCGTGTCGCCCCGGGCGAACCGCCCGGACGGGTGCGGTCAGCCCTGCTGGTAGCGCTCGTTCTGCCGCAGGGCCTCGGCGAGCTGGTCTTCGAGGATGATGATGCGGCAGGCCGACGCCAGGTCGGTGCCCTGGTCGCACATCTCCCGCGCCCGCGCGGCCAGCCGTAGTTGGTAGCGGGAGTAGCGGCGGTGCCCGCCACCGGAGCGGTACGGGTCGATCAGTTTCGCGTCGCCGAGCCGGCGCAGGAAATCCGGCGAGCAGCCCACAATTTCCGCTGCGCGGCCCATCGTGTATGCCGGGTAGTCCTCGTCGTCGAGCATGTCGTCGGGTTGGGCCATGAAACCTCCATCACGAGGGCCCCGGCGCTAGAAGCGCCGGGGCCCAAGGGTTTACGGGTCAGAAACACCATCTACCGGCAGAATTGCCGGCTTGTCGTATCCGCACCACCCGTGCGAGACGAGTTCGGGTGCGAGGATCGCGTAAGCGTGACCGGAGACCACCTCTCGTTCGATGGAAACTGCGGTGTCCGCGCCCAGCCCAGTCGTGCGGCCGGCGGCGGGCGATCCAACGGTGTACGGGCCCTCCCTTTCCTCTGACTTCCTCTGTCTTACTCCGTGCTGTCCGCCGGTGTCGGAGCCCCACGCGACTTCCTGGCCCCGTACACGTGCGACGGACGTCTCCTGCCTCAGGCGGAGCCCTGAATCAACATCGGCCCCACCTGCTGTCACACCCGGTCGTGCATCACGTCCGGGCACTGCCTACCAACTTTTCGTGCGTCCTGCTCAACTGCGGTGGATCTTTACTGCCAAGCGAGCGGAGCCGGAACGATCCTCGGCCCTGCCCCTTCGCCCTCGGCTGGGGCGGCGGTGACGTCAGCGTCTTTTCTTCACCCTTGACTTGAGGAAGACTAGCCGACGACGGCGAGGATATCTAGTACTTCACGCATAGATTTCCTCGCAGCACGTGGACAGGTCTCCGCCTGCTCAGAGATCGTCAGGGCAGCTCGGCCTGCCGCCGCTGCGTCCTGGTCAGGGCGGGAAAGGATCAGGCCGGCGGCCACCCGCCCGCCGCCGCCGTAAGTGCATCGACCCGCACCATGACCTGTAGGCACGGTGGGTGCGGGTCGACATGTGCCCAGGTACAGGCCGGATGCTCGTGTCCGACCAGCCAGACCCAGAGAACCGCCTCGTCCTCGCGGACGGCGTTGCGGTGCATCCGGGACAGGGTCATCTCCAGGTACGTCCCGAGCCGTGCCGTGGCGCAGTGCGACCACTCGCCGGGGGCGAACCGGAGCAGGGTGCCGACCGGCAGGTCCGGGATCTCGGCCGTGGGGGTGACGGTCGGGCGCGGCTCGGTCATCGCCACTCCCGGTACCGGCGCCAGCGGCGGCCGTCCCACCGGTAGTCCTGGACGTACACCGGCCAGCGCCTGAGCCGCCACCAGCGCCGGAGCCAGCTCAGCATCGCTGCCCCATCCGGTACAGCCGTTGCTGCCCGTAGGTGAGTAGGGGCAGGCCGAGGACGAACGTCGGGTCGTGCCAGGTGTGGGCGGGCTGCCCGGGGTCGGGACCGATCTCGTGGCCGGGGGTGTCGCGCTGGCGGCGGGCCATTTCGAGTACCCGCTGACGCGCGGCCTCCGCCTCGGCCGCGTCCTGCTCACGAGCCGCCCGCTCGACCTCGGCGATTCGGCGTTCCTTCCACCGTCTCAGTACGTTCACCGTCGCTCCTTCCGTATCGGAAGAGCCGGCCCGGGGTTCGGCGGGGGACTGCGACCCCCGGGCCGGCGGGGCGCTCGGGTTACGACCTGGACGGCGTAGCGAGCCAGGGCGCGCGCTCCGGTTTGTAGCCTTTCGATCGCGGCACGTGAGAGACAGGAATGACGCGTCCTCCCAGCGTCCGCTGCCGTTCTGCCGGCTGTCCGCGGACGGCGGGACGGCTACGCTCTTTCCGCGTGACGGACTATCTCCAGGTGGCTACCGCAACCGAGACACGCGACGCGGCGGTAGACCTCGCCCAATACGTCGTCGGCGCCCGGCTGGCTGGCAATGCTCAGATCATCGGACCGGTGACAAGCGTCTTCTGGCATCTCGGCGAGCACGGAACCGGCGAAGAGTGGCGACTGTTGCTCTACACGACCGGCGATCGGTACGCAGACCTTGAGGCAGCCCTGTTGGAGCGGCACCCCTGGGACAACCCGCAGGTGACGGCTACTCAGATTGTGGCTGGCTCCGCGGAGTGTCTGCGCTGGATGCGGGAGTCCGTTGCCGAGCAAGCTGGGCGATGACCGATTCTCGTAGCTCGGCCACACAGGGCAGTGCCCCATGAGGGTCAAGTCGCGCGAGCAACTCCTCGATTCGCTGGCGGGGGCGAACCGAGGCGACGCCGGCTGAGAGCCGCACGGCCTTCTCGGCAGTCGCGCAGCACTGCTCGACCTCGTTCGCGTCTAGAAACGCGTCGGCCAGCCAGGACAGGTATAAAGCCTTGTCGCGGGCATGGGTGTCGTCGTAGCGGCTGAGTACCGATTCGAGAACGGGGATCGCCCGCAGTGGACGACGTAGGACGGTCCAGCACCGTCCGGTCATGATCTCGGCTTCCTGCTGGTCGACCCAGTACACCCAGTCGGGATCGGGCCGCTCGTCCTGCTCGGCCAGGCAGGTCACACCGATGTCGAGATGCCGCTCGGCATCGTCTGGTTGTTTGTTCACCGCATGTATCCAGGCGCGACGCATGTGCAACAGTGCTCGGACACCGGGCGTCGCGGTCGGATCCGCCGTCTCGCAGGCTGCGGTGATCGTCTGTGTTGCGGGTTGTCCCAGCGTCAGGTCCTGGTAGGCGAGGAAGGCCATGGCATTACCGGCGAGCGGCAGGTCGTCGGCATCGCGAGCTGCGGTAAGGCTGGTGCGGTACAACCGCTCGGCGTCGCCGTACCGGCCGGCGTCGAAGGCGGCCCACCCAGCCATCTGCGCCTGCTCGGCACACACCGACAGCAGCGCTTGCCCTGTGCTGCCCGCATAGCTGCCCTGTTGAATGAGATTGACGGTCGAGTCGAGTTCCGCGCTGTACATCTTGTAGGTGTCGGCCCCACCGAGATAGTCATCGAGTCGCCGCAGTCGCGCTGTGCGATCGGATATCTGTTGCGGCACTTCAGAGCCGATCCAGCGTCCGTAGTCAAGGATCGTTTGAGGGAGTGCCACGGCCATGCCAGCCCGTGCGATCATCTCCCGACGGCGTATGCCGGCAGTCGCAAGAGCCGCCAGTTCGCCACCTGCGCCGAGCGCGTCATCGATCCGCCGAGCCGCTTGCTGGGTCGGCTGCTTCGCTTCCGTCTCTAGCTCGTGAAGGTAACTCTTGCCGTAGAAGGCGATCCGGGCCAACTCGCGGAGAGACATACCCCGCTCGGTGCGTAGCCGGCGCATCCGAGGCCCGAACCCTGCCGCAGGAGTGGCAGACATTGACGCCTCCCAAGGGTGGAGCCCAGTCGACAGCCCTGCTCCCCGGCCTTTGCCGCTCTGACCATACCGGGTAGTGACGTGCACCGACACTGGCTGGTGCGGGAAACTCTTGGCCGGGTTGAGGTTGATTGGCTGCTCTCTGACCAGCGCATAGGAGTCCTTGTGCGCGCCGGCCCCGCGCCCGTGGCGTGTCTCGGATTCTCGCTAGAACGGCTGCCAGTCCCGGTGCCCGGTCCCCGTCCGCAGGGTGGCGAGCCGTTTGGCCAGTTCGTTCATTGCCTTCGGATCGTGGGACGCGTTCTGGGCAAGCCACGCCACCATGATCAGTTCGCGCAGGTCGGCAAGCGTCCGGTAGCAGTCCACCGGAAGCAGGTCGTAGCCGTACGCGTCAGCGAACTCCTGGTACTCCTCCAAGGTGTGCCACCCGTACCGCTCGTAGTACATCGCCGTGAGCACGAGATCCCACTCCCGTGTCCCATAGCCAAATCCGTCCAGGTCTGCCAAGATCGCCTGTCCGTCCCAACCCCGGAGCAGGTTTCCGACGTTGGCGTCGCCATGCACGACCCCTGGCGGTAATTCGAATGTCAAGGTCTGATGCGCCCGATCAAGTGCTTCGCATCGAGCGCGAAGGAAAGATTGGTCATCCTCGGGAAGGCTGCTGAGTGCCGCTATGCGCCGCCGGACGCTGGCGACAGGGTGCAGTAGAGGCATCGACAGCTCTGCTGGCAGGGTGAGGCCGTGTAGCCGACGAAGAATGTCACCTAGTTCTGCGGTCGTTCCATAGGCCTCGGCGTCGGCTGCTGACTCCCAAAGCACGACTACCCGTCCCTGCGCCAGGATCGGCTGCGGTAGTTCCAGCGCGCGGATCACCGGAATTCCTTCTGCCTGGAGCCAGCGGGAAATTCGAATCTCCCGCTCCGCGTTCGGAAGACGTGCGGCCGAGCGGGCAACCCGCGCGACGATCGACCCTCGGAGTAACCGGAAGATCGCGTTCTCTCCGAGACGGACGAGTTCGGCGTCGGTGGGGTCAAGGCCGATGGAGCGGCAGGCTTCGACCACGGCCATCCGGGCGTTGAGTTGGTCGAGGGGGGCGAGTGCGGCGTTCACAGTCCCCGTCTTCCGCTAGGTCCGGTCGCCATGGCTTTGGAATCCGCTCCAATGGCAGCTTGTCTCGATGACCCCGACCTTCGTTTGGGTGATCACGACAGCAGGATGGTGATGCGACGTCAGTGTGGCGGACTCCGTCGAGGCCACAGGTGCAGCTCACGGAAGGGGCCGAGATTCGGACTCGCGAGACTGGGCAGGTCATGCTTCATGGAAGCGGCCCGGAACTCGTGCTCCATGGGCTCCGGGCCGCTCTTCCACCTACTTGGCGAACAGCCCTAAAAGGCCAGCAAGAGCCACGACCAGCGTCGTCACAGCAGTGACGAGTAGCCGGACCTCGCGTATGACCTGGTGAAGTCGCCTCCGGGCGCGTCGCCTCATGTTGTCAGTTGGGGGTGTGCTTGCTACGGTCACGGGGCTCCTGACTTTGGTTCAGCTAGGACAATCGGACGGGGCGATCGGGCGGCACCTGTTACCGCAGGTGCCGCCTTCTGTTGCACAAGGCTTGCAGAGCTACACGGCTGTAACTCTCGGCCACATGCTTCGGAGATTAGAACCTGCTCCAGGCGTGTTGTCCAGCAACGGGGGGTGCCTTCGCTGTGGAAAACCCTGTGGATTGTCTGTGGAAGAGGCGTGACTCTGTGTTTCCTATCGACGCTCTTGTCATATCGGTAAGTCACGCCTGATCAGCAAAAACGTGGTGCAGTGGCCATTGCGACGACCTGGGCACGCGGTGTGAGTCATCCGTGGCTTGATCCACCCTGGCTCTCTCGTATGTTGAGATAACATGAATAAACCTTGTTAACTATTCATGTTTGGCTCTGCTGGCCGCATAAGACGATGCTGACCTGCGGAGAGGCATCGGTGATGCGACTTGACGGCTCGTCGTTTGGCGGTACCCGTACCGGGTGTGCGGAGCCCGGCTGTTCGGGAGATTGCGCGGTTTGTCTGGTCGCCAACGGTTATCCGGATGATGGCCGAGGCTTGAGTTCGACATGCCGGCGCGAGTGGGTGGCAGACGCAGTCGTTGGGGCGATCGTCAAACGGCGGCTGTCGTAATCAACGGAGACCACAAGATCAACGCCCGGCAGATCGGTACGGTCTGCCGGGCGTTGCTGCTGCTCAGGTGAGCGGAGGATACGAGATTCGAACTCGTGAGGGTGTGAACCCAACACGCTTTCCAAGCGTGCGCCCTAGGCCTCTAGGCGAATCCTCCGTCCGACAGGATACAGGCTCCCCGCCGTACGCCCACCCCGCCGGTCCCCCCGAAGTCCCGGCGTCCGGCCGGGTACACTTGGCGGCACCCCCCGTGTGGCGTCACCTCGTGAACCTCCCCAGGGCCGGAAGGCAGCAAGGATAAGCGAGCTCTGGCGGGTGCACGGGGGGCCTTGTCTTCCCCCGGAGCGTCTCCGAGCAGGCCCTGACCAGGCCCGAGGACGCCAACCCGACCCCACCCGGCCCGGCCGTACCCGGTCGACACGCCACCTGCCCCCATGATCGACCCGGGTCCACCGGCTGCCGACCGAGCCCGCATGATCGACGTGGAAATCGTCGGGCGCGCGTGACAACCTGGCACTCGGCAGCGCGGCGCCGGGTGGAGAATGGCCCGGTCGAGAGGAGGCGGGACGAGTGGCACTGGCGCTCTACCGCAAGTACCGGCCCCGCACGTTCGCCGAGGTGATCGGCCAGGAGCACGTCACAGAACCGCTGTCCCAGGCGTTGCGTACCGGTCGGTTGAACCACGCCTACCTCTTCTCCGGCCCGCGTGGCTGCGGCAAGACCTCCAGTGCCCGGATCCTGGCCCGCTCGCTCAACTGCGAGCAGGGGCCGACGCCGGAGCCCTGCGGGGTCTGCGACTCCTGCAAGAGCCTGGCGACCGACGGGGCCGGCTCGATCGACGTGATCGAGATCGACGCGGCCAGCCACGGTGGCGTGGACGACGCCCGCGAACTGCGCGAACGCGCCTTTTTCGCGCCAGCCAGCAGCCGGTTCAAGATCTATGTGATCGACGAGGCGCACATGGTCTCGACCCAGGGCTTCAACGCCCTGCTCAAGCTGGTCGAGGAGCCGCCGGAGTACGTCAAGTTCATCTTCGCCACCACCGAGCCGGAGAAGGTCCTCGGCACGATCAAGTCCCGGACGCACCATTATCCGTTCCGGCTGATCCCGCCGGGCGTGCTCCGCCCCTACCTGGAGCAGCTCGCCTCGGCCGAGGGCGTCAAGATCGAGCCGGCGGTCTTCCCGCTCGTGGTCCGGGCCGGTGGCGGCAGCGCCCGGGACTCGCTCTCGGTGCTCGACCAGCTCATCGCGGGTGCCGGTCCGGAGGGGGTCAGCTATTCCCGCGCGGTTGCCCTGCTCGGGGTGACCGACGCCGCCCTGATCGACGAGATGTGCGACGCGCTGGCCGCCGGGGACGGCGCCGCCGCGTACGCCACCATCGACCGGGTCGCCGAGGCTGGGCACGATCCCCGCCGATTCGCCTCCGACCTGCTCGAACGGCTCCGTGACCTCATTGTCATGCGCCAGGTGCCGGACGCGGTCGCCAAGGGCCTGATCGACGGTCCGGCCGACCAGATCGAGCGGATGGCCGCCCAGGCCGAACGGCTCGGCCCGGCCACACTGTCCCGCTGCGCCGACATCGTGCACAACGGCCTGGTCGAGATGCGCGGCACCACCGCCCCCCGGCTGCTGCTCGAACTGATCTGCGCCCGGATGCTGCTCCCCGGCGCCGAGGACTCCACCGGCAGCCTGCTGCAACGCCTCGAACGCATGGAGCGCCGGCTCACCCTCTCCGGCGACGCGGTTCCGCCCGCCGCCCCCATCCGCCCGCCCGCCGCCGCCGTCGACCCGGGCACGCCCTCCGCAACCACTCCCGCACCGCCGGCCACCGCCAGCACCGCACCGGTCGCGCCCCCTCGGGAGGTACCCGAAAGCACCGCACCCGGGCCGAGCCAGGCGCCCGCCGGGCCGGCCGGGCAGCACCCGACCGCCCCGGAGCCACCGGCCCGGCGTCCGGTGCCCCCGGAGGCGGTGATGCCCGACCCGGCCACCCCGGATCCGGTGCCGGCCGGTACCGAGTCGACGGGCGAACTGGACGCCGCCGCCGTACGCCGGGTCTGGGGCGAGGTCGTCGGCATGGTCAACCGCACCAACAAGCGGATCGCCGCCCTGATGCGCGACGCGGTCGTACGCGACCTCGACGGCGACACCCTGGTGCTGACCGTCAAGTCCCCGGTACTCGCCCAGATGCTCGCCAACGCCTCCGGCGTGCTCACCGACGCCCTCTACGAGGAGCTGGGCGGGCGTTGGCAGATCCGTTGCGAGGTGGCCGGCGAGCAGCGCGGACCGGCGCCGACCGCCGCGCCCCGCCAGTCGACCAACAGCGGCCCAGCCACGAACAGCGCCCCGCCCAGGGGCGGCGGCAACGGCTCGGCTCCGTCCGGCCGGGGTGCGACCGGTGGACGGGAGCGCACGACCGGCGGATCCGGCTCGGCCAGCGCGGGCGGCTCGCCGGCCAGCGCCGATGACGACGACTGGCCGGAACCGGCCCGACCCGGTGGTGCCGCGCCGAGTGGAGCCGCTGCCGACGACGACTGGCCGGAGCCGACCCCGCCCGGCGGTACCGGTCACACCCCCACGACCGCTTCGCCAGCCGGCGTCTCCTCCTCGCCGGCTGGCACCGGCTCGCCGGCTGGCCCCGGTGGCCAGACCGGTGGTACCCGCACCAACGGCACCGCCGCACCGGGCGGCAGCGGTGGCCTCCCGGCGGGCGGCGGCGGCCCGACCGGCGGTACCGGTGCCTCGGTCGCCGGTAACGGCGTATCCGCCGGTCACGGCGTATCCGCCGGTCACGGCGCCGGGAGCGACGGAGTCGGCAAGCCGAACGGTGGGCGTACCAATCCTGGTGCGGGCGGTGGTGCGGTCAGTTCCGGGCTCGCGGCGGCCCGGGCAGCGGCGGCTGGCCGTGCACCGAAACCGGCCCCGGCGCCGGAGCGGACCGCGGACCGGGACTGGGCCGGTGAGCCGCCCTACGACCCCGAATACGACGGCCCGCGCCCCTCGGCGGGGATCGGCTACGAGGGCTTCGACCCCGGCGACGAACCCCTCGACGAGGTGATCGACGAGCGGACCGCCCGGCAGACCAGTGAGCAGCAGGCGGTGCAGTTGTTGCAGCAGACCCTCGGCGCGGAACGGATCGGCGAGGTCGACCTCAAGTAACCGTCGACCTCAAGTAACCGTCGGCCAATCTCGGAAAGTGCGCCCGCCGAGGGCTGGTCGTGCCGTCGAAGCGTGCAGGTTCCCGTGCGCCGTAGCGCCTCTGGTGTCCAGGTCGAGGTCGTCGGCGTGGCCAAGCGGCGGCGTCAGGGGCTGCGGCGCGTCAGCGGGTGCGGTGGCTGCGGGTGCGGCGGGTGCGGCGGGTCTGGGTGCGGTGGGAGCACAAGCGGGGCAGCTCGACAGCCTCTGCGGCGGGCATGGCCACCCCGCGTCGCGGCAATGCGTATCCAGTTCTCGCCGGGCACCAACTCCCCAACAACTGTTTCACGTAATCCCGGTCCGAACGATGCCGCCGACGTCGATGAGTCGCTCGGCCGGCTTGCCGACTGGCCGAGCCCGGGCCTGACCGGCTGGTCAATCGGCTTATCGGAACTCGACTGTCCGCTCTCGGCATCCGCCGAAAAACGGGAGGACGGGACGATCGACCATCTTCTAGTATCGGTCGCCCATCCCCGTTTTCTGTGATTTTCCTGTGAGTGCGATGTGCGCGAGTTCTCGGTACCCGAGCGGCTCGGCGTGTTCGGTCTGGGTGTGGCGGTCGCCGCGACGGCGTGGCCGTACCTGACCGACGCGACCGGCCTGGGTCTGCCGTGCCCGCTGCGCACGCTGACCGGGTTGCCGTGTCCGGGCTGTGGCCTCACCACGGCGGCGGTCGCACTGGTCCGGGGTGACCTGGCCGGCGCGGCGGCGGCCAACCCGGTGATCGTCGGCCTGGCGGTGCTCACCGGCACCGTCCTACCGCTGCTCGTGCTGCGGGCGTTCGGCGCACTGCCACCCCCGGTCCGCTGGTCGGACCGGGCACGCCGGCGTACGGGGTGGGGTGCGGGTCTGCTGGCCTGCGCGAGTTGGTCGTTCCAGCTACACCGGCTCGGCCTGTGCTGAGCCGCGTTCCTGATTTCCGCACCCCTTACTTGTTGAGGAGTACCCCTTGAACTACGCCAGTTGGGGCCCCCGGGTGGGCGCCTACATTATCGACGGGCTGGTCGTGCTGCCGTTCAGCATCCTCGCCGCGGTTTTCGGCGGCTCAGGTGTGGACACGGAGACCGGCCAGGTCACCGGTCCCGGTCCGCTCTACTGGGTCTTCGTTCTGCTCGGGATCGCGCTCAGCGGCTACAACCGGTGGTTCCTCGCCGGCAAGACCGGGCAGAGTTGGGGCAAGCGGGCGCTGGGCATCCGGCTGATCGACGAGGCGGCCGGGGAGCCGATCGGCGCCGGCAAGGCGTTCCTCCGCGATCTGGCGCACTTCGTCGACGGCATCATCTGCTACATCGGCTACCTCTTCCCGCTCTGGGACGCCAAGAAGCAGACCATCGCAGACAAGATCATGAAGACCGTGGTCGTGGGCTGAGCCGAGCCGCCGGCCGGTCGCGGGCCGTCGAGCCGTCCGCGATCGGCCGGACTAGGCTGGACGCGACCAGTTTCCGCAACCGAGGAGTCGCCGTGCGCCCGGGTGGACAGCCCAACCTGCAGCAAATGATGAAGCAGGCGCAGAAGATGCAGCAGCAGCTCGCCGCCGCGCAGGCGGAGCTGGCCGAGGCGGAGCTGACCGGTACGGCCGGGGGAGGGCTGGTCACCGTGACCATCTCCGGTGCCGGCGAGGTCAAGGCCATCAAGATCGACCCGAAGGCGGTTGACCCGGAGGACGTGGAGACTCTCGAGGATCTCGTGCTCGCGGCCGTGCACAACGCCCACGACGAGGTGCGCAAGCTGACCGAGGAGAAGATGGGCCCGGTCACCGGCGGCATGGGCGGCCTCGGCCTGCCCGGTTTCTGAGCAACCCCGCGATGTACGAGGGTGCCATCCAGGATCTGATCGACGAGTTGGGGCGCCTGCCGGGGGTCGGTCCGAAGAGCGCCCAGCGGATCGCCTTCCACGTCCTCTCGGCCGATCCGGCCGACGTCACCCGGCTGGCCACCGCGCTGCGCCGGGTCAAGGAGCTGGTGCGGTTCTGCACCGTCTGCTACAACGTCGCCGAGTCCGAGCAGTGCCGGGTCTGCCGCGACCCACGCCGTACCGAAGAGGTGCTCTGCGTGGTCGAGGAGCCCAAGGACGTGGTGGCGATCGAGCGGACCGGCGAGTTCCGGGGCCGCTATCACGTGCTCGGCGGCGCGATCAACCCGCTGGAGGGCGTCGGCCCGGACAACCTGCGGATCCGGGAGCTGCTGGCCCGGCTCGGTACGGGCTCGGTCCGCGAGCTGATCCTGGCCACCGACCCGAACACCGAGGGCGAGGCGACCGCCACCTATCTGGCGCTGATGGTCAAGCCGATGGGGATCTCGGTGACCCGGCTCGCCAGCGGTTTGCCGGTCGGCGGCGACCTGGAGTACGCCGACGAGATCACCCTGGGCCGCGCCTTCGAAGGCCGCCGCGCCGTCTGACCCTGCTGCCTGGATCCTGCCGTCTGGATCCAGGCGTCCGCTGCCTCTCCGGGCCGCTGCCTCGGCACCGGTCAATACGGGCCGGGTAAGTACGGGCTCGGCCGCTCTTGTTCAGCCTCCCGAACAGCGCGGTTCAACCACCGTTCAGACCCGTCACCGACCCCGCTGTCCGTCTGACATCGGTCGTGATCCACTCGACAGGCGATGTAACAAATTCGCATAGTCAGATCCGGACAAACGCCATGATTGTCGACCATGTGCCACGCTCTGTCGCTGGTGTCATGACGGTAAAGACACGATCCGGTACCAACCCATTCGCGGCCCGTTTCCGCCCGGTCCGCCCGACGGCTAATGTCTCGCCATCGGTGGCCCCCGTCACCGCGTTTGTCGTATCCACAGGACGAGGTGAAGCACCATGCGTGCACCAAGACCGAAGGTCGCCATCGCGGCCGTAGCGGTCGCGGCCCTCGCGGTAGCCGGCTGTGCCGAGAGCGACCGCGGCGATTCGGGCGCAAGCCAGAACGACACCCTGGTCTTCGGCGTGGCCGGGGACCCGAAGGTGCTCGACCCCAGCCTCGCCAGTGACGGCGAGTCGCTGCGGGTGGCCCGTCAGGTCTTCGAGACGCTGGTCCGCCCCGAGGAGGGCGGCACCAAGATCACGCCGGGTCTGGCCGAGAGCTGGACCCCGGACGCGACCGGCACCGTCTGGACCTTCAAGCTCCGCTCGGGCGTGAAGTTCCACGACGGCACGGACTTCAACGCCGAGGCGGTCTGCGTCAACTTCAACCGCTGGTACAACGCCAAGGGTCTGATGCAGAGCCCGGACGTCACGCCGTACTGGCAGGACGTGATGGGTGGCTTCGCCGCCAACGAGCGGACCGACCTGCCGCCGAGCCTCTTCAAGTCCTGCACGCCGAAGGACGCGACCACCGTCGACCTCGCCTTCACCCGCGTCTCCAGCAAGGTTCCGGCCGCGCTGATGCTGCCCTCGTTCTCCATCCACAGCCCGAAGGCGCTGGAGCAGTACCAGGCCAGCACCATCGGCGGTAGCGCCGACAACATCCAGTACCCGTCGTACGCGATGGAGCACCCGACCGGCACCGGGCCGTTCAAGTTCAAGTCCTGGGACATCGCCAACAAGACGCTGACCCTGGAGCGGAACGAGGAATACAGCGGCGCGCAGAAGGCCAAGCTGAAGACCCTCATCTTCAAGACCATCTCGGACGAGAACGCCCGGAAGCAGGCGCTGCGCTCCGGCGACATCCAGGGCTACGACCTGGTCGGTCCGGCGGACGTCGAGCCGTTGAAGAACGAGGGCTTCAACATGCTGACCCGCCCGGCGTTCAACATCCTCTACCTGGCGATCAACCAGAAGGGCGGCAACCCGAAGCTCGCCGACCCCCGGGTCCGGCAGGCGATCGCGCACGCCCTGAACCGGCAGGCGCTGGTCGACTCGAAGCTGCCCCCGGGCGCCAAGGTCGCCACCCAGTTCATGCCGGACACCGTGGAGGGCTGGAACCCGCAGGTCACCACGTACGACTACAACGTGGAGAAGGCCAAGCAGCTCCTTGCCGAGGCCGGCGCCAGCAACCTGACGCTGCGGTTCCACTACCCGACCGAGGTCACCCGGCCGTACATGCCGAACCCGAAGGACCTCTTCGAGCTGCTCTCGGCGGACCTCCAGGCGGTCGGCATCAAGATCCAGCCGATTCCGCTGAAGTGGACCCCGGACTACCTCAACGCCACCGGTACGGGCACCGAGCACGACCTGCACTTCCTGGGTTGGACCGGTGACTACGGCGACGGCTACAACTTCATCGGCACCTTCTTCGACCGGCCGAAGCCGGAGTGGGGCTTCACCAACCAGGCGCTGTTCGACCTGTTCAAGCAGGCCGACACCACCGCGGACCCCACCGCCCGGTACGAGCTCTACAAGGAGCTCAACGCCGAGATCATGAAGTTCCTGCCGGGTGTGCCGATCTCGCACTCGCCGCCGGCGATCGTGTTCGGTAAGGACGTGACCGGCGTCAAGGCGAGCCCGCTCACCGACGAGCGGTTCGCCACCGCCGAGTTCAAGTCCTGACATAGAGAAAAGGGACCGCGGGCGGGCGCGCCCTGATCCCGGCCGGTAGACCCCGGCCGGAGGTCAGCCCAGCGCCCGCCCGCGCGACCCTCCGCACCCCGCCAGAGGCCGCCCGTGTTCCGGTTTATCGTCAGACGCCTGTTGCAGCTGATACCCGCGCTCTTCGGGCTCTCCATCCTGTTGTTCATCTGGCTGCACCGGCTGCCCGGCGGCCCGGAGACCGCGATCCTCGGCGAGCGCGGCACCCCGGAGATGCGCGCCGCGATCCGGGACAACCTCGGGCTGGACGAGCCGATCCTGGTGCAGTACGGCCGGTTCATGCAGCGCATGTTCCGGCTCGACCTGGGCACCTCGATCTCGACCAAGCGCGAGGTGACCACCGAGTTCCTGCAACGCTTCCCGGGTACCGTCGAGCTGGCCGCGACCGCGATGATCATTGCGATCGCGGTCGGCATCCCGCTCGGCTACCTCGCCGCCCGCCGTCGCGGCCGGCTCCTCGACCACGCCTCGGTGGCCGGATCGCTGGTCGGGGTCTGCATCCCGGTCTTCTTCCTGGCGTACGTGCTCAAGGCGATCTTCGCCGAGAACCTGCATCTCTTCCCGGCCAGCGGCCGGCAGGATCCGACCATCGACGCGACCCGGATCACCAACTTCTTCGTCCTCGACGGACTGCTCACCCGCGAGTGGGACGCGGCCATCGACGCGCTCTGGCACCTCGTCCTGCCCGGCCTCGCCCTGGCCAGCATCCCGCTGGCGATCATCGTCCGGATCACCCGGGCGAGCGTGCTGGAGGTGCTCGGCGAGGACTTCGTCCGGACCGCCGAGGCCAAGGGCCTGACCGAGCGGGTCGTACGCCGGCGGCACGTACTGCGCAACGCCATGCTGCCGGTGGCCACCACGATCGGCCTGCTCACCGGCGGTCTGCTCTCCGGCGCGGTGCTCACCGAGACCGTCTTCGCGTTCAGCGGCATCGGGGCGTTCATCGCCGATTCGATCAGCCAGCGGGACTATCCGGTGCTGATGGGCTTCATCATGATCATTGCAGTGCTCTTCGTACTGGTGAACCTGCTGGTCGACCTCTCGTACAGCCTGATCGACCCGAGGGTGCGGGTCCGATGAGGACACCGATGCAGCGCGTGAGCACCGTAATCGTGAACGGATGGTGGGCCCGATGACGATCACCGAACGGGCCAGGAAGAAGGCTGAGAAGCTCGACCGGCTCGGCGAACTCTCCGCGGCCCGCGACGAGGAGCGCGGCGTCAGCCTCTGGCAGGAGGCGTTCCGCCGGCTCCGGCGCAACCCGGCGGCCATCGTCGGCGCCGTCGTGCTCGGCATCTTCGTGCTGGTCGCGGTCGTCGGGCCGTTCTTCGTGCCGTACGGGCCGACCGACACCGTCGGGATCCGGGAGGGCCTGGTCAAGTCGGGCCAGGGCATCATTCCCGGCCCCTCCGGCGACCACTGGCTCGGCTTCGATCACCAGGGACGGGACGAGTTCAGCCGGCTGATCGTCGGAGCCCGGCAGACCCTGCTGGTCGGCGTCGTCTCCACGCTGATCGGTCTGGCGATCGGCGCCCTGGTCGGCGGCGTCGCCGGTGCCGCCGCCGGGCTCGGCGGGCGCTGGGGGCGGTGGGTAGACACCACGCTGATGCGGATCGTCGACATGATGCTGGCCCTGCCGAGCCTGCTCCTGGCGGTCAGCATCGCGGCACTGCTCGGCGCCAGCCTGACCACCGTGATGATCGCGGTCGGCGTGGTTTCGGTGCCGGTCTTCGCCCGGCTGCTACGCGGCGCGATGATCGCCCAGGCCAACAGCGACTACGTACTCGCCGCGACCTCGCTCGGGGTACGCCGTTCGAAGATCGCGCTCGGCCATGTGCTGCCGAACTCGCTGGCCCCGGTCATCGTGCAGGCCACGCTGACCCTGGCCACCGCGATCATCGAGGCGGCCGCGCTCTCCTTCCTCGGCCTCGGCAACCCGGACACGGCGATACCGGAGTGGGGCGTGATGCTCGCCGACGCGCAGCCGTACCTGGGCATCCGGCCGGCGCTGGCGATCTATCCGGCGGTGGCGATCATCATCACCGCGCTGGGCTTCACCCTGCTTGGTGAGGCGATGCGCGAGGCCCTCGACCCGAAGCTGCGGAAGTGATCTGTCATGGCACTGCTTGATGTGGACGATCTCTCCGTCACGTTCCGACAGCGCGGGAAGCGTACGGTGCGGGCGGTCGACGGGGTCTCGTTCTCGGTGAACGCGGGCGAGGTCGTCGGCCTGGTCGGCGAGTCCGGCTGCGGCAAGAGCGTGACCTCGCTGGCGCTGATGGGGCTACTGCCACAGCAGCCGGGGATCACGGTGCAGGGCCGGGCCGACTTCGACGGCACCGACCTGCTCCGGGTCGACCGGCGGGCGATGCGGGACATCCGGGGCCGGGACGTCGCCATGATCTTCCAGGACCCGCTCTCCTCGCTCAACCCGGTCATCCCGATCGGCCGGCAGGTGACCGAGGTGTTGGCCCGGCATCGTGGGTTGGGCGGCGACGCGGCCCGCAAGGAGGCAGCCGAACTGCTGGACCGGGTCGGCATCCCGGACCCGAACCGGCGGCTCAAGGAATATCCGCACCAGCTCTCCGGCGGGATGCGCCAGCGGGCGCTGATCGCGATCGCGGTGGCCTGCCGGCCCCGGCTGCTGATCGCCGACGAGCCCACCACGGCGCTCGACGTGACCATCCAGGCGCAGATCCTGGAGCTGCTCAAGGATCTGGTACGCGACTCCGGCACCGCCCTGGTGATGATCACCCACGACCTGGGTGTGGTCGCCGGGATGTGCGACACCGTCAACGTGCTGTACGCCGGCCGGGTGGTGGAGACCGCCCGCCGCAAGCCGCTCTTCGCCGAGCCGAGGCACCCGTACACGGTGGGGTTGCTCGCATCGATTCCCCGGCTGGACGCGGGCCGGGGCGAACGGCTCTCCCCGATCCGCGGCTCGGTCCGGGACGTACTGCCCTGGGCCGACGGCTGCGCCTTCGCGCCCCGCTGCGACCGGCAGATCGAGGCATGCCTCGGCCAGCCGCCGCAGCTCGCGCTGACCCACACCGACCGGACGTACCGGTGTGTCAACCCGGTGCCGCCGGCCGGTTCGGCGCCACCCCCGCCCGCTTCGCCGAGCCGGGCGGAGCCGGCGGCGGAGGGCGTGGTTCCGGCGCAGGCGACGGGGACCGAGGACGTACCGGTGGAGGAGCAGGCGAAGCTGCCCGCCCCGCGCGAGGAGGAGTCGGCATGACCGACGTGAAGGCGACCGGGCAGTCCGCGAACCTGGTCGAGGTCCGGGATCTCAAGGTGCACTTCCCGATCACCCGGGGTGTGCTCTTCGACCGGGTCGTCGGGCACGTCAAGGCGGTGGACGGGGTCGACCTGACCATCCCGCGCGGCAAGACGTACGGGCTGGTCGGCGAGTCCGGCTGCGGCAAGTCGACGCTCGGCCGGGCACTGCTCCAGTTGACCCGGCCGACCGGCGGGCAGGTGAACTTCGACGGCGTCGAGTTGACCGGGCTGCCGCCGAACCAGCTCCGGGCGATGCGCCGCCGGATGCAGATGATCTTCCAGGACCCGATGTCCAGCCTGGACCCCCGGCAGAACGTCGAGTCGATCCTGGTCGAGGGTTTGCAGGCGCACGGGATCGGTGCCGACCGGGCCGCCCGGCGGGACATCGTCACGAAGACGCTGGACGCGGTCGGGCTGCCGAAGTGGGCGCTGTCCCGCTATCCGCACGAGTTCTCCGGTGGGCAGCGGCAGCGCATCGGCATCGCCCGGGCCCTGGTGCTCGGTCCCGAGCTGATCGTCGCCGACGAGCCGGTCTCGGCGCTGGACGTGTCGATCCAGGCCCAGGTGGTGAACCTGCTCGACGAACTCCAGGACGAGCTGGGGCTGACCTATCTGGTGATCGCGCACGACCTGGCGGTGGTGCGGCACATCTCCGACGTGGTCGGCGTGATGTATCTCGGCGCACTGGTCGAGGAGGCACCGAGCGACCGGCTCTACCGGGAGCCGCTGCACCCGTACACCCGGGCGCTGATGTCGGCGGTGCCGGTGCCGGACCCGGAGGTGGAGGACCGCCGGGAGCGGATCCTGCTCGCCGGTGACCTGCCCTCGCCGGCCAACCCGCCGGCCGGCTGCCGGTTCCACACCCGCTGCCCGTGGGCGCAGCCGACCCGGTGTGCCGACGAGCGGCCGGTGCTGCGGCAGATCGGCGAGAGCCGGGTGGCCTGCCACTGGGCGGAGCAGATCGCCAGCGGCGAGATCCGGCCGCACAAGGTGACCGCGCAGATCGTCCGGCCGGAGGACGAGGGCGAAACGCCCGGCGTCGTCTCCGCGCCGAGCGAACCGGGCTCGTTCGTCTGAGCCACGACGGCCCGGCCCGGGGAAGAGGCCCCGGGCCGGGGGTACGGCGTGGTGTCAGCTCTCGGCGTGCGCCTCGGTCGGAACGTTGTCGGTCGGGTCATAGAGCCAGATCGGGCGCCAGTCGGCCAGCTCGTGGTAGCGGCGCAGCTCGGCGAGCCCGCTGAGCCACCCGGTCCAGGCCGCGTACGGCGGCTGGTCGAAGCCGCTCTGCACGAAGGAGAGCTTCGTCCTGCCTCCGCTGCCCTCCAGTTCCCAGCTCACCACTCCGGCCGGACCCCAGTCGACGGTCATCGCCTTGCCGGGGGTCAGGTCCAGCACCTTCGCCGGGTTGGGGTTGTTGTCGAAGCCGCCCATCGCGTAGCGGCCGCCGACGAAGGGCTCGATCCCGACCGGGTAGCCGAACCACTCGCTGGCCTTGGCCGAGTCGGTCAGCGACTCGAAGAGCGCCTCGGGGGAGGCGTCGATGACGACCTCGGTGCGCAGCGTCGCCGAGGTGAAGTCGGTCCTCGGGGTGAGCGGCCGCCCCTCGACGTGGTCGACGAGGTTCGCGATCGCCAGCGACCAGTACGTCTGGAGCACACCCCGGGCGGACCCGCTGATCACGTCCTGGAAGCTCCAGTGGCTCTGTGAGAGCGAGATGATCGTGGAGTCGGCGCTCTCCTCGGTAAGGGTGATCTCGGTGGTGGTCTCCTCGCCGTCCAGCAGCCAGCCGAACCGGAGGCTGTGCTCGCCGACGTCCAGTAGGCGCTGGTGCGGCGCGTCGCCCTCGGGCACGTGCCGGCCCCAGAACTCGTACCGGTGCGGCAGCTCGACCTCGGCGTGGTCGGCGAGCCAGACGCGCAGCTCGGTGGCGTCGGTCAGGGCGTGCCAGACGTTCTTGACCGGTGCGGCGGCGCGGGCGCGGAGGGTCAGCGGTGCGGTCATGTGGTGCCTCCATGTGGGTAGCAGGCGACGGCGAGCTTGAAGGCGTCGCCTTCGGCTCCGCCGTAGCGGGTGAACAGCTCCTGCAGTGCGGTCTGTAGGTCGGTGAGGAACTGCTGGCGAAGTTCTGCCGGCACCCGGATCTCGCCGGAGACGCCGATCGACGGCAGCTCCGGAGCGGCCCGGTCCAGGGCGGCGATGTCGGCCTGGACCTCCTCCATCAGGTTGAGCAGGTAGCCGAGGCTCATCTCGTCCTGCGCCTTGCGCAGCCCGAGCCGGCCGACCAGCCGGGGTGAGAGCCAGTACGACCGGGCGCTCGCCTGGTAGATGCCCTCGGCGATGCCCCGCACCTTGCGCTCGGAGACCTGGTCGACGAGGCCGGCGTCGACCAGGCGCTTGACGTGGTAGTAGACCCGTTGCGGGGTCTGGCCGAGCTGCTTCGCCACCTCGGTGCAGGTGTGCGGCTCGGCGAGTTGCCGCAGCACCTCGATGCGCTGCGGCTTGAGCAGGGTCTCGGCCTGCTCGATCTGCTCCAGGTACATCACGTCTCTCATGGCGAAAACAATCCTGTACGTAAAACAAGATTTTGTCAATCGAGCACGCGAAAGCGGATCAGGTCTCACGGTGGATGCGGCGGTCAGCCCTCGGGGCGGTTGAGTAGGCCGACCGCGACGGTGTGTACCGCGACCAGGTCGGCCGGGTCGGCCAGCGCCGCCCGCCCACCGGTCACCGCGTACCACTCGGCGGCGTCCTTGTACTGCACCCGCAGCACGGCGTCCTTCCCGTCCAGCTCGGTGCGGAGCGTCAGCTCGCCGGTGATGACCCCGACCTCGTCGGTCATCACCCCACCCGGGCCGGCGGTGATGTCGGTGGTCTGCGCGGCGGTTCCCGTCTCGCCCATCAGCAGCTCCCCAGCATGTCGTCGAGTGCGGCCTTCTCGCCGGAGGTCACCGAGAGCCGCCAGTAGTGCTTGACCGCGATCCAGTCCTCCGCGTACTGGCACCAGTCGTCCCGGTTCGACGGCTTCCACTGGGACGGGTCCTGGTCACCCTTCGCCCGGTTGGAACTCGCCGAGACCGCCACCAACTGCGGCCGGTCCAGGTCGTTGGCGAATTCGCTCCGCTTGTCGTCGTCCCACTCGTCGGCACCCGAACGCCAGGCGTTGGCCAGCGGCACCATGTGGTCGATGTCCACGTCAGAGGGATCGGTGAGGGTCCGTTTGTCGTACCGGCTCGACCAGCGGCCCCCGACCACGTTGCAGCCGGAGAGCTTGATGCCGGTGCCGTCCCGCTGGAGCACGGTGTCCCGGACGTCGCAGTTCTTGCCGGCATTGCGCCAGTGCGGGAAACGCTCCCGGCTGTAGCCCCGCATCGAGCCCGCGCCGGCCACGGTGAGCCGGTCGAGCTGGGCCTGGGTGTCGGCCGAGCCGGTGGGTTCCGGTGCCGGGCTCTCGACCGGGGCACAGGCGGCGGCGCCGGCCGCGAGCAGGCCGGCGAGCACGGCCGCTGTTCCCGACCGCGCTAGTGATCTGGTACGGATGAACGGCACGTTTCCAGCTTGCGAGGTGTAGACCGGTGCACAGGCAACCGGTGCAGGTTCCGGCGTTTCGCGGCATCTTACGACACAGGCAGGGCAGATTGACACCGTGAGTGATTCGTCAGCACCGTTGCGGATGTCCAGTACGGCCGGCCGGGGCACCCTGCTCGCCGCCGTCGTCGCCTCCGGCATGGTCTTCCTGGACGCCACCGTGGTCAACGTGGCCCTGCCACACCTCGGCGCCGAGCTGCACGCCAGCACCGCCGGCCTACAGTGGACGCTCAACGGCTATCTGCTGACCCTGGCCGCCTTCGTACTGCTCGGCGGGGCGCTCGGCGACCGGGTCGGGCGGCGGAGAGTCTTCCTCGCCGGAGTGCTGGCCTTCACCGCCGCCTCGATACTCTGCGGCGCGGCGCAGAGCATCGAGTGGCTGATCGTCGCCCGTTTCCTCCAGGGACTCGGTGGTGCGCTGCTGACCCCCGGCTCGCTCGCCCTGCTCCAGTCCAGCTTCCACCCGGACGAGCGGGGCCGGGTGATCGGCGCGTGGTCCGGCCTGGCCGGCGTGTCGACGGCGCTCGGCCCATTCCTCGGCGGCTGGCTGATCGACGCGCTCTCCTGGCGGGCGATCTTCTTCCTCAACGTGCCGCTCGCGGTGATTGTGATCATCGCGGCGCTGCGCTGGACCCCGGAAAGCCGGGCCGACGGCGCGGCGGGGGCCCGGTTCGACGTGGCCGGCTCGCTGCTCGGCGCGCTCGGCCTGGCCGGCGTCACGTACGCGCTGATCGAGGCCCAGCAGCTCGGACCCGGCTCCGGACCGGTGATCGGCGCCGCCGTGCTCGGAGTCGCCGCCTCCGTCGCGTTCGTGTTGCTCGAACGGCGCCGGGGCGAGCGGGCGATGCTGCCGCCGACGCTCTTCGCCACCCGGCTCTTCGGGGTGCTCAACGTCTACACCGTGCTGGTCTACGCCGCGCTGACCGGGCTCACCTTCTTCTTTTCCGTCTATCTCCAGAACGTCGTCGGCTACTCCGCACTGGAGACCGGACTGGCTACCCTGCCGATGACCATCCTGTTGCTGGTCGGCTCGGCCCGCTCCGGTGCGCTCGCCTCGCGGATCGGGCCACGCCCACAGCTCACCGTCGGCCCGCTGGTCGCCGCCGCCGGGCTGTTCCTGCTGCACGGGGTGAGCCGGGGCGACTCGTACTGGACGGCGATCCTGCCCGGGATCACCCTCTTCGGGCTCGGCATGACCCTGGTGGTGGCCCCGCTGACCGCCTCCGTACTGGCCGCCGCCCCGGACCGGCTGGCCGGCGCCGCGAGCGGCTTCAACAACGCGGCGTCCCGGGTCGGCGGGCTGCTCGCCGTCTCCGCGCTGCCGCTGGTGGTCGGCCTCTCCGGCGGCGGATACGAGCGCTCCGGCCAGCTCACCCCGGCGTACCGGCAGGCGGTGCTCTGGTCCGCCGGGCTGATGCTGCTCGGTGCACTGATCGCCGCCGTGCTGGTGCACCGGCCGGAGCGAGAGCCGAAGAAGTCCCGCCCCTGCCCGACCCTGCCGCCGCCCCCGACCCACCAGCACGAACCGGACCGGGATGCGGACCGGTCGGCGACGGGACGGCGCCGCTCGTAGCGGTGCCGACAGGCGTGCCCGGGACGGGTGGGACGGGCACGTCGGCGGCGGCGTGCCGGATCAGGCGGGTCGGCCGGGATCACCGGTCCGACCTGCCCGACGCGGCTGTTGCGCGCAGCACAGAACTCAGCGCGGTGCGCGATTGGGCAGATCGGGTGACTCAGCGCAGGGCGCGGTTGACTGCGCTGGTCACCGCCTGGACCGAGGCGGTCACGATGTTGGCGTCGAGACCGACACCCCAGACCGTACGGCCGTCGACCTCGCACTCCACGTACGCGGCCGCCTGGGCGTCGCCGCCCGAGGACATCGCGTGCTCGTGGTAGTCCAGGACGCGTACCCGGACGTCGAGCGCCTGCAACGCGTTGACGTACGCGTCGATCGGGCCGTTACCGGTTGCCGAGAGTGCCCGCCGGCCGGCGCCGAACCGGGCGTCCACCTCGATCTCGACCTTGCCGTCGACGGTGCCGATGGTGTAGCTCTGCACCTGCACGACCGGCTCCCGCTGCTGGTCGACCAGGTACTCCTCGGCGAAGAGCCACCACATCCGCTCCGGTTCCACCTCGCCGCCGTCGTCGTCGGTGACCCGCTGCACCACGCCGGAGAACTCGATCTGCAACCGCCGGGGCAGGTCCAGGTGGTGCTCGGTCTTCATGACGTACGCCACGCCGCCCTTGCCGGACTGCGAGTTGACCCGGATCACCGCCTCGTAGGTCCGGCCCAGGTCCTTCGGGTCGATCGGCAGGTAGGGCACCGCCCAGCCGAACTGGTCGATCGGCACCCCGGCCGCCTGCGCGTCGGCGGCCAGCGCGTCGAAGCCCTTGTTGATCGCGTCCTGGTGCGAGCCGGAAAAGGCGGTGTAGACCAGGTCACCCGCGTACGGGTGCCGCTCGTGCACCGGAAGCTGGTTGCAGTACTCGACGGCCCGCTTGATCTCGTCGATGTTGGAGAAGTCGATCTCCGGGTCGACGCCCTGGGAGAAGAGATTCAGCCCCAACGTGACCAGGTCGACGTTTCCGGTGCGCTCGCCGTTGCCGAACAGGCAGCCCTCGACCCGGTCGGCCCCGGCCAGCAGGCCCAGCTCGGCGGCGGCGACCCCGGTGCCCCGGTCGTTGTGCGGGTGCAGCGAGAGGATCACGCTGTCCCGCCGGGGCAGGTGCCGGTGCATCCACTCGATCGAGTCGGCGTAGACGTTCGGGGTGGCCATCTCGACGGTCGCCGGCAGGTTGATGATCAGCGGCCGGTCCGGGGTCGGGTCGATCACCTCGATCACCGCGGCGCAGACCTCCAGGGCGTAGTCGAGCTCCGTCCCGGTGTAGGACTCCGGCGAGTACTCGTAGAAGACGTCGGTGTCCGGGGCGTGGATCTCGTGGTATTTCTGGCAGAGCCGCGCGCCGGAGGTGGCGATGTCGGTGATCCCGGCCTTGTCCAGGCCGAAGACCACCCGGCGCTGAAGCGTCGAGGTCGAGTTGTAGAAGTGCACGATCGCCCGCTTCGCACCCCGGATCGCCTCGAAGGTGCGGTCGATCAGGTGCTCCCGGCACTGGGTCAGCACCTGGATGGTGACGTCCTCCGGGATCAGGTCCTGCTCGATCAACTGCCGGACGAAGTCGAAGTCGGTCTGGCTGGCCGACGGGAAGCCGACCTCGATCTCCTTGTAGCCCATCTGCACCAGGAGCTGGAACATCCGCCGCTTGCGCTCCGGCGACATCGGGTCGATCAGCGCCTGGTTGCCGTCGCGTAGGTCGACCGCGCACCACCGGGGCGCCGTCTCGACGCGCCGGGTCGGCCACTGCCGGTCGGGCAGGTCGATCGCGAACTGCTGGTGGTAGGGCTGGTAACGCCGGAACGGCATGCGGCTGGGCCGCTGCCGGGCTATCGGATCACCGTCGGTGGTGGTGCCGGCAGGTTGTGCCATGGCAGAAAGCTCCCGTGGTCATGTGGCGTGAGCGCCGAGTGTCAAATCGAGATGTCGGATCTTCGGGCCGGATCCGACTGCCGGCCGCGATCGCGGTGACCAGCGGCTTGTCGGATCCTCGAAGAGGCTGGCCGCAACGGGGTCCGGCCGGGATGCAGGACGGCGCGCTTCAACTCCGCGACGAGGTGCCGGCCTGGGAAGCCTCGTCGCGGCGGCGAAGGAGCAGGGCCTGCCACATGACAAAGTCACCTTAAGTGCTCGACGAGCGATCGGGTAAGCGTAGTCCGCAATCTGGGAACCGCCCAGGTGGCGACGGGTGCGCCGGCCGGGGTCAGCGCAGCATCAACTCGGCCAGCGGGCGGCGCTGGCGCAGGCCGATCTCCCGGGCCCGCAGGTCCTCGGGCAGCGAGTACGGGTCGCCGAGCCGGCCCACCGCGACCACCACGTGCGGGCGTATCTCGGCGGAGAGTTCCAGGTCGGCGCGGAGCCCGGCGGCGTCGAATCCGGAGATCTGCCGCACGTAGAGGCGCAGCGCGGTGGCCTGGACCGTGAGATGCGCCACCGCCTGCCCGAGGTCGTAGGCGGCGTGCGGCAGCGGCCCGCCGGTCGGCCCGGTGGTGGTGTGCGCACCGAGCAGCAGCGCCGAGGCCCGCCCGGCCCACCGCTGGTTGCCGGTCGAGAGGTTGGTCAGGATCCGCTTGAACGCCTCGTCGTCCCGGCGGCCAACCAGGAAGCGCCAGGGCTGGGTGTTGTCGGCCGACGGCGCCCAGCGGGCCGCCTCCAGCAGGGACGCGACCTCGGCGTCGGTGAGGTCGGCGACCGGGTCGAAGGCGTGCGGGCTCCACCGGGTCGCCAGTATCGGGGAGAGCTGGGCCATGGCGCCGAGTGTGCCGTATCGGGCGCTCTGTCCCGGCACCGGGGTCACCTGACGTGACCGGGCGCACCCATAACGTGAATAGAGATCATCCACCGGTCCCGGTCGAGTCGTCGCTACTGGTCGAGTTGTCGTTCCCGGGCGAGCCGCCGTTCCCGGGCGAGCCGCCGTTCCCGGTCGAGCCGTCGTCGGTCGGCTCGCCGGGTGGCGGTCCGGCGATCCGCAGCGGTTCCCGGTCGACCAGCGGGCCGGGCAACGCGACGGTGGCCGGGGCTGCGGTCGGCGTACCGGCCAGCGTCAGGGTGCCGGCGGGCAGCCGAGCCGCCGTCAGGGTGCCGTCGGGGGCGTAGCAGTAGATGCCCGGATCCAGCGGCGGGCTGACCGACGCCGAGGTCGACTCGACCGCGAAACAACTGCCCTGGGCGCCCGGCAGGGTGGCGGCGGAGACCGAGAGCGGGGCCTGCCGGTCGGTGAGCACCTCCGGCCAGTCGGTGAACGGGTGCCGCATCCAGGGGTCGATGCCGGGATCGAGCGGCTGGCCGGGCCCGGCCACCCGTACACAGACCGACTCCGGCTGCCCGGCCGAGGGGAGCGCGCACTGGAACAGTCCGGCGCCGTTCTGGGCCAGCGAGACGTCGGCACTGCCGCCGAGCGCGCCACCCGGGATGTCCACCCGCCAGGAGCGGTCCGCCGCCCGGACCACCGAGATCGACCGGTCCGGCTGACCGGGGGCGGTGAACGTGTAGACGGCGGCGAGTTGACGGTCCTGAGCGGCAGCGGCGAGCGCTGCGAGCTGGTCCCGGGCCTCGGCGGGCTGGCTGGCCGGCGGGGCGGGGATGGGCGCGGCCGGCGCCGGTGCCTGGCTGCCGCAGCCGGCCATCAGCGCCGTCCCGGTGATCAGGAGTGCGCCGAGCAGGGGGGCTATGCCGGGATGCACCTCGCCATTCTCGGGGTATACCCCCGGAACGGGTGGTCAGTCCAGCTACCCTCGCGTGTCGCCGGGCGGTCGGATGGTGGGAACGCCTGGTCGGGGCGACGACGCCGGCCGGTACCCTGAGTTGGTCTCACACGGCGCCGCCGGTCTCGACCCGGCGGCGTCGGCACGCTCAGGGCCGTGCACCTCGCCCGGCCCAGGGGAAGGAGTGCACCGTCGTGGCACTGGTCGTGCAGAAGTACGGCGGATCGTCCGTCGCCGACGCCGAGCGGATCAAGCGGGTGGCCGAGCGGATCGTCGCGGCCCGCAAGGCCGGCGACGACGTGGTGGTCGTGGTCAGCGCGATGGGCGACACCACCGACGAGCTGCTCGACCTCGCCAACCAGGTCAGCCCGTTGCCACCCGGCCGGGAGCTGGACATGCTGCTCACCGCCGGCGAGCGCATCTCGATGGCGCTGGTGGCGATGGCGATCCACAACCTCGGCTACGAGGCGCGCTCCTACACCGGGTCCCAGGCGGGTGTGCTGACCACCTCGGTGCACGGCCGGGCCCGGATCATCGACGTCACGCCCGGCCGGCTGCGGGCGGCCCTCAACGAGGGCGCGGTGGCGATCGTCGCCGGCTTCCAGGGCGTCTCCCAGGACACCAAGGACATCACCACGCTGGGCCGGGGCGGGTCGGACACCACCGCGGTGGCCCTGGCGGCGGCGCTCGGCGCGGACGTCTGCGAGATCTACACAGACGTCGACGGGGTCTTCACCGCCGACCCGCGGATCGTGCCCAACGCCCGGCACATCAGGACCATCACCTACGAGGAGATGCTCGAACTGGCCGCGTGCGGTGCGAAGGTGCTGCACCTACGGAGCGTGGAGTACGCCCGGAGGGCCGGGTTGCCGATCCGGGTACGTTCGTCATACTCGACCAACACCGGCACGATGGTGACCGGATCGACGGAGGACCTACCCGTGGAGCAAGCACTTATCACCGGGGTCGCCCACGACCGGAGCGAGGCGAAGATCACGGCGGTCGGCGTACCGGACGAGCCGGGCGCGGCGGCCCGGATCTTCGAGACGGTCGCGGCGGCCGAGATCAACCTCGACATGATCGTGCAGAACGTCTCGACCGAGGGCACTGGCCGGACCGACATCTCCTTCACCCTGCCCAAGACCGACGGTCCGACCGCGATGGCGGCGCTGAGCAAGGTGCAGGAGCAGGTCAAGTTCAAGGGCCTGCTCTACGACGACCACGTCGGCAAGGTGTCGCTGATCGGCGCCGGCATGCGTTCGCACCCGGGTGTGGCGGCCAGCTTCTTCGCCGCGCTGGGCGAGGCCGGGGTGAACATCGAAATGATCTCCACGTCCGAGATCCGGGTTTCGGTGGTCTGCCGGGACACCGACCTCGACGTCGCGGTCCGGGCCGTGCACGAGGCCTTCGACCTGGGCGGCAGCGAGGAAGCGGTGGTCTACGCCGGGACCGGGAGGTAGGCCGCGATGACGACGCTCCCCACACTCGCGGTGGTCGGGGCGACCGGCGCGGTCGGCACGGTCATGTGCGACCTGCTCTCCTCCCGGAAGAACGTCTGGGGTGAGATCCGGCTGATCGCCTCGGCGCGCTCGGCCGGGCAGACGCGGATGTGCCGGGGCGAGGAGCTGACCGTACAGGCACTCACCGCCGAGGCCTTCGACGGCGTGGACGTGGCGATGTTCGACGTACCGGACGAGGTCTCCGCGCAGTGGGCGCCGGTCGCGGTCTCCCGGGGTGCGGTGGCGGTGGACAACTCCGCCGCGTTCCGCGGCGACAAGGACGTGCCGCTGGTGGTGCCGGAGATCAACCCGGAGCAGGTACGCAACCGCCCCAAGGGCATCATCGCGAACGCCAACTGCACCACCCTGACGATGATCATCGCGGTCGCGCCGCTGCACCGCGAGTACGGGCTGCGTGAGCTGGTGCTCTCCTCCTACCAGGCGGTCTCCGGGGCCGGGCAGGTCGGGGTGGACACCCTGCACGACCAGCTCTCCAAGATCGCCGGTGACCGGGTGCTCGGCTCGCGACCGGGCAACGTGCGTCAGGCGGTCGGCGACGACCTCGGCCCGTTCCCGGCCCCGATGGCGCTCAATGTGGTCCCCTGGGCCGGGTCGCTGCGGGACGGCGGCTGGTCGTCCGAGGAGCTGAAACTGCGCAACGAGTCGCGCAAGATCCTCGGCCTGCCCGACCTGAAGGTCTCCGCCACCTGCGTAAGGGTGCCGGTGGTCACCGGGCACTCGGTGGCCGTACACGCGGTCTTCGGCACGGAGGTGGATGCGGAGGGTGCCCGGGAGGCGCTGCGTAACGCCCCCGGAGTGATCCTGGTCGACGACCCGGCGGCGGGCGAGTTCCCGATGCCGATCGACGCGGTCGGCACCGACCCGTCCTGGGTGGGCCGGATCCGCCGTTCGATCGACGACCCCCGCGCGCTCGACCTCTTCGTCACCGGCGACAACCTGCGCAAGGGTGCCGCCCTCAACACCGCCCAGATCGCCGAGTTGCTGGCGGCCGAGTTCTCCGCCGCCCGCTGAGGGACATGATCGCGCGCCTTCCGGAAAGACGCGCTCCTTCCCGGAAAGACTGGCCTCGGCCCGGCTCGGAGACCACTGCTTCCCCGAAGTAGTGCGATCTTTCCAGCAGAGAGGGCGGGGTGGGATCAGGCGGCCGCCAGGCGGACGCCGTCGCGGCCCTCGCGCTTGACGCCGTAGAGGGCCTCGTCGGCGCGGCGCAGGGTCAGGTCGGGTGACTCGCCGTCCTGCTGCACCGCCACGCCGATGCTGACCGTCCGGCCGGTACGCCGGGCCGCCTCCACCAGCCGCTGGGCGATCCCGACCGCCTCCTCCGGGCGGAGCACCTCCACCACGGCCACGAACTCGTCGCCGCCGATCCGGTACAGCTCGTCGCCGTGCCGCAGCGCACCCTGAAGGGCCCGGGCTAGGTCGACCAGTACCTGGTCGCCGGCCTGGTGACCGTAGGTGTCGTTGACGGCCTTGAAGTCGTCGACGTCGACCGCGAGCAGGGCCGTCCGGCCCGGGTGCGACTCGGCGATCCGCTCGCCGAACGACCCCTGGTGACGCAGCCCGGTCAGCGGGTCGGAACTGGCCCGCTCGCGCAACCTGGCCAGCCCGCGCAGCCGTTCGAGGCAGATCCACGACTGGGCGGCGAGCAGTTCGATCAGGTTGACGGTGGTCGGATCGGAACGCAGCGTACGGGTGTCGCCGACCAGCAGCACCCCGCAGAACTCGGTTGGGCCGAGCGGCACCGAGATCAGGGTGCGTACCCCGGCGGCGATCAGCACGTCCTGGTCCGGCGTGGTCGGGTGGTGCCCCTCGCCCAGGGTGTACGAGGCGCCGTAGGCGTGCGCGTGCGCCCGGAGCCGTTCCAGGACCGGTCGGCCGGCGCCGGCCAGCGCGGCGTGCACCCGCGATTCGAGAGCGTCGGGTACCAGGCTCGGCGTCGCCACCCGTGGTCCGGCCGGCCCGTCCAGCACGAAGACCGCCGAGCTGAGCCCGGAGACGTCCCGGGCCGCGGAGACGGCGGCGGTCATCAGGTCCGCCTCGGTGGCGGCGGAGGTCAGCGCGGAGGCGTGCCGGAGCAGCTTCTCGCTCCGGGTCTCGGCCGGAGGGCCGCCGAGCTGCCCGATCCTGGTGCCGAGCAGCGAAGCGACCCGCTCGACGGTCTGCCGCCAGGCGTCCAGGTCGACGTCGGCGGTCGGCCACTCCAGGTCCAACACCCCGATCGGCTGCCCCGCCCGGTCGAGGATCGGGGCGCAGATCTCGGCCCGTACGTCGGGACGCAGCGGTACGTAGTCGGGCTCGTCCGTCACCTCTGGCACGGTTTCGGTCTTGCCGGAGGCGTACACCCGACCGACCGTCCCGGCCCCGGCCGGTACCGAGGCGAAGACCTGCCATGATCCGGTCGCGGCGACACAGCGGAGCCGGTCGCGGACCCAGAGCAGCACCGCGATCCGTCCCGGGGCGTGTTTGCCCAGCGTGGCCACCGTCACCTGGCCAGCCTCGACGGCGGTGGACGCCGTGGGCAGCCGGGCGGTCACGTCACGGACTACACGGGAGTGGTCGGGGGACACCGTTTCCGATCCGGGGAGGAGGGGTTCCGAGGGGCCCGACCAAGATTACTCAGGGTGCTGAGAATCTGCTGGACGCGAGTGATCCCCGCCTCCCCGGACGCTGCGGCTAGTTGATCAACGCCAGGGCCGCCTCGCGGAGCGGGGCCGGGGCGTTCACCGGGGAACCGGCGTCGAACGGCGGATCCGGCTGGTACTCGATGGCGAGCTGGACGGCGTGCGCGGTCGGCACGTCGGTCGCCTCGGCCAGCAGGGTCAGCGCCATGTCGACGCCGGCCGAGACGCCGGCCGAGGTGATGACCCGGTCATCCCGGACCACCCGCTCCCGGACCGGCTCGGCGTCGAAGGCGCGCAGCCCGTCGACCCAGCCCCAGTGGCTGGTCGCCCGCCGCCCGGCCAGCAACCCGGCCGCGCCGAGCAGGAACGAGCCGGCGCAGACCGAGGTGGTCCACCGGGTGTACTGGTGCGCGAGGGCGATCCAGCCGACCAGTGCCGCGTCGGCGAGGGCGGCGCGGGTGCCGGCCCCGCCCGGTACGACGATCACGTCCGGGCGGGACAGCTCGGCGAAGCTCGCGGTGGCGGTGATCGCCATCGTGCCCCGGTCGTCGACGACCGGACCTGGCTCGGCGGCGACCATGGTCACTGTGACGCCGGGGGCGAAGGCCAGCACCGTGTACGGCCCCACGACGTCGAGGGCGGTGTATCGGGGATAGAGCGGAATGGCGACGTGCATGCTCGGTTCCTCCTTGTCGGAACGGGGTGGATCGGCTGCTCGGAACGTGTCGTCCGGCAGGTGTCGGGCAGGGTGGATCGGCTGCTCGGAACGTGTCGTCCGGCAGGCGTCGGGACATGCGGGATCGACTCCGCTGCCGGCGGGTGTCGGCGGGGGTCGGAGGTGTCAGGTCGGTTCGGTGGGTGGGGCGGTCAGCTCTGTTTCGCGCGGAACCGACGGCGGTAGTCGCCGGGTGCGACCCGCCAGTGCCGGCGGAAGACGCGGTAGAGGGTTTCGGCGGCGCCGAGACCGGACTCTCGGGCCACCCGGTCCAGCGGATGGCCGGTGTGTTCCAGCAGCCGGCGGGCGGCGTCCGCCCGGCTGCGTTCGACGTACCGGCCGGGGGAGACGCCGGTCTGCTCGGTGAAGAGCCGGGAGAAGTGCCGCTCGCTCATCCCGGCCCGCCGGGCCAGCGCCGGCACGCTCAGGTCCTCGGTCGGGTTGGCGTCGATGAAGGTCTGGAGTTCCCGCAGCGGCTCACTGCGGGGCACCCGGGTCCGCATCGCCGTACTGAACTGGCTCTGCCCGCCGGGCCGGTGCAGATAGACGACCAGGCCCCGAGCGACGTGCCGGGCGAGTTCGTGGCCGTGGTCCGTGGCCACCAGGGCGAGCGCGAGGTCGATGCCGGCGGTCACTCCGGCCGAGGTCCAGACGTGCCCGTCCCGGATGTAGATGCGGTCGGCGTCCACCTCGACCGCCGGATAGCGGTCGCCCAGATCCTGGGCGGTCAGCCAGTGTGTGGTGGCGCGGCGGCCGTCGAGCAGCCCGGCCTCACCGAGCAGGAGCGCGCCGTTGCAGACCGAGGCGACCCGGTCGGCGATGCCGGCCAGCCGGGAGATGCCGGCGACCAGTAGCCGGTCGGCGACGTGCGCCGGCGCGGCGAGCCCACCGACCACCAGCAGCGTGTCGATCGGCCCGGTGACCTGGTCCAGCGCCAGTGGTGCCAGCGTCGCGACCCCGTTGCCCGCCGTCACCGGGCCGGGATGCGCCGCCGCGACCTCCAGCCGGTAGCCGCGGCTCCCGCCGAGAATCAGGCTCGCGAGTGCGAACACGTCGGCCGGGCCGGTCAGGTCGAGGCCCTGGAAGCCCTCGAAGATCACCGCCACCACCCGTCGCTGCATGCATTCATGCTGCTCGCGGCGGGGTTGTGGCGTCAATGACGCAGGTATTGCAGATTACGCCAGCGGGCGTCGCTCGGCGGGCGGTCGGTGCTTGGTTAAGATCGGCCACAGCCTTTGTGATCATGATGGCCCGAGATTTGCCATCATGATCATCCGGAAGCGGAAGCGGAAGCGGAAGCGGAAGCGGAAGCGGAAGCGGAAGCGGAAGCGGAAGCGGAAGCGGAAGCGGAAGCGGAAGCGGAAGCGGAAGCGGAAGCGGAAGCGGAAGCGGAAGCGGAAGCCGGAAAGCGGACGTCGGAGGACGGAGAGCCCGACATGGCGAGGTTGCCCGACGAGGTGGTGGCCGCGATCGGCCGGATCACGATCGCGGCCGGCGACCTGGAGCTGATCCTGGCCTGGATCGGCGCCGACCAGGCGGGCGGCAACGCGTTCGAGGTACTGGCCAGACCCGGCGAGCCGGTACGCGCCGCCCGGGGCTCGGTCGAGTTCGCCACCCCGGAATACCGGCAGGCGTACCTGCCGGTGGTCGAGATCGCCGCGAAGCTGCTCGCCAAGCGGCACGCGGTCGTCTCCGCGATGTGGGTCAGCGAGGCGCCGGACGAGTCCGTGCAGCGCTGGGAACTGCTTGACGACAAGAGCTACGTACGCCAGCTCGTCGACCCGCGCGCCCTCGACGAGCTGTCCCGACAGCTCCTGGAGGCACGGAACCGGCTGGTGGCGATCGTGACCGCCCAACTCAACAACGACCCGGTGCCCGCGCCCTGAACCCGGTCACGATCGGTCGGCGGACGGTGACCGGAATCCGGTTGACCTGCTGGCGATGATGACCTGGTGGACCTGCTCCACCGGCGTCGACGTGTCGAGGAGGAATCTCGGGTGGGTGACGTGCGGACCGTGGCGGCCGGCCCCGACGACTGGAAGTCCTGGCGGGAGATCCGGCTGCGTTCCCTGCGGCAGGACCCGGACGCCTTCGGTTCGACGTACGAGCGCGAGGCGGCGTTCACCGAGCAGACCTGGCGCTCCCGGCTCGACGGCACGAGCGGGCCGTCCGTGCTCGCGTACGCCGGGAACGAGGTCGTCGGGATCGGCGCCGGCTGGCTCCACGAGCCGGGCCGGCTGATGGTGGTCGCGATGTGGACGGCGCCGGACCGGCGCGGAAAGGGCATCGGACGGCAGGTCCTCGACCACCTGATCGGCTGGGCCGGTGAGCGAGGGCTGCTGGTCGACCTGTGGGTCGCCGACGGCAATCCCGGCGCCCGCCGCCTCTACGAGCGCCACGGCTTCCGCCCGGACGGCCGGACCGCGCCGATCCGGGAGGGCAGCGAGGCCACCATGACCCACCTGGCGCTGCCCGACTGATCCGCTCCGACCGTCACCAGTAGGGGATATGTCGGGGGCGGCTCTGGGAGATGCCCGGATGGCGTCGGGCCGTCCGGCCGCGAGGATGCTGACATGACTTCGGTCCACGCGCCCCGGAACCAGGTGGAATCGACGCCGTGGCTGCGGATCTCCGCCGTCGCCGCGCCGGTCCTGCTGCTGTTCTACGGGCTTCTCCGGCTGGTCGACGGCCTCGATGGTGAGCACGGTCCCGGGCTGGCCTGGGACATCGGGCACACGATGTTCTTCGTCGCCTTCCTGCTCTTCGGTGTCATGGTCGTCGGCCTGCGCCAGATGGTGCCGGCGACCAGCAGGGGCCGGCTGGTCGCAGCCGGCAGCGCGACGGTGGCGGGTCTGTCCGGCGTCGCCGCCTTTCTCTGGGTGATCCTCGGCGACCTGTCCGAGCCGATCAGGGAGCAGGCTCCGCTGCCCGACCCGCTCTACGCCGTGGGCCCGCTGCTGTTCCAGCTCGGCGTACTCACGCTGCTGGTGCAACTCGCCGTACTCCGGCCACGTCGGCTCCCGCCGTGGAGCCCGGTCCTGGTGTTCCTCGGCTTCGTACCGATCGCCGTCAACCTCGACCTGCTGCCGCTCGGCGCCCTTCTCATCCTTGCCGGCCTCGCCCCGCTGGCCCGGCCGGCTGGGGCGTCAGCACCGCCAGCCGAGGAACCGTCGGTGTAGCGAGCCGACGGGAAGCCCGGCGAGATTCCGGGCGGCACGGATGAAGTGCGCGGCCAGGTAGAGGGCAAGCCCGGGCGGGTACCACGTCAGCAGCGTGCGGACGTGCCGCCGGGCACCCGCGGATCCGTCCGGCGGCGCCGGCTTGTCGTACCCGCCAGCGGGGATCGGGGTACAGGTTGAGCTTCGCTCGCCTCCGGTCGTTCGTTCACCGCTGCTCCTCTCCCGGCCAGTGACCCCGGTTGATCGGGATCCGGTGGCGTACCCGGCACGGCAGGTCGGCGCCGCAGCGGCAGAACCGTCGCTATCTCCGCCAGGACCAGACCGGGCGGTGCCGGCGGGCGAGCGTGGTCGCGACCGCGAAGACGTACGCGTCGTACGAGACCCGTCGCATCGACTCACCCCTCTCGACCAGGGCGAGAACTTCGCTCACCCTGCGTGGTCGCCTACTTCACTCTGTGGCGATACCCTCGGGCGGTCGACGGGTTGCGGGTTGCCACCGCCAGGCGGCAACGGACACCGTGAGGAAGCGGGCGGGACGGATGCTGTCTTTCGGACCACAGATGCGTACGCTTCGCGAAGCTCGTGGACTGTCACTGGCTGCCCTCGCCCAGCGGTTGCCCCTGGACAAGGGCCACCTGTCCCGCATCGAGAACGGTCGCCGCAAGCCCACCGAGGATCTGGCCCGGCGGATCGACGAGGCCCTCGACGCCCGGGGCGAGTTGATCGCGTGCGCCCACCTCGACGTAGCCGCTGCGCTGGACGCGCGGCCGTGGGAGACCGCCGAACTCCTCCGCCGAATGCGGTCCGGCGATGGCGCCCCGGTCACCGTCGAGACCTTGCAGGCCACCGTCACCGAGCTGTGCTGCGAGTACGGCTGGCGCGACGCCCGCCAACTGCGGGCCGAGGGACAAGGCTGGCTACGGGAGGTGGCTCGGCTGCTGCACCAACCGGTCGGACTGCGGCAGCACCGCGAACTGCTGGTCTGCGCCGGCTGGCTCGCCCTGCTGATCGGTTGCGTCGAGTACGACCTCGGGATGCGGGCCGGCGCCGAGGCGACCCGGACTGCGGCGCGGCAACTCGCCGAGGAGGCCGGGCACGCGGAACTCGCCGGGTGGGCGTGGGAAATGGCCGCCTGGTTCGCCCTCACCCAGTCCCGCCATCCGGCGGTGGTCACCGCCGCTCGGGCCGGCCAGGAGGTAGCCGGATCAGGGCCGGTGGCGGTGCAACTCATCGCGCAGGAGGCGAAGGCTCTCGGTCGACTCGGCGACGTGCGTGGCGTCCGTGCGGCACTGGACCGTGGCCGACGGCTGCTCGACGCGCTGCCCCCGCCGGACCGGCCCGACAACCACTTCGAGGTCGATCCCGGGAAATGGCTGTTCTACGCGATGGACGCCTACCGGTTCGCCGAGGAGGACGCCCTTGCCGAGCACTACGCCGAGGAGGTCATCCGGGAGGGCACCGCGCCCGACGGCACCGAGCGGTCTCCGATGCGTACCGCTGAAGCCCGACTGACGGTGGCAGCCACGGCGGCCCGGGCCGGCGACCTGGAGCGCGCGGCGAGCAACGGGTTGGCCGCCTTCGCGGGTAGCCGCCGCTCACTTCCGTCGTTGCTGCTGGTCGCCGGTGAGGTGGACGCCGAACTGCACCGTCGCTATCCGCACGAGCGGGCCACGGCCGAGTTCCGGGAAGCCCTGCGGGTGATCCGATAGGCAGAGCCAGGGGCAGGCGTCGCCTCCGACTATCCGCCCACGATAGACAGTCGTGAAAAATCCGGCGGTGCTCAGCCGGAGCGCTCTGCCCATCCATCATGGAACGATGGTGATGTGGGTCGGGGTGGCGTGATGAGGGTCGATCTGGTTGTCGGGGAGGGGTCCCGAGCCGGTCGGGTTAGCCTGCGGAAGCCACCCTGCCGGTCGGCGATCAGCGGTGACCCGGCCACGTCCCACCGGCGGGACGACCGACCGATCGAACTGGCGTGACGGAGGAGGGACCACGATGGACGTCGTGACGCAGGCCGACCTGGAACGCGAGCCGGCGGACCGATCCCATGACCCGCTGGCCGCCGCTCTCGGCAACGCCTCCCTGATCGGCGTCGGTTACCTGATGCTCGGGCGCATCAGGCTGGCCGTGGCCGCGACCCTGGTCAGCGCCGTACTCGTCGGCTCCCTCGTCTGGGGCGCGCGATCGGTCTGGGCCGAGGTCGTCGTACTCCTCTGGTGGGTGGCGCTCGTCGTGCACGCGTGGATCCTGGCCGGCGGGCGCCGTCAGGGTGGCGTGCAGCGTGATCAACGACTGGTCGCGCTCGCTGTCGCGGTTCCGGTGCTGCTGGCCGTGGGATTTCTGCGGTTCGACGCGGTGAGGATCGAGCGGACCGTCACCGAAGCCCGGCAGAGCGGCGACTGTGCCCGGGCCCTGACCGCGCTGGACCGGGTGGCGTTCGGTCACCGGGTGGCCGACGCTCCGCTGACCGTTCGTGGCGAGCGGAGCGTCGAAGCCTGCCAGCGGCTGCGGACTGCCGAGGAGCAGCTCGGCACCGGGCTGACCGGGGACACCGACGGGCTGAAGACGGGCTTCGACGGTCTCGGCTCGGTCCTCGCGGATCTGCCGGGTCACGAGAAGATGGTCGACGCCGCCCTGGACGGGTTCCTCGGCAGGCTGCCGACCAAGGACCCGTGCCAGACCGTCGCAGTCACCGACTGGCTCCGCCAGCGGCAGCCGACCAACAACACGCTGGACCGGTCCGCCGAGGTCGTGGCGCGGACCGCGCCGACGGCGCTCGTCGGATGCGCCGACGGCCTGATGGCCGGCAAGAACTGGGAGGCGGCCCGGACGCGTTACCAGCAGCTTCTCGACCAGTACCCCGGCCAGGAATTCAGCGCCCGGGCCGTCGAGGGAGTCAAACAGGCCGGCCTGGCCATCGAGCTGGCGAACGTCCGCAGCCTGCTTGAGGGACCGACCACCACCCGACCCGAGTACTGCACCAAGCCGGCGCCGTACAGCGCCGCCACCGCGTACACCAAGGGAAGGACGAACCGCGCCCTGTTCTACGGCGACGACGAGTACACGAAGAGGCTCCCCGCCGCCTGGCGGGCCTCCGACGTCACCGCCGCCGTGCTGGTGGTCTGTGTGGGTCAGAAGGAGTACGGCACCACCGTCCGGACCTGCCCCTACGAGAACAAGCTCTCCCGGCTGTTCCCCACTTACGTGGCATTCCGAAAGATCGCGATTCCCGTGCAGGCCTACGAACTCCGGACCGGAAAGCTCGTGGTGAACGGCAAGCTGCAGATCACCGGGGCAAGCTGCCCGAGGGTACTCACCTACACCCGCTACAGCGGTCTCGTCGACATCGGTCCACCGTCCCAGGTGTACGTCACCGCGTCCGCCGCCAACGTCCGGGCGGCCTTCCAGTCGCTGATCACCCGCGGCTAACTGCGCTGTCGGCCCAGGGCGGATCTGATCCGCCCCGGGCCGGCTGGCGACTATCCGGCGTCGACGGCTTTGCGGGCGAGCAGGTGGCCCTGCTGGGTTACCTCCCGCTCGGAGTCCGGCGCACGGATGGTCTTCACCCGGATCTCGAACCCCGCCTTGTCGAGCAGTTCGGCGACCTCCTCGGGCTGTTGCCGGTAGAAGTCGAGCGACAACGTCAGGTCGTCGACCCCGTCGTAGTGCCTGCGGTCGTCACCGACCTGGAAGGCGAGCATCAACTGCCCGCCCGGGGCCAGCATCCGATGGAATTCCGCGAACACCTGGGAGCGGTACTCCCAGGGAACGTGAATGATCGAATAGTTGGCGAGGATGCCGCCGAGGGACGAGTCGGGGATGTCCAGTGCCAGCATCGACCCCACCTCGAACCGCAGACCGGGGTAGGTCCGCCTGGCCACTGCGATCATTTCGGGCGACAGGTCGACACCGAAGGCACTGAGACCGTGCTCGTGCAGGGCGTTCGTCAATCGGCCGGGTCCGCAGCCGATATCCGCGACCACGGTGTTGCCGGTCGCCTGGACCCACTCGGCGAAGACGGCCAACAGCGCCCGCTCCAGCGGCAGGCGGCTCAGATCGGTGGCGACAACGTCCAGATGATTGACGGCTAGCGCGTCGTAGGACTCGCGGGTGGCGTGCAGAAACGGTGTCTCGGTCATGGGCGGCGGCCCTGTTCCGCCGACGGCTCGGCCGTGAGGCCCTTGGCTGCCAGGTCGGTGACCTGCGGCCCGAAGTGCAGCATGCGCATCTCGGCATGCTAGTGCCACCGGAGGAGAGCACGAACCGCCCCACCGGCGGTCGCTCGGTTGGTCGGCCAGGTAGCAGAAGAGGGCACATCCATCGATTGGATGTGCCCTCTCACCTGGTCGGGGTCGCCGGATTCGAACCGACGACCTCTTCGTCCCGGGAAAACGATCCGGCGTCGTCGACCTGCCCTGGCAGTTGGGCTGATCTGCGGACGCAGTCCGTCGTCGCCCCGCTGTCCGGCCGTGTCCATCCCCGTTGTCACCCAGTTCGTCACTCACCCGGCGTCGGTTGGATGAGCCGTCGGTGCTCATGGGCGCGTCGTTCGAGGTAGGCAGCAACCTCGTCCGCCCGGGTCTTACGTCCGAGCCAGCGACTCAGGTTCGACTTCTGCGGCGCGGGAGCCACCACTCGGCTGCCGTCAGCGCAGGTGATGGTGATCCCGTCATAGCCCGGATCACACCTGACGATCATGGACCACGGGAGGCGGATCGTACGCCACTTGCTGCGCAGAACCACTCCTTGTGGACCCACGGACGTCCGAGGACGGAATGTCTGCTGCCACATCGAGAGTCCCAACACGCCGAAAGGCACCGCTACAGCGAGCGGCGCGCGCAGATCGCCTTCGGGTGCAGCAGCCTCGTAGGCGAGGAACACCATCACCCCTGCGGCCATACCGCCGATCACCAGTCCGGCGCAAATCCTCAACCCGAGGCCCAGTCGCCACACCTGCACTTCGTCCAAGTCGGTCGGCAACCCCGGCCCCTATCTGTCCAACTCGCTATCTGTCCAACGCGAACGCGGCCAGCACACATCGACCCCCGTCCGCGAACACCCGTGGCACCGTGGTCCAGCACGTTGACCTTGACCGACAGTCCGACATTGATCCGCCGCTGCGGCCCGCCGTACAGGCCCGGCGCTCGGACCCTGACCAGCCTCTGGGGGGCTGCCCCCTAGCGGCCCGCCGGGAACTGGCCACCGGCTCTCCCGTGCCGGCTCTGGAGCGCCTGTTGCAGGCCCCGCGCTAAGGCACTGGGAGACGAATTCCAAGATCTTCTCCCAGATTTCTCCCGAGGCGACCCGGGAGACGGGTCAGGCCCGGTATCACTAGTCGTGATACCGGGCCTGACCTGCACTTACTCTGGTCGGGGTGGCCGGATTCGAACCGACGACCTCTTCGTCCCGAACGAAGCGCGCTACCAAGCTGCGCCACACCCCGAGGCGTGCCGAGCAATAGTAGCCCACCCGCCCCGCCGGGCAAATTCGGTATCCCGCGCGGTGCGTTCCGGCCCACACCCGCCGCTGAGCACGGCCAGGTCAGCGTGGGATCAGGGTCAGCAGCGACGCCTCCGGGCGGCAGGCGAACCGTACCGGGGCGGTGGGGTGGGTGCCGAGGCCGGCGGAGACGTGCAGCCAAGCGTCCGTCTCGGGCCAGCGGTGCAGGCCCCGGGCCATCGCGCGGGGCAGGCCGCAGTTGGTGGTCAGCGCGCCGACCAGCGGGACCCGGACCTGGCCGCCGTGGGTGTGCCCGGCGAGCAGCAGGGTGAAGCCGTCGGCGGCCATCTCGTCCAGCACCCGGGGCTCCGGCGAGTGGGTGACCCCGATGGCGAGGTCGGCCTGCGGCGGGACCTGCCCGGCGACCGAGGCGTAGTCGTCCCGTTCGACGTGCGGGTCGTCGACGCCGACCAGCTCGACCTGCCGGCCACCGGCCTTGATCGACGTACGGGCGTTGTTCAGGTCAGCCCAGCCGGCGCCGACCAGCACCCCGCGCAGGTCCTCGACGGGCAGCTCGACGCCCTGCACGTACTCCCGCTCGGGCAGCAGGTAGCTGAGCGGGTTCTTCCAGACCGGTCCCCGGTAGTCGTTCGAGCCGAACACGAAGGCGCCGGGGTAGTCGAGCATCGGTTGCAGCGCCCGCAGTGCTCCGGGCACCGCGTCGGGGTGCGCCAGGTTGTCCCCGGTGACCACCACCAGATCCGGGTCGGTGGCGGCCAGCGAGGCGACCCAGGACTGCTTGCGGCGCTGGTCCGGCATCATGTGCAGGTCCGAGAGGTGCAGGATGCGCAGCGGCTCGGCGTCGGTGGCGAGCACGGGTACGTCGTACCGGCGCAGGGTGAACATGTTCCGCTCGACGAGCGAGGCGTACGCCAGGGCGGCGCCGCCCGCGACGACCGTACCGGCGGCCAGCCGGAATACTGTGCGCTTTCGCATGCCGCTCAGGGTAGTTTGACCGTCCATGGGCACCTTGAAGGACCTCCTGACCGCGGACATGCGTACCGCGCTGAAGGCTCGTGACGAGCTGACCACCTCGACGCTGCGGATGGCGCTGGCGGCGATCGGCACCGCCGAGGTCGCCGGCAAGGAGAAGCGGGAGCTCTCCGACCCCGAGGTGCTGGCGGTGCTCACCAAGGAGGCCAAGAAGCGCCGCGAGGCGGCCACCGCCTTCGGTGACGCCGGGCGGGCCGAGCAGGCGGAGCGGGAGCGGGCTGAGGGCGAGGTGCTGGACCGGTACCTGCCGAAGCAGCTCGCCGACGAGGAGCTGGCCGAGCTGGTCGTGGGGGCGCTGGCCGCCGGCGGGTTCACCGAGCGCGGCCAGATGGGCCCGGCGATGAAGGCGGCCCAGGCCGCAGTGGCGGGCCGGGCCGAGGGCGGTCGGGTGGCCGCGGAGGTACGCCGCCAGCTCGGCGCCGGCTGACGGCCGCGCGTCAGTCCGGCGGGCCATGGGCGGCACCGCGCGAAGACGACGACAGCACGACAACGGGCGGGCATCCCTGGTCTGGGATGCCCGCCCGTTGTCGTCGTGACCTGTTCGGCGCGGCGTCAGCCGGTGGGCTGCACCACGACCGACCGGCTCAGCGGCGGCCGGGTGGCCGGGGACCCCCTGGACCCCCGGGACCGCCGGCCGCTGCCTTGCCGTTGCTGACCTCGACGATCACCGTCCCACCCTTGATCGTCCGACCGTCGGGGCTGGTGCCGGCCGCCGTGCCGGCCGGACAGGTCGAGTCGACCTGGCCGCCGACCTCGGCCTCGAAGCCTGCGCCTCTGATCCGGGAGAGGGCGGACTGGACCGGCTGGCACTTGACGTTCGGGATGCTCCGCTGGTCACCGTTGACGATCTTGCCCCCTGGTGGGGTGAACTGGATCGAGGGTTTCCCCTTCATCGCGTCCCGGAGCGTCTGGTAGACGGCGTGGTTGACGCCGCCCGGCTCGTTGTGTCCCATGTTCTGCGTGGTCTCGGCCCAGTCCGGGTCGGCGAGGATGCCGGCGACCGCGAGCTGCTTGGTCATCGCCACCAGTGAGGCGCTCTTCTCGCTGTCGGTGGTGCCGCTCTTGCCGGCGACCGGCTTGCCGACGATGCCCCGGACGTTTCCGGCCGTACGCCCCTTGCAGCGCGAGGTCGACGAGTTGTCGCCGACCGGGCAGCGGGCCGCGTCCACGGCCGCCCGGGCCACCTCGGGCTTGATGTTCTGGGAGCAGCGCGGGTTGGCGATGTCGAGTTTGTTGCCCTCCTGGTCCCGGATGAGCTGCACCGGGATCGGCTCGCAGTACTTGCCGTCGGCGGCCAGCGTGGCGTACGCGTTGGCCAGCTCCAGCGGGGTCGTCTGGGAGACGCCGAGGGTGAACGCGCCCCAGCCGTTCGCCGCCTGCTTGGTGGCGGCGAAGTTGGCGTCGTTGCTGGCCCGGAACGTGATGCCCATCCGCTTCGCCGCGTCGACCACCTTGGCCGCGCCGACCCGCTCCTGGAGCGGCACGAAGAAGGTGTTCACCGACGCCCCGAACGCGCTCCACATGTTGTGTACGCCCGCCATGCTCGCGCTGGCGTTCTGCGGGCAGTACTTGTTGGTGCCGGGACACGCGGCCGGAGAGTTGTGTTCGACGATGTACTTCGTCTGGGCGACCGGCTTGGCGTTCATGCTCCACTCCAGCGGATAGCCGTTCTCCAGCGCCGCCACCACCGTGAAGATCTTGAAGGTCGAGCCGGCCTGGTAGCCGGTGATGTCGCCGCCGCCGGTCAGCAGCGGGTTGGTGGTGTTCGGGTAGGTACCCCGGATCTTCTTCTTCTTTTTCGCCGGGTTCGTGCTGATCTTGTTCGCCGGCTTGTTCGGGTCGTCGAGCTTGTAGTTCCGGTTCACCGCCAGCGCGCGGACCCGTCCGGTGCCGGGCTCGATCGCCGCCACCATCATGGCTTCCTTCTTGCCCGTCTTGACGTTGCGTTCGACGGCGTCCTTGGCCGCTTTCTGCGTCTTGGCGTCCAGGGTGGTGACGACGGTGTAGCCGCCGCTCTTGAGCCGCCGTTCCCGGTCGTACTGGGTGCGGCCGAAGGTCTCCTGCTGCATCCACCAGCGGTAGAAGAAGTCGCAGAAGAAGCCCCAGTCGTTCTTGCCGACGTCGACGCAGCCGTTCGGGGTGCGCTTGTCCTTGACGACCAGCTTGATCGCCTTGGCCTTCTCGGCCTCCTCCGGCGTGATCGCCTTGGTCTCGACCATCTGGTCGAGGACCCAGTTGCGCCGGTTGAGCGCCTCCGGGTAGCCGCTCTTGGTGGTCGGGTCGTTCTCCGACGGCGCCTTGACCATCCCGGCCAGCATCGCCGCCTCTTCGAGCTTCAGGTTCTTCGGGTGCTTGCCGAAGTACACCTGGCTGGCCGCGAAGATGCCGTACGCGCCGTTGCCGAACGGGGCGATGTTGAGGTAGCCCTCCAGGATCTGGTCCTTGGTCAGGTCGGCGTCGAGTTGCAGGGCGTACCGCATCTCGCGGACCTTCCGGATGCTGGTGTCCTCAGTGGCTGCCACGACGTCCTGCGGATGCGTCGCCGAGTAGGCGATGGTGAGCCGGACGTACTGCATGGTGAGCGTGGAGGCACCCTGGGTGGTGACCCCGGCCTGGTTGTTGGCCACGAACGCCCGGGCGACGCCGTTGACGTCGACGCCGTTGTGCTCGTAGAAGCGCTTGTCCTCGGCGGCGATCAGCGCCTGCGCGACCACCGGCGCGACATCCTTGAGCGGCACGTCGCGGCGGTTCTCGTCGTACATGGTGGCGAGCGGGGTCTTGCCGTCAGAGGCGTAGAGGTAGCTGATCTGCGGGGCCTTCTTGACGGTCAGCTCGGTGGGCAGCTTGTCGAACGTCTCCGCGCCGGCCTTGGCGGCCAGCCCGGACATCGCCACTGCGGGGAACGCGGCTGCGGCAACCACCACACCGGCCAGCAGCCCACAGATCAGCAGCGACGCGGCGTTGGTGAAGACATTGTGGTCACGCTTCCGCATCCAGGTCACCTCGACAGGGTACGTGAATCGACACAGAGGTCGCGCCCTGCGTACTTTCCCCATTTCCTGCGGGCGCTGGCCTCGTTGTGTTAAACGCACGACCCCTGGTGCGCGGTTGCGGGCTCCTTGCTGCAGAGTCTCCTCCCTCCGGGAAGTCTCCGCAGCGTTTTCGCTGATCGCGGCCGGGTAGTCAGGGCCGGATTGCCGGATGAAGCGCCAAGGAATGTCCGGGTTGACGGATTTGGCTAACAACGTTGCGTAATCAGTTGACTACAGAGCATGATGGTCGAGCGAGAGAAACGCATGTCGTCCGTGGTGCCCGGGGGAGGGCGGCACGGGTGGCCGGGGGGTTATCGCCGGCTGACCGGCTCTGGTCGGTAGCGGGACTGCAAGGGGGGACAGGAACAGATGGGCATGATCACAGATTGGCCCACGTTGGCAGCGTGTCAGAACGGTGATCCTGACGCGCTGTTCGTGCAGGGCGCCGAACAGAACGTGGCGAAGCGGATCTGCCGCAGCTGCCCGGTGCGGTACGAGTGCCTCGCCGACGCGCTCGACAACCGCATCGAGTTCGGTGTGTGGGGCGGCATGACCGAGCGGGAACGCCGGGCTCTGTTGCGTCGTCACCCGCAGGTGGCGAGCTGGCGCAAGATGTTCGAGGCGGCCTTGAAGAACAAGGACAAGGTCCTGGTCAACGCCGGCTGATCGCGGCACCGATCGTGCGCAGCCCGTCGACGTCGTGCACGTCGGCGGGCTGAGCCGTCACCGCAACCGTCGGTACCGCCGGAAAGGCATCGGTGAAGACCCGGGCGACCCGCCGCTCCCGCGCTGCCTGCTGGCTGAGCGCGGCATGTGCCAACAGGGTTTCCACGGTCGCCTCGTGCCCGCCCAGCTCCACCAGCCGTTCGGCCGCGGCCAGGCTCTCGGCGGCGGTCGGCCGCTCCACCGCGGGCCGGTGCACCCGGTTCAGCACCAGACCGGCCAGCGGCATGCGCTCCTGGCTCAGCCGCCCCGCGAAGTACGCCGCCTCCCGGACCGCGTCCGGCTCGGGCACCGCGACCAGCAGGAACGCCGTCTCTCGTGCCTGGAGCACCTGGTACGTCTGCTCGGCGCGCTGCCGGAAACCCCCGAACATCGAGTCGAGCGCCGCCACGAAACCGGACAGGTCAGTGAGCAACTGAGCGCCGAGCACCTTCTGCACGACCCGGGAGAACATCCCGAACGAGGCGGTGACCAGGCTGAACATGCTCCGCCCACCGCTGCGGGCCGGCGCCAGCAGCAACCGCAGCATCCGCCCGTCCAGAAACCGGGAGAGCCGGGCCGGTGCGTCGAGGAAGTCCAGGGCGGACCGGGACGGCGGGGTGTCGACCACGATCAGGTCCCACTCGTCCCGGGCGTGCAACTGGCCCAGCTTCTCCATCGCCATGTATTCCTGGGTGCCGGCGAAGGTGGAACTCATCGCCTGGTAGAACGGGTTGGCGAAGATCTCCGCTGCCTTCGCCGGATCGGTGTGCGCGAGCACCACGTCGTCGAAGGTCCGTTTCATGTCCAGCATCATGGCGTGCAGTTCGCCGCTGCTGGTCTCGACGTCGATCCCCTTGACCTGCCGGGGGGTGTTGTCCAGCTCGCTCAACCCGAGCGACTGGGCCAGCCGCCGGGCCGGGTCGATGGTCAGCACCACCGTACGCCGGCCGTGCCGCTCGGCGGCCCGGAGCGCGAGGGCGGCAGCCGTGGTGGTCTTGCCCACCCCGCCCGAGCCGCAGCAGACCACGATCCGGACACCGGGATCGGCGAGGATCTGGTCGATGTCCAGCTCCGGTGCTGGGTGATCGGGACGCACCAACCGAGCGTATCGGCACAGCGCCGCGCGGGCGGCGTGGTGCCACTCAGGTGTGAGTCAATCGGCTGTCCCGGCCCGTGTTCGCCCTCTCACTCGGCGGCCGGGCTGCTCGCCGCCGTCCCGGTCCGGTCGGCATCGCGGAACCTCGGGCTCGGGGTCTCCGAGGTGCGCAGTGGCGTAGGTGGAGCCGGCGCCCCCGGCTCGGTTTGGCGAGGTCCGGCCGGGTCCGGGTTCAGTCGGCGGCCAGCAGCGTGTCGGCGATCACGTCCAGACCGACGCGGTCCACCCCTTCGGTCAGCAGTGGCAGCTCCACCAGGGGCAGCCCCAGCTCGACCAGGTCGGCCCGGAGCGACTCCTCCAACTCACGCCGGATGAGCTGGTCGCGGGCCTCGGCGTGCAGGCCGGCGACGGACGCCCGATCGGTCTGCAGGCCGGCCGCGGCCAGCCCCCGGCGCAGCTCGGCCTGGGTGACCTTGCCGGCCAGCAGCGGCGGGCGGGTCGCGTTCAGGATCAGCCGGCCGACCGGGATCCGTAGGCCGTTCAGGTCGGCGATCGCGTCGATCGTCTCCTGAACCGGCATTTCCTCCAGCAGCGTGACCACATGTACGGCGGTCATCGGGGAGCGGAGCAGCGCCGCGACCCCCTCGCTCTGGGTCTTGATCGGGCCGACCTTGGCCAGCCGGGCGGTCTCGGCGGTGACGTTCAGGAACCGGCCGATCCGACCGGTCGGCGGGGCGTCCAGCACCACCGCGTCGTACACCCGGCGCTTGTCGGCCGTCCGGGTGGTGGCCTCCTTGACCTTGCCGGTGAGCAGTACGTCCCGCAGCCCCGGTGCGATCGTGGTGGCGAAGTCGATCGCGCCGAGCTTGCGCAGCGCCCGACCCGCCGCCCCGAGCTTGTAGAACATGTCGAGGTACTCGAGGAGCGCCTCCTCGGAGTCGACGGCCAGGGCGCGTACCTCGCCACCGCCGCGTGCGGTGGCGATCGGCCGCTCCTCGTACGGCAGCGGGTCGGTGCCGAAGAGCTGGGCGATGCCCTGCCGGCTCTCCACCTCGACCAGCAGCGTACGGCGACCACCGCTGGCCAGTGCCAGCGCCAGCGCGGCGGCAACCGTCGTCTTGCCGGTCCCGCCCTTACCGGTGATCACGTGCAGCCGGGCCGGCCACCGGGCACTCGCCCGGTCGGCACCCGCCCGGTCCCCCGACTCCTCGCCCGCTCGCACCCTTCGAGCCTAACCAGCCCCGAGCCCGACCAGCCGGCCGGTCAGATGACGTCGCAGACCCACCACCCGGTCTCCCGTATCACCACGAAGGCCAACTGCTGGTCCACCGACCGCTCGTCGCCGGTGGTCATGGTGAGTCTGGTCGACACCAGGGCCCGTTCCTCGGTCTGCTCGTCGACCTTGGGCGTGGCCCAACGGAACCGCGCGGTGTCGTACCGCCCGGCGGACTCCGCCACCTCCTGGATCTTCGCGGCGATCTCGTCGTCGTCCCGGGCGGCCGAGCAGACCAGGCTGGCCGCCCGGTCGGCGTCCCGCTCGCTGTAGACCGCCGTCAGGAACTCGTCCACGGCGACCACGGGATCCGCGGCCCCTTCGCCCCGCTCGACGCCGCGGACCACCAGGAAGGCGGAGACCCCGCCGACCACGCAGAGCAGCAGCGTCGCGGCCAGCGCGACCGACGCGATGATGAGACCGCGCCGCTTCCTCGGCGGTGTGGCGGGTCCGGTCGCCGGATAGCCGGGAGGTGCCGGGTGACCGGGTACGGCCGGGCCCGGCCCGGGCTGGCCGGGGTGGTAGCCGCCCGGACCGGGCTGTCCCGGAGTCGGCTGCCCCGGTCCCGGCGGGCCGTATCCGGGCGGCGCCGACATGGGCGGGCCGGACATGGGCGGGCCGGACATGGGCGGTGCCGAGGTCGGCGGCCCGTACGGCATCGGCCCGGCCGGCGTCGGCGGGACAGGCTGGGAGGCCGCCGTCACCGACGAGGCCCACGGCCCGGTCGGGGCCAGTGGGGCTGCGGATTCGGTCGAGGGGACCGAGGCCCCTGCTTCGGTGGGGGCCGGCGGGGCGGGCGCTGGGGTCGGGGCGGCGGTTGCCGGCGATGCCGGGACGATCCGCTGGGTCGGCACCTCCGGGGGATCCGGGAGGACCCGGGTCTCCGGGTCGAGCCGTTGGGTGGCGGTCTCCGGGAGGTCCGGGACGGCTGAGGTCTCGGGGGCGAGCCCTCGGGTGGGGGACTCCGGCGTCTCGGGGGCGCCGGAATCGGCGGGAGCGGGGGGCGGCTCTGCGGTCTCGGCGGGAGCGGAGGGCGGCTCTGCGGTCTCGGCCGGAAAGGTCGGCTCCGTCGGCTCGTCGTCGGACGGCGTGTTGACGGACGGGTCGACCGGCGAGGCGACCTCGGACGAGGATTTCGCCGACGCCGGAACCTCGGCCGGGCGTGTCGCTTCGGCCGACCCGCCGGCCGATCGTTCCGGCACGTCGATCGATGCCGGTCCGGTCGGTTCGGGCTGTGGTGCCGGTCCGCTCGGTTCGGGCTGTGGTGCCGGTCCGGTCGGCTCGATGTCCGGGACTGGCCCGGTGGGCCCGTTCTGTGCCGAGGACTCGGCCGGCGGGCGGGCGGGTTCGTCGCCGTCGGACGGTTGCCTCATGGTCTCCCCAATCCCCGCAGGGCCCCGGTGCGGTGGTCAAGGCGCCGGCCGGCGGGTCGGGAGGGCTGGCGTGGTCGGACGGTGCGGCGGCAGAACTGTGGCGACCCGGCCCGGCGAGGGTATCCCGCCCGGCCAACCGGGGCAGCCACGGTCCGGCGCGGGATCGGGACAGCTCCGCCCCACCGATCGGGAGGCGTACGCGTACCGCGGCGGCCGCAGCCCGTAGGCTGTCGCCGACAAGCCCGAGACGAGGAGACCTCTAGCGATGCAGAAGTGGGAGTACGCCACGGTGCCGCTGCTCACGCACGCCACCAAGCAGATTCTCGACAACTGGGGCGAGGACGGTTGGGAACTGGTGGCGGTGATACCCGGCCCGAACCCGGAGCAGCTCGTCGCGTACCTCAAGCGGGCCAAGTCGTGACGGCTGGACCACACGGCAAGCTCGCCGAGCTGGGCCTCGTACTGCCCGAGGTGGTGCCACCGCTGGCCTCGTACGTACCGGCCGTCCAGTCCGGTCGCCAGGTGTACGTCTCCGGCCAGTTGCCGTTTCGCGACGGCAAGCTGCTGGCCACCGGCAGGGTCGGCGCAGGTGTCTCGGCCGAGCAGGCGAAGGACCTGGCCGCGCAGTGCGCGCTGAACGCGCTTGCCGCGATCGACACGCTGGTGGGCCTGGAGAGCGTTGTCAAGATCGTAAAGGTGACCGGTTTCGTGGCCTCCGCCGACGGGTTCACCGGGCAGCCCGGCGTGGTCAACGGCGCCTCGGAACTCTTCGGCACCGTCTTCGGTGAGGCGGGCCGGCACGCCCGCAGCGCGGTCGGGGTCGCCGAACTGCCGCTGGGCGCGCCGGTCGAGGTCGAGGTCATCGTCGAGGTGGCCTGAGCCGGGTCAGGCCTCCGGTCAGGTAGCGCCGGGGCCGCCCGGAGGACCCGTGCGGCCGGCCCGGCCCAGAACGTCACCGTGACCCGAGCCGGAGTGGGCGGCCGGGTGAGTCGAAGGGCTGCCGGAGCCGGGCCGGCGGTGCCGGTCCGGCACCGCGCGCTGCGGTGAGAGAACTCCGGGTCGAAGACCGCTGGGTGAACACCGGGGTGGCTTGTCCGACGGGCGACACCGGCAGGTCACGGTGCTGTCGCCTGCGGGTCGTACCATCTCAGCCATGACCGGGCACGTGACCGCGCCGGCGGCGGCGCTGGCCGACCAGCTACCGAGCTGGGCGACGCTGGTCCGTGCCCCCAACCCGGGGCCGATGACCCTGGACGGCACCAACACCTGGGTGCTCGGCGTCCCGGGCACGGGTGTGGTGGTCGTGGTCGATCCGGGCCCGCTCGACGAGGGCCACCTGGCCGCGGTGGCCGCGCACGGGCCGGTGGCCGGGGTGCTGGTCACGCACGGCCACCCCGACCACACCGAGGGGTTGGACCGCTTCCTGGAGCTGACCGGCGCCGAGCCGCTGACCTTCCGCTGCGGGTGGTCGACGATCGAGCTGGCCGGTCTCCGGATCCGGCTGTTGATCACCCCCGGGCACACCGCCGACTCGCTCTGCTTCCTGGTCGAGGGCGGTGACGAGCGGGCTGTCTTCACCGGCGACACCATCCTGGGCCGGGGCACCACGATCGTCGCGCACCCCGACGGTGACCTGGGGAACTATCTGGAGAGCCTGGAGACGCTGACCGAGTTCGCCGGGGTGCCGGTGCTGCCCGGGCACGGCCCGCCGCTGGCCGACTGCGCCGTCGCGGCCCGGTTCTACCTGGCCCACCGGCAGGCCCGGCTCGACCAGGTCCGCACGGCGGTGAGCCAGGGGGCGCGCAGCGCCGCCGAGGTGGTGGCGGTGGTCTACGCGGACGTGGACCGGGCGCTCTGGTCGGCGGCCGAATGGTCCGTCCGGGCCCAACTCGCCTATCTCGATCAAGAGAACCGGGAATCCGGCCCGGGGGCCGGTGGGTTGGAAAATCCGTGACCTGCCCGGTGTGTGGAACCGTTGCCGTACCCGGTGCGCGGTTCTGCCACAACTGCGGAGTCGCGCTACCGGCTGCCGCGACCCTGCCGGAGGCGGAGCGCCGGGTGGTAACGGTGCTCTTCGGCGATCTGTCCGATTTTACCTCCTGGTCGGAGGATCTTGACCCGGAGCGGGTCAGTACGGTCACCGACCGGGTCCTCGCCGCGCTCGCCGGTGCGGTCAAGACCTTCGGCGGGCACGTCGACAAGCTGACCGGCGACGGGATCATGGCCGTCTTCGGCGCACCCGTCGCGCACGAGGACGACGCCGAGCGGGCGGTCCGGGCGGCGCTCTCCATGCAGCGCGCCGTACGCCGGGTCCTCGACGACGAGCAGGGCGGCGGGGCCCCGCTCGGGCTGCGGGTCGGGCTCAACACCGGTGACGTGGTCGCCGGCATCCAGGCGTCGATCGAATACACCGTCATCGGCGACACCGTGAACACCGCCGCCCGGCTGGCCGACGCCGCCGCGATCGGCGCCGTCTACGCCGGTGCCCGGACGGCGGCGGCCACCCGGCGGGTCGCCTCCTGGCGGCAGCTCCGGCCACTGCGGCTGAAGGGCAAGCGGGAGCCGGTCGAGGCGTACGAGCTGCTGGGCCTGCTGGACGCCCCCGGCACCCGGTCCGGGCTCGGCGACGAGGCGCCCTTCGTCGGGCGGGAGACCGAGATCGGCCGGGTGGCCGGTCGACTCGCCGAGGTGATCGACCAGGGGCAGCCCCGGGTGCTGCTGATGACCGCCGAGGCGGGGATCGGCAAGTCCCGGTTCGCCGCCGAGGTGGAACGGCTGGCCGCCGGTTACGACGTCGGTGCCGGCCGGTACGCGACGCACACCGGCGCCCGGGTGCTCTCGGTCAAGTGCGCGGCGTTCGGGGAGCGCCGCCGGCTCGCCCCGCTCGCCGACCTGGTCCGGGCGGCGGTCGGCCTGCCGGACGGCCCGGCCACCGCCGTCACCCGGCCGGTGGTCGAGGAGCGGCTGCGCCGGCTGGGCCAGCGGCTCTCCCGGCATCGCCCCGACCCGCCACCGGTCGCCGTCGACCTCCTGCTCGCCCTGCTGGGCTACACCGAGCTGCCTCCGGCGCACGGCACCGTGCCGGCGGGCCCCGCCGAGTGGTCGGCCGGCGAACCCGGGCCGGACGCCGACGCGATCCCGGTCGCCGTCGCCGAACTGCTCAGCGCGCTCGCCGCCGAGACCCCGCTCGCGGTCATCGTCGACGACCTGCACGACGCCACCCCGGAGACCACCGACGCGCTCGGCGTGACGCTGTCCCGGCTGACCGGGCCGGTGCTGGTGCTACTGCTCGGCCGTCCCGAGCTGGTCCGGACCGCCGGTGCGCTGACCCGGGTGGCCGACGCCGAGGTACACGCCCTGCCGCCGCTGCGCGGTGCGGACGCCGCCCGGCTGCTGACCGCCTACCTCGGCGGGGGGCGGCTGCCCCAGGCCGACGTGGACCGGCTGCTCGCCACCGCCCAGGGCAACCCGTTCTATCTGGCCGAGCTGGTCACGTTGCTGATGGAGCGGGGCGCGCTGACCACCGTGCTGGGCCGGGCACCGGTCCGGCCCTCCGCCGCCGGCCAGGCCGCCCCGGGCAGCGGTGTGGCCGGCTCCGCCGTGCGAACCGGCGCGACCGGGACCACCGCCCCGGCCGGACGGAGCGGCAGAACGGTCGGTGGAGGGACCGGCGGGACGGTCGGCGCGGACGAGGCGCAGCGAGCGGGGCTGGGAGCGGCCTCGACATCCGCCCCGGTCGGCGGGGCGAGTCCGGTCGGCGGCACCGTTGCGGGAGCCGCCGGCGTCTGGCGGCTGGCGCCCGGTTCGCTGGGCAGCCGGCTGCTCTCCCGCGACCTCGCCGCCGTGCTGGCGGCCCGGATCGACGCGTTGCCGCCGGACGCCCGGGCGGCGCTGCGGGACGCCGCAGTGGTCGGCGACACGGTGCCGGCCGGTGCGCTGGAGGCGCTGCGCGAGCGGCGGGCCGGGCGCGAGGGGCGGCCGACCGCGGTCGTCGCGGTCGAGCTGGAGCGGGCCGTCGAGGAGCTGCTCCAGCGCCGGATGCTGCACCGCAACCGGGACGGCTACATCTTCGCCACCCCGCTGATGCGGGAGGCCGTCTACGCCGGCATCGGCAAGGCCGATCTCGCCGACCGGCACGCCGCGCTCGCCGAGTGGGCCGCGCCGCCGGACCCGGGAACCGGTCCGGGCGAGGCGGTCCGGCCCGGCACCGGGGCGAGCGGGCTGCCGGCCGCCGAGCGGGACGCCTTCATCGCCGAGCACGCCGAGCGGGCCAGCGCGCTCGCCGACGTGGTCAGTCTGCGCTCCGACGCGACCGCCCGGAACGTGGCGCCGCTCGGCATGGCGGCGCTGGGCCGCTCCGCCCGGCGGGCACTCGCCGCCGGGGAGCCGGCACAGGCCGTCGAGTACGCCGAGCGGGCCGCCCGGCTCGCCGGTGAGTCGGTACCCGGTGGCGACCGGCTGGTGCACGCCCGCGCCCTGCTCCAGGTGGGGCGGATCGCCGAGGCGCTCGCCTTCGCCGAGAAGATCGGGGCGAACGCCGGGGACGACGTCGCCGTACGGGCCGGGGCACTGCTCGTGGTCGGTCAGGCGTACCTGGCCCAGGGCGACCAGGCGCGGGCGGTGAGCTCCTGGCAGGAGGCGTTGCAGGTGGCCACCCGGCACAACCTGCCGGGGCCCCGGGCGTCGGCGATGCGGCGGCTCGGGATGGCCGACTTCGTCAGCGGCCGGCTGAGCCAGGCCAGCAGCCGGTTCGCCGGGGCGTACCAGGTCAACCTGGACGCCGACGATCCCCGGGGACAGGCGTGGTCACTCCAGAACCTGGCCTGGGTCACCACCACCCGGGGCGACTTCGCCGGCACCGACGCCGTACTCGGCCGGGCGGCGCGGCTCTTCGCCGAGATCGACGACCCGGTGGGGCGGGCCTGGCTGCGCGGCACCACCGCGTTCGCCCGGCTGCTCGCCGGCCGGCTCGGCGAGGCGCGTCGGCTGGCCCAGGTCTTCCTGCCGTTCGGCGAGCGGGTCAGCGAGGCGTGGGCGGTCGGCACACTGCGCGCCGTGGAGGCGTTCGCCGCCGCCGAACTGGGTGAACTCGCCGAGGCCGACCGCGAGGCGCGGCGGGCGTACCGGGACTTCGCCGCCGCCGCCGACGACTGGGGCCGGGGCTTCGCCCTGGTCGTACGCGGCGCGGTGGCGCGCGGCGTCGGCGAGCCGGAGCACGCCACCGACCTGCTCACCGATGCGCTCGGGTACGGCCGGCGCACCTCGCACCCGCTGCTCACCGGGCTCGCCAGCACCCTGCGCGGGTTCGTGGCACTCGACCGGGGGGATGTCGCGGCGGCGGAACGGGACGCCGAGGCGGTGCTGGCGGCGGTGGAGCCGCACAACCCGTTGGCGCCGACCCAGCTCGGTCCCCGGATGCTGCTCGCGGCGAGCCGGCTGGCCGACGGCGACGCGGCGACCGCGGTGAACCTGCTCGAACCGATCGCGGCGGCCGGCGCGGTGCCTTCGGTGCTGTTCAGCCGCCGCCAGGCCCTGGCCCGGTACGCGTCCGCGCTGCTCGCCGACGGGCGGACGGCGGTCGCGCTGGACTGGGCCCGGCAGGCGGTGGAGGCTCCGGGCGAGGACATCCGCAGTCAGGTGATCGCCGTTCGGATACTGGCCGAGGCGCTGGCCGGGGCGGGACAGCCGGCGGAGGCGGCCGAGGTCGCCGAGGAGGCGGTCCGGTTGGCGTACTCGACGCAGCAGACCAGTGAGCGGGCCGCGGCGGAGGAGTTGCGGGCCCGGCTGGCCCGGCCGTCGACGGGTCCGGCCGCCCGGGAGGGGCTGGTGGTGGTCCGGCAGCGGCTCGCCGAGGAGATCACGGCGCCGGCCGCCGGGTTCGATTCCATCGATCTTCGGGATACCGCCCAGCCCGGGCAGCCGTTAGCCTAGATCCACTGCCGTCCACAGCGGACTGGCGTCGGCACGGAGGATCGCAGGTGAGACTGCCCCGCTCGGCCGCAGGCTGGACCATCGCCGTCTTCGGAGGGCTCGCCCTGCTGCTCGGCGCCGCCGGCCTGATCCGACCGGAGTGGCTGCTCGCCATGCTCGGCCTCGAGGTGCGTGAACCGGCCGACCGGGTCGCCGGCGACTACACCAGGACCTTCGTCGCGGCCTCGTCGATGGCCTCGTTCAACATGGGTGTCTACTACCTGCTCGCCGGGTGGACCGAATGGCGGCCGTTCTTCCGGTTCACCGTGCTGTTCCGGCTGCTGACCTTCACCGTCTTCACCGTCCTGGTGCTGACCGAGGTGGCGCCGGGCCGGTTCTTCGGAGTGGCCCTCTGGGAGGGCCTCGGTGCGGTTGCCACCGTCGCCGGCCTCTGGTACGACCGGCGTCGGAATGGCAACCAGCCGGTAACAGCCACGGGTGCGGGGGGCTGAACCCGCTCATGTTCCCGGTATTTTCAAGTCTGTGACCGATACCCCGCCAGGCGCGCTGCCGCTGCCCGTCGTGCCCGGCCTGACGGATTTGCAGGTATTTGCCCGGGGTGGTTATGCCACCGTGTACCGGGCGACCCAGCAGTCCGTGGGGCGTGAGGTCGCGGTGAAGGTCGAGAACCGGACTCTGGACAGCGAGCGGGACCAGCGCCGATTCCTCCGCGAGGCGCGGGCGGCCGGCCGGATGTCGTCCCATCCGCACGTGGTCGACCTCTTCGACGCCGGGGTCACCGAGGACCAGCACCCATATCTGATCATGGAACTCTGCGACGGGTCGTACGCCGAGCGGATGCGTACCTCGCCGCTGAACCCGGTCGAGGCCCGCGATGTCGGCGTGAAGATCGCCGACGCGCTCGCCGACGCCCACCAGCTCGGGGTGCTGCACCGGGACGTCAAGCCCGCCAACATCCTCTACTCCCGGTTCAACGAGCCGGCGCTGGCCGACTTCGGGCTGGCCGTACTCGCCGAGGCCCGGGACACGGCGATCACCCTTGAGGTGCTGACCCCGGCGTACGCGCCACCGGAGATGTTCCGGCACAGCCCACCGTCACCGGCCGTCGACGTGTACGCGCTCTGCGCCACCCTCTACGCGGTGATGCACGGCAAGCCGCCGCGCTGGCAGGCCGACCGCAACCCCGGACTACTCACCCTGCTGGAGCTCTTCGCCGAGCCGATCCCGGAGCTGCCGGGCGTACCGGCCCCACTGCTCGACCTGCTCCGCTACGGGATGGCCAACGACCCCGCCGACCGGCCCACCGCCGAGCAGTTGCGGGACCTGCTCGTCGCCGTACCGTTGGATCCGCCGGCTGTGACGAACACGCCGAACCGGAACGTGGTCGCGGGCGTGCCGGTGTCGGGGATCCCGGTCTCCGGGATTCCGGTCTCCGGCGGGTCCTGGCCACCCGGTGCCCTCGGCGCGCCGGCCGGCAGCGTCGCCGCCTCCGGGAGCGGCGGCCCGGCGGGCCCCGCGATGACCTCGGCCCCCGCCGGTACGCCCTCGCCCCGCACACCCACCTCCGGCGCGCCCGTCTCCGGCGTGCCGGTCTCGGGCGTCCCCGTCTCCGGGGCGCCGCCCTCGGGTGGTGCCCCGCCCAGCGTCTACCTCTCGAAGTCCTACACGCCGCCGCCACCCCGGCCCGGCTCCGGCCCGCCGGAGGTGGGCGGGGAGCCCGCCATCTCCCGGCCCCGCCGCAAGCGGCGCTACTGGATCTTCGGTGGTCTGGGCGTGCTTGTCCTGCTGGCCACCATCGCCAGCGGTTCCTGGTTCCTCGCCAACCGAGGGCTGCCGGGGCCGTCGCCGAGCGGGCGGGCGGTGGCGACGACGGCCGGTCCGACCGCCAGCCGGCCGTCGGTCGGGACCGGTGCGCTGCCGGGCTGCCAGTTGCCGCTGCCCCAGGCCGCCCGCTGCCCGGCCGAGCTGGAGTGTTTCGGCCCGGTCCGGCTCCGGGGCACGGTGGCGGAGGCCAGCGAGATTGCCTGCGCGGGCCGGCACACCTGGGAGTCCTATGCCGAAGGTGACCTGCCACCCGGGCTGGACCCGGCCGACCATGCGGCGGTGAAGAACGACATCACCGTTCGCCAGGTCTGCAACGCGACCGTCTTCCGGCACACCACCACCCTGATCGACGTCGCCCCGTGGCGTTTCGAGGTATTGCCGCCGCCGGCCGGCGGAATTGAACGGACCTTCCGCTGCCTGGCCGGTAAGGGCGTCGACCGGCTCACCGGGCCCAGCCTGACGGCGAGCTGATCTCCGCGTGGTGGTGATTACCGAAGTGGGCATTGGCGGCTACGCTCGGCGGTAGCATCCCCCTCCCAGACCGGGGTCCGTCGATGACCGAGACATCGCGCAGAGGCCGGCTACGGCTGCTCGGCACGACCATGGCGGTCGTGCTCACCCTGCTGCTCGCCGCCGGAGCGGGCTGCGACAGCCAGCGCGGTCCCGAGCCCCCCTCGGTGCAGGAGAAGCTCAAGCAGTCGCACATCTACGGCCAGAGCAAGCTGCGGATCGGGGTCGCCACCCTGGAGCCGCTGATGGGCGTACTGGACGACAACGGCAAGTACGTCGGGTTCGACATTGACATCGCCCGGTACATCGCGGCGTCGCTCGGCTACGCCGGGGACCAGCGGATCGAGTTCGTGCAGCTCGCCACCGAGGACCGGATTCCCGCACTGCAGAGCGGGCAGGTCGACATGGTGGTCTCCAGCTTCTCCATCACCGAGGAGCGGCAGAAGCTGGTGAGCTTTGCCGGACCGTACTTCGTCACCACCCAGGAGGTGATGATCCCGGTCGCGCTGAAGAACCGGATCCGCACCATCGAGGACCTGCGCGCCCCCAGCTTGCGGATCTGCGTCGGAGGCGGGTCGACCACCGAGGCCGAACTCGAAAAACACCAGATAAGGACGCTGGTGGTCAAGAACGTCCGGGACTGCGTGCAGGGAATCATCGACGGCAGGTACGACGCGGTGAGTTCCGACGAGACGATCCTCGCCGGGTTCCGCTCCCGCTATCCGGCGAGGTTCGAGATCGTCGACATGCCGTTCGGCACCAGCGAGCAACTCGGCGTCGGGGTGCCGATCAGCGATCCGGCGCTTCGTGACCTGGTCGCCTTCTTCCTGCACAAGAGCTACCAGGAGGGGCGCGCCGGCCGGACGAGTGCATGGCTCAGCGCGTACCACCGGAACCTGGGGCCGTGGCTCCCTCGGCCGGACCGTCAGCAGCCGCCGCCGCTGAACGTCCCGGACCTGGTGGACTTCGACGAGAAGGCGCCGGTGTGACCCTCTCCGGGCGGGAGTCGACGGCACCCCGGTCCGGCGCACCGACCGGCCGGGGCGGCGTCGAGAGTGGACGGCCGGTGGACGGCCGGCCGGCGGCCGGTGACGTCCCGGCGACCGATGCCCTGGCGTCCGACCTGCCGGCGTCCGACCTGCCGGCGTCCGATGATCCGAGATCCGACGTTCCGGTGGTCGCTTCCGCAACCGGCGGCGGTGACCGGGGCGGAGGGGCGGCGGTCGGCTGGCCGTCCACCGCCGACGCCGCGGAGCGGAGATCCCGGGCCAGCCAGTCGTTCTGGACCCTGGTCGTCGGGGTGCCGGCGATCTTCTCGGTACTCCGGCTGGGCGTGGAGGCGGGCGGCGAGTTGCAGACCACCCTGCTGCTGGTCGCCAACGTGAATCCGGTGAACCTGGCCGCCGCGCTGGTCACCACCGCCGCCCGGCTGGTCTCGGCCGGGCTGGTCGCGGTCTTCGCGATCGGCGCCGTGCTGCTGGCCAGTGCCCAGTGCAACCCGTCGCACCGGATCGGCCGGCATCCGCCGATCTTCGCCCGATGGCGGGCGATCACCCCGCCGTGGGTGGTGATCGCCAGCTTCGCCGTCGCGCTCGCCACCTGGCCGATCCTCTACCTGCCACTGCTGCTGCCGGCGTTCGCGGCCGCGTTTCAGCTCAGCCCGGCCCGGCTCGACGAGCGGCGGATCCCCCGGCTGCTGCTCCTCGGCGCACTGCTGGCCGGGTACGCCGTGCTGATGCTGCCGACCCTGGCCGACGCGTGGAAGCAGCGGGAGGCGTTCGCGGTACTCGTGATCGCGGCCCCGCCGCTGCTGGCGATGCTCGTCACCGGCCCCGTACCGGTGGGGGTGGCCCGGCCGCTCGCCATGACGGCCCAGCTGGCGGTACTGGCGATGCTCTGCTGGGCGGCACTGCCGGTGATCACCACTCCGGTGCTGCCGCTGACCGTCACCACGATCCGGGCCGCCGACGACGGCACCGGCACCACGCCGCCGGCCTCGGACGGCGGGCCGGTCGCGCCCGGTGCGGAGGCCGGTGGCGTCGAGCGGATCCGGGGGCACGTGATCACGGTGGACGACGTCAGCATGGTGATCCTCCAGGAGCGCGGTGGCGTCCGGTACGTGCCGACCGGCCGGGTCGAGGCGCAGGTGCTCTGCCCGACCGAGGAGGAACTACCCCGCTACCGGCTGCGGATCCACGGCTTCCACGTCGAGGACTCGCTGCTGGAGGGGATGGGCCGGCGGGTACGCCCGGTGAACCGGATCGACGCGGAGTGCCGGACGGCCACCGGTGCGGGCCTCTGACGCCGTTACCGGCTGATCAGTAGCTCTTGGGCTGGCCGAGGACGCGCTGGGCGACGAAGTTGAGGATCATCTCGCGGCTGACCGGGGCGATCCGGCCGGCCCGTACCGCGCCGAGCAGGGTGGCCACCCCGTAGTCGGTGGTCATCCCGTTGCCGCCGTGCACCTGGATCGCGGTGTCCACGGCCAGCGCCGCCGCCTCCGCCGAGGCGTACTTGGCAAGGTTCGCGGCGACACCGGCTTCGACGTCCCGTCCGGCGTCGTACAGGGTGGCGGCCTTGGCGATCATCAGTCGGGCCAGTTCCACCTGGACGGCGGCGTGCGCTAGCGGATGCGAGACTCCCTGGTGGGCGCCGACCGGCCGACCCCAGACCCGTCGGGTGGCGGTGTAGGTGGAGGCGCGTTCGATCGCGTACCGGCCGGTGCCGGCGCTCATCGCGGCGACGGTGATCCGCTCCGGGTTGAGCCCGGCGAAGAGCGCCGGCAGTCCGGCGTCCAGCCCGCCCCGGTCGCCCGGCTCGGCCGCCCCGCCGACCAGGGCGTCGCCGGGCAGCCGTACCTCGTCGAAGTAGAGCAGCCACTGGTTCTCCGGGGAGACGATCTCCATCTCCAGCTTCGACATGGTCAGCCCGGGGGCGTCGGTCGGGACGACGAAGAGCGCGGGGCGGAGCCGCTCGTCGGGTGTCGGGCGCCCACCGCCGCCCGGGTCGGTCGTTCCGTCGCCCTCCGCCCCGGCGGGCCCGTCGTCGGGTACCCGGGCGACGACCAGCACGTACGGCGCCTCGTCCACTCCGGAGATGAAGCACTTCCGGCCGGAGAGCAGCCAGTCCGCGCCGTCACGGCGGGCGACCGTGCCGAGCCGGTGGAAGTTCGAGCCCGCCTCCGGTTCGGTGATCGCGAAGGCGATCTTCAGGGACCCGTCGGCGAGCCCGGGCAGGAAGGTCCGGCGCTGCGCCTCGGTGCCGTGCCGACCGATCACCGTACCCGCGATGGCCGGCGAGACCACCAGGAGCAGCAGCGGGCAGCCGGTCGCCGCCAGTTCCTCGCAGACGATGGCCAGTTCGGTGATGCCGCCGCCACCGCCGCCGTACTCGGCGGGGATGTTGACCCCGAGGTAGCCCAGCCGGCCGGCCTCGTCCCACAGCTCGGTGGTGTGCTCGCCGCCCTTCGCCTTGGCGACGAAGTAGTCGTGGCCGTAGCGCTGGCCGAGGGCCCGGACGGCCTCGCGGAGCTGCCGCTGCTCGGGAGTGGGGTCGAAGTCCATGCGGGATGCCTTCCTTCGAGGGAGCTGGGGATGGGCGCCGGACTACTCCGGGCCAGGGGCGCCGGGCCCTTCCGGGCCTGGTGTCGTGGGCTGCCCCCGACCTGGTGTCGTGGGCTGCTCCGGGGTGACCACGGCGAGCACCGCACCGGTCTCCACCTGGGAGCCGGCGGCGACCGGCAACTCGGCCACCACCCCGGCGGCCGGGGCGGCGACCGGGTGTTCGAGCTTCATCGCCTCCAGCACGAGCAGCGGCTCACCGGCGGCGACCCGCTGCCCGGCCGTCACCAGGGTCCGGCTGACCGTGCCGGGCATCGGCGCCAGCAGCGAGCCCTCGGCCAGCTCCGGTACCGGCTCGGCGTACCGGGGCAGCTCGGTCAGTACCACCGGACCGTCCGGACCGTCCACGAAGGAGACCGCCCCGACCCGGTGTACGGCGAACGCGTGCCGGACCCCGTCGACCGCCAGCACGGTGCGGGACGGTTCGGCGGCGAGCAGCACCACGTCGGGTTGCCTGCTCGGCTCGGGCTGCCCGCTCGGGTCGGATCGCCTGGCGCCGATCGGCCGGGCCGCCCAGGTGACCAGAGTGCCGGAGCGGTCCAGCCGGTAGTCGACCTCGATCGGGCCGGTCGGGCCGGCGTACCCGATGGTCTGTGCCATGCTGGGGACGTTGCGCCAGCCGGACGGCAGCGTACCGAGCACCGGGGCCGCGGCCCGGCGCTCGGCGGCCCCGGCCAGCGCGGCGGCCAGCCCGGCCAACCCGACCCGGTCCGGCGGGAGCAGCGGGGCGAAGACCTCCGGATGCCGGTCGAGGAAACCGGTGTCGATCTCGCCGGCCCGGAACTCCGCCGAGCGCAGCACCCGGACCAGCAGGTCCCGGTTGGTCGTCACGCCGTGCAGCTCCGCCCGACGCAGTGCGCCGGCCAGCGCCCGGGCCGCCTCGTCCCGGGTCGGTGCCCAGGCGATCAGCTTGGCGACCATCGAGTCGTAGTGCACCCCGACCACCGAGCCGTCCCGTACCCCCGAGTCGAGCCGCAGCCCGGAGCCGCGCCGGGGGTCGGTGCCGAACTCGGCGGTCACCCCCGGCACGGCGAACCGGTGCAGCGTGCCGGTGGCCGGCAACCAGTCGGCGGCCGGGTCCTCGGCGCAGAGGCGTACCTCGATCGCGTGTGCGATGACCGGCGGGGCGGTGGTCGGCAGCGCCCTGCCCTCGGCGACCAGCAGTTGCAGCCGGACCAGGTCGGTACCGGTGACGCATTCGGTCACCGCGTGCTCGACCTGGAGCCGGGTGTTCATCTCCAGGAAGTGGAAGTCGCCGGCCGGGGTGAGCAGGAACTCGACGGTACCCACCCCGAGATAGCCGACGGCGCGGGCGGCGGCCACCGCCGCGCTCTCCAGCCCGGCCCGCAGGTGTGGGGTGACCGCGACCGAGGGTGCCTCCTCGACGATCTTCTGGTGCCGACGCTGGATGGAGCACTCGCGTTCGCCGAGCGAGAGCACGGTGCCGTGCGCGTCGGCGACGACCTGCACCTCGACGTGCCGGGCCCGCTCGACGTACGGCTCGACGAAGACCGTGCCGTCGCCGAACGCGACGGCGGCCTCCCGGCGGGCCGACTCGATCGCCCGAGTCAGGTCGGCCGGGTCGCGGACGATCCGCATGCCGCGCCCGCCGCCGCCGGCCGCCGCCTTGACCAGTACCGGAAACGCGTCGACCTGACCGGCGGCGGTGTACGTCGGCAGCATCGGCACCCCGGCGTCGGCGAGCAGCGCCTTCGCCTCGGTCTTGTCACCCATCGCCGCGATCGCCTTGGCGGGCGGGCCGACCCAGGTCAGCCCGGCGTCACCGACCGCGCTGGCGAAGCCGGCATGCTCGGCGAGGAAGCCGTAGCCGGGATGCACCGCGTCGGCCCCGGTCCGGCGGGCCGCCTCGACCAGCCGGTCGACCCGGAGGTACGTCTCGACCGGCGCGGCGCCCGGCAGCCTGACCGCGACGTCGGCCTCGGCGACGTACGGTGCGTCGGCGTCCGGGTCGGAGTGCACGGCGACCGTCTCGATGCCGAGGGACCGGCAGGTGGCGAAGATCCGTCGGGCGATCTCGCCCCGGTTGGCCACCAGCAGTCTGCGGATCATCCGCCGCTCCTCCTCGCAGGGTTCGGGGTGTGCATCGGTCGTCCGGGCACGCGGCTCAGAACCGGAAGACACCGTAGGTGTCGGCGCCCCGGACCGGTCCGTTGTGGACTGCGGAGAGGCAGAGCCCGAGCACCGTACGGGTGTCCCGGGGGTCGATGACGCCGTCGTCGTAGAGCCGGCCGGAGAGGTGCAGCGCGGCCGACTCCGCCTCGATCTGCCGCTCCACCGTGGCCCGCATGGCGGCGTCGGAGTCCTCGTCGTACGGCCGGCCCCTGGCCTGCGCGGCCTGCCGGGCCACGATCGAGAGCACTCCGGCGAGCTGGGTCGGTCCCATCACCGCAGACTTGGCGTTCGGCCAGGTGAAGAGGAAACGCGGCTCGTACGCACGCCCGCACATGCCGTAGTTCCCCGCCCCGTACGAGGCGCCGAGGTTGACCGTCAGATGCGGCACGGTCGAGTTGGACACCGCGTTGATCATGAGCGCACCGTGCTTGATGATGCCCCGCTGCTCGTACTCGGTACCGACCATGTAGCCGGTGGTGTTCTGCAGGAACAGCAGCGGGGTGTCGGCGGCGTTGGCGAGCTGGATGAACTGGGCCGCCTTCTGCGCCTCCTCGGAGAAGAGCACGCCCTGGACGTTGGCCAGGACGCCGACCGGATAGCCGTGCAGGTTGCCCCACCCGGTGGCCAGGGCACGGCCGTAGGCCGGCTTGAACTCGTCGAACTCGGAGCCGTCCAGGATCCGGCCCAGCACCTCGCGCGGGTCGAACGGCACCCGCAGGTCGCCGCTGGGGATGCCGAGCAGCTCCTCGGGGTCGTACTTCGGCGGCTCGGGCAGGGCGGTCCGGGGTGCCGGACCCTGCTTGCGCCAGGCGAGCCGGCGTACGCACTGCCGGGCCAGCCGCAGCCCGTCCGGCTCGTCGGCGGCGACGAAGTCGGCGAGTCCGGAGGTGCCGGCGTGCATGGCGGCGCCGCCCAGCGACTCGTCGTCGGCGTTCTCCCCGGTAGCCATTTTGACCAGCGGCGGCCCGGCCAGGAAGACCTTCGCCCGGCCGCGCACCATGATGGTGTGGTCGGACATCCCCGGCACGTACGCCCCGCCGGCCGTCGCGGTGCCGAACACCACCGAGACGGTCGGGATCCGAGCCGCCGAGAGCCGGGTCAGGTCCCGGAAGACCCGCCCACCGGGGATGAAGATCTCCGCCTGGCTGGGTAGGTCGGCCCCGCCGGACTCGACCAGGTTGATCATCGGCAGCCGGTTCGCCAGGGCGATCTCGCCGGCCCGCTGGGTCTTGCGCAGGGTGTACGGGTTGACCGCGCCGCCGCGTACCGTCGGGTCGTTGGCGACGACGACGCACTCGACGCCCTCGACCACCCCGATCCCGGTGACCACGCCGGCACCGGTCGGGAAGTCGGTGCCCCAGGCGGCGACCGGGGAGAGTTCCAGGAACGGGGCGTCCCGGTCGAGCAGCAGCTCGATACGTTCCCGGGCCAGGAGTTTGCCCCGGTCGTGGTGCCGGGCCACGTACTTCTCGCCGCCGCCGGCCCGGGCGGCGTCCAGCGCGCTCTCCAGCTCCGCCAGCCGGTCCAGCATCGCCGCCCGGTTCTCCCGGTACGCCGGAGCCGCCGGGTCGACGGCCGTCCGCAACACGCTCACCCTCGGCTCCTCACGCCCACCGCCGACCCGTGCCGGGTCAGCTCCCGATGTCCCACGGTCAGATCCCCAGGCCCTTGGCGATGATCTCGTTCATGATCTCCGTGGTACCGCCGCCGATGCCCAGGATCCGGGCGTCCCGGTAGTGCCGCTCCACCTCGGTGTCGCGCAGGTAGCCGTGGCCGCCGTGCAGTTGGACAGCCTGGTCGACCACCCAGTCGCAGGCCGCCACGGCGGCGTTCTTGGCCATCGCCACCTCGTCCGGCACCGGCTCGCCGGCCGCCACCCGGTCGGCGACCTGCCGGACGTACCCGCGGGCCGCCGCCGTCCGGGTGGCCATCTCGGCGAGCCGGTGCCGGACGACCTGCCGCCGGGTCAGCGGAGCGCCGAGGGTGTGCCGGTCCCGGCACCAGGCCAGGGTCAGGTCGAGGCAGCGCTGCGCGGTGGCGTACGCCTGGGTGGCCAGGGAGAGCCGCTCGGTGCCGAACTCCCGCATGATGGCGGCGAAGCCGGCGTTCTCGGCACCGACCAGGTTTCGCGCCGGGACCCGAACGTCGGTGAAGGAGAGTGCGGCGGTGTCGGAGCAGTGCCAGCCGAGCTTGTCCAGCCGGCGGTCGACGGTGCAGCCCGGTGCGTCCTTGTCGATCACCAGCAGCGAGATGCCGGCCGCACCCGGCGGACCGGTCCGGACGGCGGTGGTGACGAAGTCGGCCCGTACCCCGCTGGTGACGAAGACCTTCGCGCCGTTGACCAGGTAGTCGGCACCGTCCCGCCGGGCGGTCGTGCGCAGCGCCGCCACGTCCGAGCCGCCGTCCGGCTCGGTGACGGCGAGTGCACCGATCCGGGTCCCGGCGAGGGTCGGCCGGACGTACCGGTCGACCAGGTCGGCGGCACCGCCCGACTCCGGCCGACCGTCCCGCTGCCAGGCGCTGACGATGTGCGGCAGAGCGATGCCGTGCGTGAAGAGCGCGGCGACCAGCCCGGACGAGCCGCCGGCCCGGATGAGTTCCTCGGTGACCAGCAGGCTGTCCCGCAGGTCGCCGCCGCTGCCGCCGACCTCCTCCGGAAAGCCGCCCCCGAGCAGTCCCAGTTCGGCGGCGACGCCGTGTAGTGCCCGGGGTACCTCGCCGGCCCGCTCCCACCCGTCTAGTTGGGACAGTACGTCGCGCGCGACGAACCGGCGGGTCAGCTCCCGGAGCTGCCGCCGTTCCAGGCTCTCCGGCTCCCTCATCCCGACCCCGCCACGGCCGGTCGCCCCGCCGCCCGCCCGGGCTGTGCCGCCTGCTCGGCCTGTGCTGTCTGCCCGGGCTGTGCCGCCTCCCCTGTCCCCGCTGCCTCACCGGCCCGCGGGGTCGCCTTGCCGGTCCCCGCCGCCTCTATCGGTGGCCCGGGGAGCAGTTCGGCCGGCAGGTCGACGACGCGGGCGCGCAGCAGTTCGCCGAGCGCCTTGGCCTGCGGGTCGAACCGGGTGGAGCCGGCCGCGCCCGCGCCCAGTAGGCCGGTGAGCACGAAGTTGACCCCCCGTACGTGGGGCAGGTCGTACCGCCGCACCGGCAGTGTGGCGGTCTCCGGCAGCAGCGTGCGCAGCCGTTCGACGGTCAGCCAGCCGCGCAGCCAGCGGTGTCCGGCGTCCGACCGAGCCCACACCCCGAGGTTGGCGTCGCCGCCCTTGTCGCCCGAGCGGGCGCCGACCACCGTCCCGAGCGGTGCCCGCCGGGTCGGGCCGGTCTCGACCCGTGGCTCCCCGTCCGGACCGGCGAGCGGCACCGCGTGCTGCGGCGCGGTGACCGCCGGAGGTGCGATGTCGACCCGCTCGCCGGAGGGAAGTACGGCGACCTGCCGTACCCGCTCCTGGGCCACCTCCTCGGCGACGAAGACCCCGTACGGGCTGGCGTCGCCAGGCGGGGTGGTCAGGGTGCAGCCGGGATAGGAGGCCAGGGCCAGTTCGACGGCGGCGGCCGAGAACGCCCGCCCGGCCCGCTTCGGGTCACCGTCGCTCAGGTGTACGTGCAGCAGCGCGCTCGCCGTCTCGGTGCCGACCGCGTTCACCTGGTCGGTACGGGCGAGCCTGAACTCCAGCCCGTCGCCGCCGACGGCCTCGGTGAGCTGGGCCCGGACCAGTGCCGCCTTCGCCTCGATGTCCAGTCCACAGAGGACGAAGGTCATTGAGTTGCGGAAGCCGCCCAGCCGGGTTACCCCGACCTTCAGGGTTGGCGGCGGGGGCGTGCCACGGGCCCCGCTGACGCGTACCCTGTCCGGCCCGGCGTCGGCCAGGGTGACCGTGTCGAGCCGGGTCACCACGTCCGGGCCCAGATAGTCGGGGCCGGCGATCTCGTAGAGCAGTTGTGCGGTAACGGTCTCCCGGGTGACCGCCCCGCCGGTGCCCGGATGCTTGGTCAGCACCGCCGAGCCGTCCGGGTGCAGCTCGGCGATCGGGAAGCCGGGACGGTGCCCGCCGTCCGGCAGCTCGGTGAAGAAGCTGAAGTTGCCGCCGCTGACCTGGGTGCCGCACTCCAGCAGGTGGCCGGCGACGGTCGCCCCGGCCAGCGGGTCGAGATCGGACCGGGTCCAGCCGAAGTGCGCGATCCCCGGGCCGACCGCCAGCGAGGCGTCGGTGACCCGCCCGGTGACCACCACGTCCGCCCCGGCACCCAGGCAGGCGGCGATGCCGAACGCCCCCAGGTACGCGTTCGCGGTCAGCGTGCCCGGCCGGTCCAGCGAGTCGCCCTCGACGTACCCGATCCGGGCCGGCAGCCCGAGCCGGTCGGCGAGGGTACGCAGCGCGGCAGCCAGCCCGGCCGGGTGGAGTCCGCCCGCGTTCGTCACGATCCGCACGCCCCGGTCCAGCGCGGTGCCGAGGCAGGGTTCGAGCTGCCGGAGGAAGGTGCGGGCGTAGCCGAGTTCCGGGTCGCGCCGCCGGTCCCGGCCGAGGATCAGCATGGTCAGCTCGGCCAGGTAGTCACCGGTCAACACGTCCAGGTCGCCGCCGTCCAGCATCTCCTGCCAGGCGCTGGACCGGTCGCCGTAGAACCCGGAGGCGTTGCCGATCCGCAGCACGTCCGGGCTGACGCCGATCACGGCACCCCGCCCGGCTCCCCGCCGCCGCTATCCGGTTCGCGGCGGCCGCTATCCGGCTCGCCGTCACCGCCTGGCCTGCCGTCGCCGCCTTGCCCGGGATGTTCGGTGGGCTCGCGGCCTGGGCCGGGTGGGCCGGCGAAGACCTGGGCGATGCCGAGCCACTCGGTGGCAACCGGCCCGACCGCGACCAGGGCCAGGTCGGCGTGGTGTCGTCGCTGGGTGACCAGCAGGCAGAAGTCCAGTGCCGGCCCGGAGACCCGGTCCGCCGCGTCGGCCGGCCCGAACCGCCAGGACTCACCGTCGGGCCCGGTCAGCTCGACCCGTACGGGTGCGTCGGGGATCGGGCGGCCGTGCGTGGCGAAGGCGTGTCCGACGGTACGGGCACCGAGGTGGGCGACGTGCCGGAGCCGGGCGGTCGGCGTACGGGTGACGCCGAGCGTGTCGGCGACGTCCTCGCCGTGCGCCCAGGTTTCCATGATCCGGGCGGTGGCCATCGAGGCGGCCGACATCCGGGTGCCGTACCAGGGCATCTTCTCCCCGGCCGGCACGCCGCGCAGCGCCCGCACCAGGGCCGACCGGCTGGCCCGCCACCGGTCCAGCAGTTCGGGTACGGGTGCCAGGAACTCCGCCGCGCCCCGGTCGATGAAACCGTGCGGGTCGTTGGCCGCGTACCGGATCGACTCGGCGAACGCGTCGACGTCGGTGGCGGCCAGCGTGGCGACGTGGTCGGTCCAGGCGAGGTGGGCGATCTGGTGGGCGACGGTCCAGCCCGGCGCGGGTGTGGGACGGCCCCAGTCCGCCTCGGGCAGTTCCGCGATCAGCGCCTCCAGCGCCGCCGACTCGGCGGCCAGGTCTGTCAGCAGACTGTCCAGGTCGACCATTCGCGGCCTCCTTGCCGGTCGCGGATCGTGTGCCTTCGGTGTGGGTGGGTGGCGGTGGCAGGTGGGTGGCGTAGCGGTGCGGGTCAGGGATGTGCGGTGGCGACGATCGAGGCGAGTTGGTGTTTCCAGATGCCGAGCAGAGCGCCGCGCCGGGCCGAGTCGTCGGAGAGGAGGTTGGCCACCCCGAGCCCTCGGAGCAGGTCGAGGGTCGCCTGGATCGCCTCGCGTACCCCCGGTTGCCGCTCGTCGGCGTCGAGCAGGTCGACGGTGAGCCGGTGCATCTCGCGGCCGACCCGGGCCTCCAGCGGCACCAGTGCGTCCCGCAGTTCTGGATCGGTCCGCCCGGCCACCCACAGCTCCAGGGCGGCGACGAAGAGCGGGCCGGTGAACGCACTGGCCAGCATGTCGATGACCCGGTCGAGCCGCTCGGGTCCGGCCGGCAGGCCGGCCGCCTCGGCCCGGATCTCCGCTGCCCGGCGCTCGGCCAGGTGCTCGACGGCGGCCATTACCAGGGTGCTCTTGGTGGGGTAGTGGTGCAGTTGGGCCCCCCGGGAGACGCCGGCCCGGGCCGCCACCACCGTGGTGGTGGTGCCGGACCAACCCCGCTCGACCAGGCACTCCACAGTGGCCTCCAGCACCCGGGCCTGGGTGGCCCGGCTGCGTTCCCGCTGGGGGGTACGGGTCGGTGTACTGGACACGGAGACAGCCTGCCGGGTGAGAAACAAACAGTCAAGACTGCTTGTTTCTCGTCGCTGGTCCGTCGATTCCACTTCGTACACTTGGCGTACGCAACTGAGGCGTCGTGGTAACCCGGAGTTGGTTGACGGCGTTTTGTGCGAAAAGTACCGTATCTCTGCTTCGCGGTCCGCGAGGCGTTCTCCCGCTCGGCGGAAAGGTGGGTCAGCAGGATGTTCGACGACCTCGTAGAGGAGATCCAGGAAGATCTCGACGAGATTGAGGACGCGTTGGAGGACGTCGGCCTCGACGTCGAAATCGACGGGGAGTAACCGTCCGGGGTGGTCGACCCGGGTCGACTGCCCCACGTCGGCATGCTGGACGGACATCCGGACCGCCGAAGGATCGGCCGCTGCTGCCGACGGTCTCGGAATCTTGGCAAATTGGGGCCCGTGGCGAACCGTAGTTTGCCAAGGATCTTGGCGAGGTCACTGTGCGTGGCGGGCGCGGATCAGCCCCGCACCATCCCGGTGGTGGTACGGGGCCGAGGGCGGACGCGGTCGGTCAGTCAGACCCGGGCGCGGCGGGCCAGGCGCTCCGGGTCGAGGATGATGATGCTCTTGCCGTCCAGGCGCAGCCAGCCCCGCGAGGCGAAGTCGGCCAGCGCCTTGTTGACGGTCTCCCGGGAGGCACCGACGAGCTGGGCGATCTCCTCCTGGGTCAGGTCGTGGGTGACCCGGAGCACGCCGCCGTCCCGGGTGCCGAACCGGCCCGCCATCTGGAGCAGGTTCTTCGCCACCCGGCCGGGCACATCGGTGAAGATCAGGTCGGCCAGGTTGTCGTTCGTCCGGCGCAGCCTGCGGGCGAGTACCCGGAGCAACTGCTCGGCGATCTCCGGCCGGTTGTTCAGCCACGGCCGCAGCGCCTGCTTGCGGAGCCGGGCGAGCCGGGTGTCGATCACGGCGGTGGCGGTCGCCGTACGCGGGCCGGGGTCGAACAGCGAAAGCTCGCCGACCATGTCGGACGGGCCCATCACGGCGATCAGGTTCTGCCGGCCGTCAGCGGCCCGGCGACCAACCTTGATCTTGCCGCTCAGGACGATATAAAGGCTGTCGCCCGGCTCGCCCTCGTTAAAGACGATCTCGCCCTTGCGGACCTCGATCGTCTCCATGTCCTTCGCGAGAGCCTCGGCAGCCTCGGGGTCCACGCCCTGGAAGATCCCGCTCCGAGCCAACACCTCATCCATCGCGCACCTCCGCCCACGCGAGCCGCCCGCGGCCGGGTTCCGGCCGGTGATCGGCGCGCGCCGCCAAGTCTAGGCGCATGTGAAGAGTAATCGGAGGAGCACCCCTGGAATCTTGATCTGGCGCCGGGCCGGGTAACCCCAGATAACCCAGGGGTACGCCCGGTTTGGCGGCTGCTGTGTCCGCCCGGGCGGGTCCAGGCCCACGTCCGGGTCCAGATATTGCCGGGCGTCCGGTGGCGACCTGGACAGCAGAGGCGTTACCGGCCATTCGTAACGCCTCTGCTGTCCAGGGGGACGTCCAGGCGGTTGTCGGGCCCGGCCGCGATCAAAGGGCTGTCTGGGGCGACGAAGGGTTTGGGTGGACCGTAGAGTCGGTCGGTGCTTGGCGGACTTGAGTTGACCTACCGTGCCGAGGAGGGGCGGGAGGTTCCGATGCTGGTGTGGCGGCTCGACCGACCGGCGCTGGCGATCAGCTCCGGGCCGCTCGGCGGCGGGATCGGGGTACGACACTGGGTGGTCAACGCGACCGTGTCGATGTCGTACCGCCGGGACGACCCGGACGTCCACCTCGGCGAGCTGGCCGACCGGCTCGGCCTGCGCGGACCCGGGATCGGACTGCTCACCGCGGTCGACGTGGCCGAGGTGGTGACCGCCGACGACAGCGGTGTCCGGATCTGGGCCACCGTTGGTCTCGGTGCCCCGATCTGGGCGGCCGACACCCCCGGCCCGGCACCGTCGCATGGTGCGGCAACGGAGCCTGGTGCGGCAATGGGGCCTGGTGCTGCGCTGGAGGCTGGTGCGGCAACCGAGGCTGTCGGCGCGGTGGGTCCCGTCGGCGCGATGGACCACGTTGGCACGGTGAACATCGTCGCGCTGTTGCCGGAACGGCTCGGCGACGCCGCACTGGTGAACGCCGTCGCGACGATCACCGAGGCGAAGGCGCAGGCGCTGCGCGAGCTGGGCCTGCCGGCCACCGGTACCGCCACCGACGCGGTGACCGTGCTCTGCCCGCCGGACGGTCCCGCCGCCCCGTACGGCGGCCCACGGTCGCGCTGGGGTGCCCCGCTGGCCCGCGCCGCCTGCCGGGCGGTCCGTGAGGGCGGCGCTCGGCCTACCGTCCCCTGGTCGCAGTGCTGAGCGCTGCTGCGTCACGCGGCGAAATCGCGGGTCGAGCCGATGCCCTGTCCGTCGAGGCGATGGCTGGCGCGTCGAGGTGCTGGCACGGCGGAGGTCGATGTGTCGAGGATCCGGTCCTGACCCCAACGGTCGGGTGCCTGGCGGGGCTGCCGCGACAGCTTGGGTAGGCCATGATGACTCACGTCGATCTGGCTGACACGACGTCGTGGTGTACGGGGGAGCGTTTCGATGCGACGACTCGGCGGCATTCTGCTGATTTTCGCGCTGACCTGCGGATTGGCCGGCTGTGGCGGTGGCGACGAACCGCGCCTGCTTCCGGTCCCCGACACCTTCGTCGCCGAGGGCACGTCCCGACTCTCGGATCCGTTCGGCGATCTGGAGATCGAGTCGCGGGAACTTCCCGAGGACGCCGTACTCGTCGGCGCGGAGTACGAGGTGGCACTGAGCCGGTACGGCGTGGCGAGCGAACTGACCGAGGAGGCGGTCCGGGAGCTGCGCCTGCGGGGTCAGGCGCAGGCCGCTCCCTGGCTGGCCGGTAACGGCCGGGAGTTCCTGATGCTCCACCTGACCGAGCCCGAGCGACCCGAGCGTCGGCTGTCCAACCGGTTCCCGGAGGCGGCGGTGCTGGTGGACGGCGAGCCCCGGAGGCTCGGCGAGACGGCACTGCTGCCGAACCGGGTGGTCGTGGTGTCGGTACCGGCGGGGGCGGACGCCACCCTCGCCGTCACCGAGGGCGGGCAGACCCAGTCGATCAGCATTCGTACCGGCAAGCTCGTCGGACCGTCGCCGAAGCCGCTGACGCCGACGTCGGCCCCACCCGGGGCGGACCGGCCGGTCGCCTCGGGTTCCGTCCGGCTGGCCGACTACGTCACCGTCGCCCGCCGGGATCCGGGCCTGGGTTGGGACGCGCTGATCGACGTCGACGTCGAGGTCGAGCTGCGCCGGTACGACCAGAAGCGGGGCGCGGCCCCGGACGGCGCCCTCTGGGCGTACGTCAGCGTGAAACTCCATGCCAACCCCACCCGCGTCAAGTTCAAGATCGATCTGTCCCGGAGCCTGACCATCCGGACCGCCGCCGGACAGGTGCTCCAGGTCCCGGCCGGTACGACGCTGACGGTGCCCAACTTCCAGGCGCCGGGTTCGACGCTGACGGTTCCGGTCACCTGGTCCGAGGCGTTCCGGGTGCCGGCGAAGACCCGGAAGCTGTCGGTGACCTACCGGACCCGGGCCACCGTCACCGAGGACGACGGCCGGAAGGCGGCGTTCGAGCGTCGCGACACCCGCAACACCGGCACCATCACCCTGAAGTGACGGCGCCGGTGTAGTCGACCGAACGCGGGTCGAGGACCGGCCGGAGGTGACCCTCGGGGAAGTCCCGACAGGCGGTGCGGCAACATCGGCCGGTCGACGGTCGCCCCGGTTGCCCGATCCCGGTACTGTCACCGGGCGATGTACGAGACCGGACCGACCACCCCCAAGTCCCGCCGGGCGCCTCGCAGCGCCGGCCGGACCGCCCTCGTCGTGACCGCGGTCCTCGCCGTGCTCCTCGGCACGGGGGTGGCCGGAGTGGCCGCCTTCGACATGCTCGGCGGCGACGACCCGGCCGGGCCGCCGGCCGCGCCGAGCGCTGCCGGCTCCGCCTCGGCCGACCCGTCCCCGACCGGGGAGCCGGCGCCCAAGGTCATCTCCATGTCCGCCACCGGCGACATCGTGATGGGCAACGCCCCCGGACGGCTGCCGGCCAACGGCGGCAAGGGGTTCTTCAACTCGGTCAAGAAGGCGCTCGCCGCCGACCTGGTGATGGGCAACCTCGAAGAGCCGCTGACCGACGACACCGGCACCTCCAAGTGCGGCGCCAACTCCACCCGCTGCCACCAGTTCCGGGCCCCGCCGTCGTACGCGGCGCACCTCAAGGAGGCCGGCTTCGAGCTGCTCAACCAGGCCAACAACCACGGGTACGACTACGGCGAGGCCGGCTACGAGAACACCCAGGAGGCCCTGGAGAAGTACGACCTCCAGCACACCGGCGCGCCCAACCAGATCACCGTGGTCGACGTCGAGGGTGTCAAGGTGGCGGTGGCCGGCTTCTCGTCGTACGTCTGGTCCAACAGCCTGATCAACATCAGCTCGGCGAAGAAGGTGATCCAGAAGGCCGCCACCATCGCGGACCTGGTCGTCGTGCAGGTGCACATGGGCGGCGAGGGCTCGGAGAAGACCCGGGTCCGGCCGGGCACCGAGATGTTCCTGGGCGAGAACCGGGGCGACCCGATCAAGTTCTCGCACTCGATGATCGACGCCGGTGCCGACCTGGTGGTGGGGCACGGGCCGCACGTGATGCGGGCGCTGGAGTTCTACAAGGGCCGGCTGATCGCGTACAGCCTCGGCAACTTCGCCGGCGGCGGGGGGACGCTCAGCAACAACGGCCGGCTCGGCTGGGGAGCCGTGCTCAAGGTCTCGCTGACCGCCGAGGGCGAGTGGGCGGGCGGGCAGCTCATCTCGACGTACATGAACGGCGCGGGCAAGCCGACGATGGACTCGCAGCGCCGGGCCGCCGGGCTGGTCCGGGACCTGTGCAAATCTGACTTCCCGAAGACCGGCGCCCGGGTGGCCGCCGACGGCAAGATCACCCCGCCGGCCGCCGCGAGCTGAGGCTGGACGTCGCGAGCCGAGGCGGGGCGGGCGTCGTGACCTGAGGCGGGGGCGTCGCGAGCTGAGGCGGGGCGTCGGGCCGGCTGCCTTCGGGGCGGGCTGGCTTCCCAGGGTTCGGCCGGGTCGGGCTCCCCGGCGTCGATGTCGGCGCCGCGACGTAGGCTGGCCGGCGTGAGTGCCAGAGACGACTCCGCGCAGACCGGAGTCGCAGTCACGCCCGGCGAGGTGACCCGGGCGATCCGGGCGGCCCGGCCGACCCGGCGTACCGTCGAATCCGATCTCGGTCGCAAGCGACGGGCCCGGCGGATCGGCCGGGTGCTGACCGAGACGCACCCGGACGCCCACTGCGAGCTCAACCACCAGGGACCGCTGCAACTGGCCGTGGCGACCATCCTCTCGGCGCAGTGCACCGACCAGCGGGTCAACGAGGTGACGCCGAAGCTGTTCGCCCGCTATCCGACCGCGGCCGACTACGCCGGGGCGGACCGGGCCGAGCTGGAGGAGATGATCCGGCCCACCGGCTTCTTCCGGAACAAGACCAACTCCTTGATCAACCTCGGCCGCCAGCTCGTCGAGCGGTACGACGGCCAGGTGCCCCGCCGGATGGCCGACCTGGTAACCCTGTCCGGGATCGGTCGCAAGACCGCCAACGTCATCCTCGGCAACGCCTTCGGGGTGCCGGGGATAACCGTCGACACCCACTTCGACCGGTTGGTGCACCGGTGGGAGCTGACCACCGAGACCGACCCGGTCAAGATCGAGCACGCCGTCGGCGCACTGTTCGAGCGGCGCGACTGGACGATGCTCTCGCATCGGGTGATCTTCCATGGCCGGCGGGTCTGCCACGCCCGCAAGCCCGCCTGCGGCGCCTGCACCCTGGCCCGGCTCTGCCCCTCCTACGGTCTCGGCCCGACCGACCCGGCCGCCGCCGCGAAACTGCTCAAGGGCCCCCGGGCCCGCGAGCTGGCGGTGCAGGCGGGGGTCGATCCCGACCTGGTGCCGGCGACCGCCGCCGTCGGCGACACCCCGTGAAGCGGCTGGGGCTGGGCGGGCCACTGCTGGCACTGGTGTTGCTCGCCGCCGCCTGTACCGGGCCGGACGCGGAGCCGGAGGCCGGCGCGGCCCCGGGCGCGGAGGAGAGCGCCACCACGGCCGCCTTCGCCGACTGCGCCGCCCTGACCGCCCCGGTCGCCGCGCCCAGCGGCCCGGCCGGCCCGGCACCCGGGTCGGGGCGGTTGTTGCCTTCGCTGAGCCTGCCCTGCTTCGTCGGGGGCGGCGAGGTCGCCGTCGGCGAGCTGCGCGGGCCGGCCGTGGTCAACCTGTGGGCCTCGTGGTGCCCGCCCTGCCGGAAGGAGCTGCCCGCCTTCCAGCGGCTCGCCGAACGGGCCGGCGACCGGCTCCGGGTGGTCGGAGTGAACAGCGGGGACGCCCGGCCCGCCGCCCAGTCGATCGGCGAGGACTTCGGACTGGAGTTTCCCAGCCTCTACGACCGCGACAAGAGGCTGCTGACCGAGCTGGGCGGCCGGGCCGTACTGCCGGTCACGCTCCTGGTGGACGCCGAGGGGCGGATCCGGCACCGGGACGAGACGGGTGCCCTCGACGATGCCGAGCTGGCCACGCTGGTCCGCCGGCACCTGGGGGTGGCGGTGCCGTCGTGACCGAGTACGAACTTCCGGCGTGGTGCGAGCCGCTGATCACCCGGGTCCGGTCGGCGCGTACCGAGGACTTCACCCGGGTACGCACCCCCGCAGCCGGCGGGCGGGCCAGTGCCGTACTCGTGCTCCTCGGCGAGCAGCCGGAGCACGGGCTCGACGTGTTGATCCTGCAGCGGGCCGCGACCCTGCGTACCCACGCCGGGCAGCCGGCCTTTCCGGGCGGGGCCTGCGACCCGGACGACGAGGACGCGGCGGCGACCGCGCTGCGGGAGGCGCACGAGGAGGTCGGCCTCGACCCGACCAGCGTCACCGTGCTGGCCCAACTGCCCCGGCTGTGGATTCCGGTCAGCGACTTCGTGGTCACCCCGGTACTCGCCTGGTGGCACCGGCCCCATCCGGTGCACTCCCGCGAGCCGGCCGAGGTGGCACACGTCGCCCGGTTGCCGATCGCCGAGCTCGTCGACCCGGCCAACCGGGTCCGGGTACGCCACCCCAGCGGCTGGATCGGCCCGGCCTTCCAGTCCCGGGGCATGCTGGTCTGGGGCTTCACGGCCGGGGTGCTCGCCACACTGCTGGAGATGGCCGGCTGGGCGGGGCCCTGGCCGCAGGACCGGATACTGGACCTTCCGCCGACGAGCCCGCCCCCGAGCCCCGCACCCAGCGCCGGGGAACCCGACACGGCGGACGAGCTGACCGGGCCGGCAACACCCTCCTGACCGGGCATCCGGCCCTGGACGACGGTGCTGGCGGAACGCTCTCGGCGGGGAGGTACGGAAACCGATTCGACGGTAAGCGCCGGTGGCCCAGGCCATTTCCAGGTCTCCCCCGTACCCTGAACGGGTGTCGGTGGTGGATGTCGTTCTGATCCTGCTCATGTTGCTGTTCGCGATCAGCGGCTACCGGCAGGGATTCGTCATCGGTCTGCTCTCCTTCACCGGCTTCTTCGGCGGCGCCCTGATCGGGTTGCAGGTCGGTCCGCTGCTCGCGGAGCAGTTCACCAGCAACTCGACCCGGGTCGTGGTCGCGTTGGTCTCGATCTTCGGCCTGGCGGTGCTCGGTCAGGCTCTTGCCGGCTGGCTCGGTTCGCACCTGCGGCACGCCATCACCAGCCAGGCCGGCCGGACGGCCGACGACGTCGGCGGGGCGCTGGTCTCGCTGTTCGCCGTACTCCTGGTGGCCTGGCTGGTGGCCGTCCCGCTGGCCTCCTCCTCGCTGCCCTGGCTGGCCAGCGCGGTCCGCAACAGTGCGCTGCTGACCGTGGTGGACCGGGTGCTGCCGCCGGAGGCGCAGGCACTCTCCGAGGCGCTGCGCGACACGGTCGACACCAACGGCTTCCCGGACGTGTTCGGCGGACTGACCCCGACCCGGTCCCGCGAGGTGGCCTCGCCCGACCCGGCACTGGCCGGCTCGCAGGTGGTGGTGAACGGACGACGCTCGGTCGTCAAGGTGCTCGGCAACGCCCCCAGCTGCTCCCGCCGGATCGAGGGCTCCGGTTTCGTGTACGCGGAGAACCGGGTGATGACCAACGCGCACGTGGTGGCCGGTACCCGGAGCGTCCAGGTCGAGGTGGCCGGCGAGCGGCACAGCGCCCGGGTGGTCGTCTACGACCCGGACCGCGACCTGGCGGTGCTCTACGTGCCGGAGATGTCCGCCCCGGTGATGCGGTTCGCCACCGGTGAGGCGGCGATCGAGGACGACGCCATCGTGCTCGGCTTCCCGCTGGACGGGCCGTACAACGCCCAGCCGGCCCGGATTCGCGACGTCGGCGAGATCGCCGGTCCGGACATCTACGAGTCGGGTCGGGTCAACCGGGAGATCTACACGATCCGGGGTCTGGTCCGCAGCGGCAACTCGGGCGGCCCGCTGGTGGCCCCGGACGGCCAGGTGCTCGGGGTGATCTTCGCGGCGGCGGCCGACGACCCGAACACCGGCTTCGCGGTGACGGCCGACGAGGCGCGCTCCACCGCCAGTACCGGGCTGGAACGGACCCGGGTCACCAACACCGGCGCCTGCACCTGAACCTGGTGGGACCCGGCGGCGGCGAAACCGTGATGGGACCAGCGGCGAAGCCTGACAGGTGATGGGACCGGCGGCGAAGCCTGACAGTGACGGGGATCGGCGGCGAATGGCGCCGACCGGGTGGTGTCAGGGGCGGTCGCGGTGGAACCGGCGCCGGACCACCAGCACCGCCCCGGCGACGACCAGCAGGAAGAGGACGCCGCCGCCGCTCCACAGCCTGGGCAGTGGATGGCCGACCTGGTCGCCCGCCGCCTGGGCGGTCCAGTCGGCCGAGCGGCCGGACGCCGCCGTGCCCACGGTCTCCGCTCCGTCGCTGGGCGGTGGGGGCGTCGACTCCTGACCGGGCGCCGAGCCGAAGCCGGCGACGCCGGGCGGCGCCGCGCCGTCGTCCAGCGGATTGGCCCGTACGCTCGACACCTCGCCGTTCAACGCGGCGACGGGGTCGACGACGCCGAAGCCGAACCGGTCGTCACGGCCGGACGGCCCGACGTCCCGGGCGGTGTTGATCAGCCGGTTGACCACGTCCCCGGCGGACATCTTCGGCCAGTGTGACCTGACCAGGGCCGCCGCCGCGGCCACCAGTGGCGAGGCGAAGCTGGTGCCCTGGACCCGCCAGAAACCACCCGGCCGGGCGCCGGTCAGCCCGGTGGCCGGGGCGGAGAGCACGGTCTCGGGGCCGGTGATCGAGCCGGACCAGAGCGCGTCGCTCTCGCGTTCCAGGCCCGCCACCGCGACCACACCCGGCTCGCGGGCCGGATACCAGACCCGTTTGCCGGCGGACGATCCCAGGTTGCCGGTGCAGGCGACGACCACCACGTCCCGGGCGAAGGCGTAGTCGAGGGCGGCGGCGAGCGCGGGACTCTCCCCGGTGCCGCCGAGCGACAGGTTCACCACCTGGGCGCCGTTGTCGACCGCCCACCGGACGCCCTTCGCCACGATCAGGGCGTCGTCGTAGCGGTTCTCCTCGTCGAGCACCCGGACCGGCAGGATCTTGGCCTTGGGGGCGAGCCCGGCCACGCCCCGGGTGTCGTCGTTGCGTCCGGCGATCAGTGCGGCGACGGTGGTGCCGTGCCCGACCGGGTCGGTCTGCCCGTTGCCGCTCCCCGCGACCAGGTCGATGCCGGGCAGGACCTGCCCGGCGAGGTCCGCGTGCGAGGCGTCGACCCCGGAGTCGACCACGGCAACCGTGACGCCCTTGCCGGTGGCGACCCGCCAGACCGCCTTGGCGTCGAACTCGTCCAACTGCCACTGCTCGTCCCGCACCGGGTCGGCCAGCACAGGCAGGCTGACCGGCGGCGCCGGCACGGCGGCCGTCGCCGGTGCCGGACGCGGACCGAACAGCGACCCGGCGATCCCGGCCGTGGCGAGCAACGCCGCTCCGGCGACCCGGGCGACAGCACTCTGGTGTATATGCGGCAGCCTGGTCACAGCATGGTCATTTCACCCCGGGGGACACATGATGCACGGAGGTTACCCCGTTTCACCCCCGTCGCGTGGCGAAACTTTGCAACCGATCTGAGATCCACTGTCCATCGCCCCGAGACCGAGGGCCCGGCCGCCCTGGTGATCAGGTCGGCCGGGCCCTCGGGCTCGGAAAAGGGTCAGGTCGACGGGAGGTAGGCGAGCTGCACCAGCCGGATGCCTTCCTTCCGGGTCACCAGCCGGCCCCGGCCGGGCGGCATCGGGCCGGGGCGTACCGAGCCGATCAGGGCGCCCTCGTCCTTGCTGCCGGACATCACCAGACCGGGGGAGGAGAGCTCCCGGAGGCGCTGGATGATCGGCTCGTAGAGCGACCGGGAGGCGCCACCCGAACGCCGGGTCAGCACCAGGTGCAGACCGACGTCCCGGGCCTGGGGGAGATATTCCACCAGCGGCAGCAGCGGGTTGTTCGGGCCGGTGGCGACCAGGTCGTAGTCGTCGACGAGTACGAACAGCTCGGGCCCGGTCCACCAGGAGCGGTCCCGCAACTGCTGCGGGGTGACGTCCGGCCCGGGCAACCGGCGCTGCATGTAACCGGCGACCGACTCGATCAGCTCGCTGGTCGCCTGCGCGGCGGTGCCGTACCCGATCAGGTGGTCGGACTGGATCACGCCCAGCAGGCTGCGCCGGAAGTCGACAAGGATGATCCGGGCCTGCTCCGGGGTGTACCGGCTGGTGATCGAGGTGGCCAGCGCCCGCAGGAAGGACGACTTGCCGCACTCGGCGTCGCCGAAGAGCAGGAAGTGCGGCTCGGAGGCGAAGTCGATCGACACCTGCTGGAGGTCGGCCTCGGAGATGCCGATCGGCAGCCGCAGGCCGGCCGCACCGGCGACGTCCAGGTCGGCGTAGGGCAGTACCGGCGGAAGCAGCCGGACCCGGGGGGCCGGTGCGCCGCTCCAGTTGCCGGCGACCGCCTTGACCAGAGCCTGGGTCTGCCCGCCGCCGAGGCTGGACAGCTCCGGCAGCACGGTCAGGAAGTGCAGGCTTTCGGCGGTGATGCCGCGACCCGGCGTCTTCTCCGGCACGTTCACCGCCGCCTTGCGGGAGACGATCGAGTCGGTGGGGTCACCGAGCCGCAGCTCCAGTCGGGAGCCGAAGAGGTCGCGGATCGCGGGCCGGAAGTCCATCCAGCGGGGCGCCGCCGCGACCACGTGCACGCCGTACGAGAGGCCACGGGTGGCGATGTCGGTGACCAGGGGTTCCAGGTCGTCGTACTCGCCGCGCAGGGTGGGCCAGCCGTCGATGACCAGGAAGACGTCACCGAACGGGTCCGCGCCGACCCCGACGCCGCCGGCCGAGGCCCGCCGCTTCCGGTACGCCGGCATCGACTCCACGCCCAACTCGGCGAACCGCTGCTCGCGTTCGTTGAGCAGGGTGGAGATCTCGCCGACGGTACGCCGTACCGCCGCCGCCTCGGACCGTCCGGCGACCCCGCCGACGTGCGGCAGGTCGCGCAGCGCGGCGAGCGAGCCGCCACCGAAGTCGAGGCAGTAGACCTGTACCTCGGTCGGGGTGTGGGTGAGCGCCAGCCCGCAGATCATGGTGCGCAGCAGGCTCGACTTGCCCGACTGCGGACCGCCGGCCACCGCCACGTGCCCGGCGCCGCCCTCCAGGGAGAGCCAGAGCAGGTCACGCCGCTGCTCGAACGGCTTGTCGATCATCGCGACCGGCACCTGGAGCGCGCCGTGCAGCTCGGGGTTACCGAAGGTGAGCCCGCGCGCCGGGTCGGTGACCACCGGCCCGAGGATCTCGTCCAGCGCCGGGGCCTGGGACAGCGGCGGCAGCCACACCTGGTGGGCCGGCGGGCCCTGGCCGACCAGCCGGGAGACCATCACGTCGAGCAGGCTCTGCGCCGCCGGGTCCTCCGGGGCCGGCTTCGGGGTGGCCGGTACCACCGGCTTGGGTACCGGCACGAAGTGCGTCGAGTACGACAGCAGCCGGGGACCGGTGTAGCCCTGCGCACCCGGTCCGCCTGCGGTGGTCTTCTGGTACGGCCCGGAGACGTACGCCGCCTTGAACCGGACCAGCGGCTCGGTGCCGAACTTGAGGTAGCCGTGTCCCGGCGCCCGGGGCAGTTCGTAGGCGTCCGGCACGCCCAGCACCGCCCGGGACTCCAGGGCGGAGAAGGTCCGCAGACCGATCCGGTAGGACAGGTGCGTGTCCAGCCCGCGCAGCCGGCCCTCCTCCAGCCGCTGCGAGGCGAGCAGCAGATGCACCCCGAGCGAGCGGCCCAGCCGGCCGATCTGCACGAAGAGATCGATGAAGTCGGGCTTGGCGCTGAGCAGCTCGGAGAACTCGTCACAGATGATCAGCAGCGAGGGCAGCGGTGCCAGCGCGGCACCGCCGGAGCGGGCCTTGTCGTAGTCCTTCAGGTTGGCGTAGTTGCCCGCCTTGCGCAGCAGCTCCTGCCGGCGGATCATTTCGCCGTTGATGGCGTCGACCATCCGGTCGACCAGCGGCAGCTCGTCGGCGAGGTTGGTGATCACGGCGGCGGTGTGCGGCAGCCGGTCCAGCGAGGAGAAGGTCGCGCCACCCTTGAAGTCGACCAGTACGAAGTTGAGCGCCTCGGACGAGTGCGTCGCCGCCAACCCGAGCACGAGGGTACGCAGCAGCTCGGACTTTCCGGAACCGGTGGCGCCGATGAGCAGGCCGTGCGGGCCCATACCGTCCTGTGCGGACTCCTTGAGGTCGAGGTCGACCACGCCCCCGTCGCCGCCGACGCCGATCGGTACCCGCAGCTTGTCCCGGTTGGGCCGGGGCGCCCAGCCCTGCACGGTGCTGAAGTTCTCCGGGTCGCCGACCCCGAGCAGCTCGCCCAGGGTCATCTCCTTGACCAGTGAGTCGTCCGAGGAGCCCTTCTGCGCGGCGGCGAGCCGCAGCGGGGCGAGCCGGCGGGCGACCGCCTCGGCCTCCTCGACGCTGAGCCGGTCGGGGGTGCCGACCTCGGCCTGCCCGTCCATCGAGTAGGTGTTCAGCCGGCTGCCGTCGGTCTCCAGCACCAGCATGGCCCGGTCCAGCAGCCGGGGCGGCGGACTGTCCAGGTCGATGATGGTCACCGCGTCGATGCCGCTGTCCCCGGCGAGATAGCTGGCGCCGTTGAGGTCGCCGCCGTCGAGCACGATCACCACGTGCGGGCCGTCGGTCGCCGGGCCGGAGAGGCTGAACCGGGAGCGGTTGCCGACCACGTCGTCGATCAGCTTCTCCAGCTCGACCGCGGAGCTGGCCACCAGGCGTACCGGGCCGAGCGCGTCGACGGCGGTCGGGTGGTGCGCGTGCGGCAGCCACTTGGCCCACTCCCACCGGGCCCGGCGCTCCGGGCCGGCGCAGATCGCGATCAGCAGCTCCTCGGGGGCGTGGAAGACCGAGAGCTGGGTGAGTACCGCCCGGGCCAACGACTGCGGGTCGCCGCCGGCCGGCTCGCGGGACTGGTCGCGCTGGCTGGGCGCGTTGCGGACGAAGACCCGGGCGAAGCCCCGGATGGAGAGCGCCACCGGCAGGTCCGGCACCACCGAGTACGCGTCGAGGAACCGGCGCAGTGCACCGGCGGTCATCGGCTCCAGGTCCTCCAGCGGCCGGGTCACCGGCGGCACCAGCGGGGTGGCCAGGGTCTGCGGGCCGACCGCGACCCGGACCACGCCGAAGTCGCCGTCGCTGGGGCGCCGTTCCCAGACCCGGTAACTGCCCACAGTGGACCAGAGCTGGGCCGGGTCGGGATGCCGGTAGAAGAGGCCGGCCCGCTGCTTCGACGCGGTCTCCCGGACCCGGCGCCGGAGCGTGGCCAGGTGCCGCAGGTATTCCCGGCGGGCCTGCATCATCTCCGACTTCTTCGGCGAGCCGGAGGCGCTGCCCCAGGAGGAGGCCACCATGGCGAGCGAGGAGACGCCGAACATCGCGCCGACGACGTACGAGTAGGCGCCGCCGCCCCGGCCGAACATCATCGCCATCGCGACGGAGCCGCCGAGCATCGGCAGCACCATCATGATCTGCTGCCACTTGCCGCCGGTCGCCTGCGGGATCTCGGGCGGTGCCTCGACGGCGAGTTCGCCGGTCGGGATGTCCGGCGCCGGCCGGCGCGGCGGGCGCTTGATGACGACGGTGCTCATCGGTCGCCTCCCGCCGGTCGGTCCGCGCTGTCCCGCCGATCGGTGCCCACCTGCCCGGACCGGCCGCCGTCCGGCCGTACGTCGAGCTCCGGGGCGCGTCCGGCGCGGTCGCTGCCGCCCCGGCCCTGGCTACCCGTGTCCATGTGAGAGACCTCCCCTAAGGCCGCACCGGCGGAGCAGTTGGCCGTCCGGCGGGCCATCCGACGCCCCCGCGTCGCAAATGTCATCGCGCTCGGTCGGACGAGTGTGACCCATCCTAGGTAAAGTGCGGTCGTCCGCGCAGCCATGGGTTGCCCCTTCGATGGAGGACTGTCGATGAGTACCGGGCTCGCCCGCGTCACGATCAGCGCGCCGCAACGACGGGTGGACGTCGCGCTGCCCGAACACCTGCCGCTGGCCGAACTCCTGCCCGAGGTTCTCCGGCATGCCGGCGAGGGGCTGGCCGACGACGGCGAGAAGCACGGCGGGTGGTTGCTGCGCCGTACCGACGGCGAACCGCTGGCGGCCGGCAAGGCCCTGCTGCCGCAAGGGGTGCGCGACGGCGACGTGCTGCACCTGGTGCCGGCCCGGGCGCAGTGGCCGGAGCTGGAGTACGACGACGTGGTCGAGGCGATCGCCGACGGGGCGCGGCGCCGGGGCAGCGCGTGGGCCGGGCGGAACACCCGGATCGGCACGCTGGGCGCGGCGGGCGCCCTGCTCGCCGTCTGCCTGCTCGCGGTCATCGCGGGCGGCACGCTGTGGGAGTTCGGTGCCTTCGTCGCGCTCGGTGCGGCCGTACTCCTCGCGCTGAGCGCGGTGGTGGCCTCCCGGGCGTACGGGGACGCCACCGCCGGTGCCGCCCTCGGCGGGTACGCGATGCCGTTCGCCTTCTTCGGCGGTGCCCTGTTGGTCGCCTCCGGTGATCCGGTGGGCGTGGTCGGGTGGATCGGCTGGCTCGGTGCGCCGGAGGCGCTGGCCGGATCGGTCGCGCTGCTGCTGATCGCGGTGCTCGGCATGGTCGGGGTCGCCGCCGGGCTGCGGGTCTTCGCCGCCGGTGTCTCGGTCGGGCTACTCGGCGCGCTGACCGCGCTGGTCGGATTCCTGCTCTCGGCGGCCGGGTCGGCCGCGATCCTGATGGCCGCGCTGGTCTGCGCGATCGGCATGCTGCCGCTGCTGGCGATCCGGTTCGGCAAGCTGCCGATGCCGCCGATCACGCTGCCCACCGGCGCCGAGGCGGCGGAGGGCTTCACGGCCTCGACCCCGCTGCCGAGCGGCGTGCGGGAGCGACCGGACCGGGGGCGGGTCTTCGCGGCGGTCGCCCGCACCGAGGAGATGCTCACCGGGATGCTGGTCGGGCACGCCATACTCGCCGTGGTGGCGGCGCTGGTGCTGGTGGTCGCGGGCGGGTTCTCCGGCCGGCTGATGGTCGCGGTCTCGGCGGCGGCCCTGCTGCTGCGGTCCCGGCTCTTCGTCACGGTCCGGCAACGGGTACCGCTGATGGCGGCCGGGATCGGCTCCGCGGTGGTGCTCGGGATCGCCCTGCTGTTCCGGATGCAGGAGACCGGCCTGCTGCTGCTCACCGCCGGCGGCCTGGTGCTCGCCCTGGTGGTGATCGCGGCCGGCGCGACGTACTCGAAGCGGGAGCCCGGGCCCTACCTGGGCCGGACCGCCGACATCATCGACACCCTGATGGTGATCGCGGTGGTCCCGGTGGCCTGCGCGGTGCTCGGCCTGTACGCCCAGGCCCGCGGCCTGCTCGGCTGACCCGCGTGCCCGTCCCGGCGATGGGCTGACCGCGTCCCGTCCCGGCGATGGGCTGACCGCCCGCGTCCCGTCCCGGCGATGGGCTGACCGCCCGCGTCCCGTCCCGGCGATGGGCTGACCCGAGCCCGGTCCCGGCGGTGGCCGGACCGTCATGACCGACGAAATCAGCCGGTGGCCCCTGACGGGTGCCACCGGCCGGTTGCTGTGCCGCCGGAGTTCAGTGCGGCGACTCGCCCCGTTCGACCGCTTCCTGGTGCCGGCGGAAGGACGTCCGGATCTCCGCCTCCGCCTCGGTCCGACCGACCCAGGTGGCGCCCTCGACCGATTTGCCTGGTTCCAGGTCCTTGTACACCTCGAAGAAGTGCTGGATCTCCAGCCGGTCGAACTCGCCGAGGTGGTGGATGTCCCGCAGGTGCTCCTGGCGCGGGTCCTCGTACGGCACGCAGAGGACCTTGTCGTCGCCGCCCTTCTCGTCCGTCATCCGGAACATGCCGATCGTCCGACACCGGATGAGGCAACCTGGAAACGTGGGTTCGGGTACCAGCACCAGAGCGTCGAGTGGGTCGCCGTCCTCACCCAGGGTGCCTTCGATGAAACCGTAGTCCGCCGGGTACTGGGTCGACGTGAAGAGGGTCCGGTCCAGCCGGATCCGGCCGGTCGCGTGGTCCACCTCGTACTTGTTGCGGTGACCCTTGGGGATCTCAACCGTGACGTCGAAATCCATCTCACACGCTCCCTCGTTTGCCGGCGCTGGCCAACGGAACCACAACGGTCGGCACCTGCGCGGGTGATCTCGCGATTCACCTTGCGGCGCCGGCCCCGGTGCGGTGTTCGGACCAAAGTAGTGTCGCCTAGGCAGAATTCGACGGGGAGGAGGGGCCGGTGGGGAGTGAAGATTCACACTCGGGCCTGACCGGAGAGAACCCGCCGGAGCACCCGGCACAGGGCCGCGTGGTGGTGCCGGGCGCCAGCGGGCCGCAGCCGCCCGCCGGGTCTGGCCCGGTCCGTGGCCGGGCCGCCGTGCCGCTGCCGACCAATCTGCCCATCCCGCCGTCAAACACCCCGAATCCTCTGCCCGGCGCCACCGGCTGGTCCGGGCAGAGCGTGCCGATTCCGCCGTCCGGTGTCGCGCCCGGCTCGTCGGGGCAGGCCGTGCCCGTGCCACCGGCCGGCGCGGCCGGGTGGTCGGGGCAGGCCGTGCCCGTGCCGCCCGGCGGGCCGGGGAAGGCTCCGACGGACCCCTCCGCCTGGTCCGACCGGCCCGCGCCGCCGGCCTGGTCCGACCGGCCCGCGCCGCCGGCCTGGCCCGGGCGATCGGGCGCCGACGCGCCGGGCACGCCGGCTTCCGGCAACGGCACGCTCCCGCCGGGTACGCCGCCGCCGGGCAGCCCGCCGCCGGGGGTGACCGTCGGCGGGGCGGTGCCCGGTGGGGTACCGCCGGCCGGACCGCGGAGCCGGGGCAGGCTGCTCGGAGTCCTCGCGACCGTCCTGGTGCTCGCGCTCGCGGTCGCCGGGGTGGCCGTGGTCCGCCCCGGTCCGGTGGACGGCTGGCTGGGCGGGGACGACCGGGCCACCCCCGGCGCGCTCGACCCGACCGAACCGCCGCCACCACCCGTACTGGCCGCCGCCGGGGCGAACGCTCCGGCACCCACCCCGGCGGGCGTACGGGCCGCGCTGAGCCCGTTGGTCACCTCGTCCCCGCTCGGCAAGGAGGTGAACATCTCCGTGGTCGACGCGGTCACCGGGCAGGCGCTGTACGAGAACGGCCAGGACACCCCGACCATCCCGGCGTCGACCACCAAGCTGGTCACCGCGGCTGCCGTACTCGCGGCCCGTGGCCCGGCGTACCGGATCGCCACCCGGGTGGTGGCCGGGCCGAACCCGGGCGAGGTGGTGATCATCGGTGCGGGTGACCCGACGCTGGCGGTGAACGCCTCCGGCTGGTACCCGGGCGCCGGGCGGCTCGACCGGCTCGCCGCGCAGGTGAAGAAGGCGCTCGGCGGTACCGCGCCGACGAAGGTGATCGTCGACGGCACCCTCTTTCCCGGCCCGGTCGTCGAACCGGCCTGGGACTCGGACATCCCCACCGGCGGGTTCGGTGCGGTGATCACCGCCCTGATGACCGACGGTGCGCGGAAGGACCCGCAGGACAAGGGCCGGGGCCAGGAGCGGTACGCCAAGCCCGACGAGGCCGCCGGGCGGGCCTTCGCCAAGCTGCTCGGGCTGCCGAACTCGGCGGTGGTGATCGGCCAGGCACCGGCCGCGGCCGCGACCGCACCGGCCGCGGCGACCAGCGCCAGCCCCGGCATCCCCAGCGCCGGCACCGAACTGGGCCGGGTCTCCTCGCCGCCGATGATCAGGCTGGTCGAGTTCATGCTCCGGGAGAGCGACAACGTGGTGGCCGAGGCGCTGGCCCGGCAGGTCGCGCTGAGCCGGGACAAGCCGGCCTCGTTCGTCGGCGCGGCCGAGGCGGTCGACGAGATGGTCGCCGAGCTGGGGCTGCCGGCGGCGGAGAGTTCACTCGCCGACGGCAGCGGGCTGTCCCGGGCCAACCGGGTCACCCCGAGCCTGCTGACCGACGTGCTGACGATGGCCGCCAAGCGGACCCGCCCGGAACTCGCCGACCTCTTCCCGGGGCTGCCGGTGGCGGCCTGGTCGGGCACGCTCAGCGACCGGTTCGACCGGTCCGGCCCGAGGGCGACCACGGCCGGGGCGGGGGTGGTGCGGGCCAAGACCGGCACGCTGAGCGGGGTGCACGCGATCTCCGGTGTGGTGACCACCGCCGACGGCCGGCTGCTGGCCTTCGCCGTACTCGCGAACAAGGTGCCGGTGGGGCAGGACGAGGCGCAGCCGGAGCTGGACCGGATCGCCACCACCCTGGCCCGGTGCGGCTGCCGCTGACCCGAGAGGTCGGGTTGGGGTGTGAGCACCCGGGTACGGTGGTGGTATGGCGCAGTTCGTGGACTGGGATCTGGCCGCCGCCACCGCTGGGGCGTTGGGAAAGTCGGGACCGCGGGTCTCGTACGACGAGGCGACCGAGGTGGTGTCCGAGCTGCGCCGGCTGACCGACGAGGCGGCCGGTCACGTCCTGGCGTACACCGGGCTGCGCTCGCAGGTGGCCCATCCGCCGGTGCGGGTGGTGGACCGGCGGGACTGGGCGGCGACCAACATCGCCGGGCTGCGTGAGGTGATCACCCCGTTGATCACCCGCCTCTCCGGGGACAAGCCGCCGGGGGTGATCACCGACACGATCGGCTCCCGGCTGACCGGGGTGCAGGCCGGCACGGTGCTGGCCTATCTCTCCGGCCGGGTCCTCGGCCAGTACGAGGTCTTCTCCGCCGATCCCGGCCAACTGCTGCTGGTCGCGCCGAACATCGTCGAGGTCGAGCGGAAGTTGCAGGCGGATCCCCGGGACTTCCGGCTCTGGGTCTGCCTGCACGAGGTGACCCACCGCACCCAGTTCACCGCCGTGCCGTGGATGCGCGGGCACTTCCTCGGCGAGGTGCAGGCGTTCGTCGACGCCTCCCAGGCCGGCGGCGACAACTTCCTCGACCGGATCCGCCGGGGCGTGGGCACCCTCTCCGACTCGATCCGCAATCCGGAGAGCCGGGCCAGCGTGCTGGACATCGTGCAGACGCCCGGCCAGCGGGCCGTACTCGACCGGCTGACCGCGCTGATGACCCTGCTGGAGGGGCACGCGGAGTTCGTGATGGACGGCGTCGGGCCGGAGGTCATCCCGAGCGTCGAGTCGATCCGGGCCAAGTTCAACCGGCGCCGCGAGTCCGGCAACCCGCTGGAGAAGGCGATCCGCAAGCTGCTCGGCGTCGACGTCAAGATGCGCCAGTACGCCGAGGGCCGCAAGTTCGTGCACGGCGTGGTGGACCGGGTCGGCATGGAGGGCTTCAATCGGATCTTCAGCTCTCCGTTGACCCTGCCCCGGCTGGAGGAGCTCTCCGACCCGGACGCCTGGGTGGCCCGGGTACACGGCCCGGTCGGCCCGGTCGCCGCCACCGGCTGACCCGTCGTGGCCGCCCTGCCGCCGCCGGTCGCGGCGATCCGGGTCGCCATCCGGCGTGCGCTGCACGGCGTACCCCGGAACCGGCCGGTCCTGGTCGCCTGCTCGGGCGGCGCCGACTCGCTGGCGCTGGCCGCCGGCACCGCCTTCGTCGCGCCCCGGCTGGGCGTGCCGGCCGGGCTGGTCACCGTCGACCACGGCCTCCAGGATGGCTCGGCACGCCGAGCCGCCGACGTCGCGCAGTGGGCCGGCGGGCAGGGGTTCGCGCCGATCGAGGTGGCGACCGTCCAGGTCGCCGGCCGGCCGGGCGGGCCGGAGGCGGCGGCCCGGGAGGCGCGCTACCGGGCCCTGGTCGAGGCCGCCCGGCGGCACGACGCCAGCACCGTGCTGCTCGGGCACACCCGTGACGACCAGGCCGAGACCGTGCTGCTCGCGCTGGCCCGGGGCGCCGGCCCGCGCGGGCTCGCCGGAATGCCGGCCAGCCGGGAGTACGCCGGGGTGACGCTGGCCCGTCCACTGCTGGAGATCACCCGCGAGCAGACCCGCAAGGCGTGCGCGCTGTTCGGGCTGACCCCGTGGGAGGACCCGCACAACACCGACGACCGGTACGCCCGGGCCCGGGTCCGGGCCGACGTGCTGCCGGTGCTGGTCCGGGCGCTCGGTCCCGGGGTGCTGGACAACCTGGCCCGGACCGCCCGGCTGGCTGCCGAGGACGGCGCCGCGCTGGACGAGCTGGCCCGGGCGGGTTACGCCGAGGCCCGGATTCCGCCGGCCGGGCCGGTCTCCTCGGGCGGGCCGGTCTCTTCGGGCGGGCCGGTGGTGGCGGGTGCCGCGGCCGGCGGGCTGGCCGTACCGGTGCTGGCCGGGATGCCGCCGGCGGTGCGTACCCGGGTGCTGCACCTCTGGTGCCGTGAACTCGGTGCGGCGCCGGCCGCGCTGTCGTACCGGCACATCGCGGCGCTGAACGCGCTGGTCACCGCGTGGCACGGCCAGGGCGCGACACATCTGCCCGGCGGCATCCGGGCGACCCGGCGCGGCGGGATGCTGATCGCGGAGTAGACATGGGGGATGTCTTCCCCCCGACAGCCGCTCTTCGCGCCGCACGGTGCCGTCGCCACCAGCCAGCCGCTCGCCGCCGCCGCCGGACTGGCCGTACTCAGCAGGGGCGGCAACGCCGTCGACGCCGCGCTCGCCACCGCGATCACCCTCACGGTGGTGCAGCCCGGCTCCAACGACATCGGCGGTGACCTGTTCGCGATCGTCTGGGACGGGGAGCGGCTGCACGGGCTGAACGCCTCCGGCCGGTCCCCGGCCGGGCTGACCCGGGAGCTGGTGCTCGCCGCGACCGGTGGGCGGGGTGCCGAGCCGACCCCGGGCCTTGGCGGCGCACAGGCGGTCGGGCCGGCGATGCCGGCGCGTGGCTGGCTGCCGGTGACCGTACCCGGGGCGCCGGCCGGCTGGCGGGACCTGCACGAGCGGTTCGGCAGGCTGCCCTTCGCCGAACTGTTCGGCGACGCGGTCGGCTATGCCGAGCACGGCTTCCCGGTCTCGCCACGGGTCGCCGCGAGCTGGGCGCGGTCGGTCGAGGTGCACGCCGAGCTGGTCGGCGAGGAGTACGCCGAGTGGGGCCGGGTCTTCACCGTCGACGGTGGACGGGCGCCCCGGACCGGGCAGCGGTGGCGCAACCCGGACGCCGCCGGGACGTTGCGCCGGATCGCCGAGACCGGTGCGGCGGACTTCTACACCGGCCGGATCGCCGAGACGCTGGCCGGGTACGCGGCCCGGACCGGCGGCCGGCTCACCGGCGACGACCTGGCCGGGCACGCCTCGACCTGGGTGGATCCGGTCCGGGCCGGCTACCGGGGGCACGAGGTGTGGGAGCTGCCGCCGAACGGGCAGGGCGTGGCCGCGCTGCTCGCGCTGAACATCCTGGACGGGGTGGAGCTGGCCGACCTCGACCCGACCGAGCGCCTGCACTGGCAGATCGAGGCGGTCAAGCTCGGCTTCGCCGACACACACGCGTACGTCGCCGACGCGGAGCGGGTGCAGGTGCCGACCGCCGAGCTGCTGACCCCGGAGTACGCCGCCGCCCGCCGGGCGCTGGTCACCGACACGGCCGGCACGCCGGCACCCGGCGACCCGGCCCGGGGCGGCACCGTCTATCTCTGTGCCGCCGACCGGGACGGGATGATGGTGAGCCTGATCCAGTCCAACTACCTGGGCTTCGGCTCGTACGTCGTCCCGCCGGGTCTCGGCTTCGGGTTGCAGAACCGGGGTGCCGGGTTCAGCCTCGACCCGGCCCACCCGAACGTGGTGGCGCCGGGCAAGCGCCCGTTCCACACCATCATCCCCGGCTTCCTCACCCGGGACGGCGAGCCGGTGGGCCCGTTCGGGGTGATGGGCGGGCACATGCAGCCGCAGGGGCACCTGCAGGTAATCTCCGCGACCCTGGACGACGGGCTCGACCCGCAGGCCGCGCTGGACCGGCCGCGCTGGTACTGGCATGCCGGCCGGTCGGTGCTGGTCGAGCCCGGCCTGGCCGACGGGGTGGCCCGGGACGTGGTCGAGCGGTTGCGCGCCCGGGGGCACGAGATCGCCGTCGAGCCGGAGCCGTCCTCCTTCGGGTACGGCCAGGCGATCTGGCGGCTGCCCGACGGCGGCTACGTGGCCGGCTCGGAGCCCCGGGCCGACGGTTGCGCGATCGGCTATTGAGCTGCCGGCGCACTGCCGACGGCGAGCACTGCCGCGGGACGCATTGCCGACGGCGAGAGAGCTGGCTGTCACGAGACTGTCGAGCTGCCCCGTCCCGCGCCCCCACCCGTCCCGCGGATCCGCCTCAGCGGCTCCGCCGATCGCAACGGGGAAACTTGTTGTGGTCCCAGCCCCGGTGATGTTCCCCGTTCCGGGTGAGCCGTACGGGTTAGGCGGTGAGGGTGGTTGCGGGGAGGCGGCCCCGGAAGGTCGAGCGGTAGGCGTGTGGGGTGGCGCCTAGCCGGCGGCCGAAGTGGTGTCGCAGGGTGGCCGCGTCGCCGAAGCCGGCCCGGGTGGCGACCGCCTCGATGCTCAGCTCGGTCTCCTCCAGCAGCCGCCGGGCCAGCAACACCCGCTGGTTGGTGATCCAGTCGTGCGGTGTGGTGCCGGTCTCGGCCCGGAACCGCCGGGCGAACGTCCGGGGCGCCATGTGCGCCCGGTTGGCCAGGTCGTCGACGGTGAGCGGCCGGTCGAGGTGCTCGATCAGCCAGCCCAGCACCGGCTCCAGGGTGGGCGCCGCCGGGGTGGGCGCGATCGGTGCCTCGATGTACTGCGCCTGCCCGCCGTCGCGATGCGGTGGCACCACCATCCGCCGGGCCAGCTTGGTGGCGAGCGCCGAGCCGTGCTCCTGGCGGACCAGGTGCAGGCAGGCATCGATCCCGGCCGCCGTACCGGCGCCGGTGAGCAGGTTGCCGTCCTGGACGTAGAGCGAGTTGCACCGCACCTTGGCCAGCGGATACATCTCGGCGAGCCGGTCGGCGTACTTCCAGTGGGTGGTGCACTCGCGCCCGTCCAGCAGGCCGGCGGCGGCCAGCACGAACGCGCCCGAGCAGACACTCAGCACGTACGCCCCGCGGTCGGCGGCCCGGCGCAGCGCCGCCAGCACGGTCTCCGGGATGGGGGCGCCGATGATGTGCACCGCCGGCACGGCGACCAGGTCGGCGTCCTCGACCGGGGTCAGGTCGGCGCTCGGGGTCAGCCCGAAGCCGGATCGGGTGCGGACGGGCCTGCCGTCGTGGGTGCAGACGTCGAAGCGGTAACCGGGGAAGCCGTCGGCGGCCCGGTCGGTCCCGAAGACCTCGCAGAGCACGCCCAGCTCGAAGGGGGCCACCGGGTCCAGGGCGATCACGGCCACGTTGCGAAGCATGGATCGATGCTAGCGGAGAAGTGGCAGAAAATCGATGCTGCATGGCAAAGCTGCCACTGTCCGGTTGGCGCCCGGCGGCGCAGACTTGAGTCGTAACAGCCGGTGCGCACCGGCGGCGAACCAAAAGACCTGGCCAGGCCCGAGATCCCGGGCCGGCCGCAGCCAACGGAGGTCGCGCCGCCATGGAACTCTTCGTCCCGCTCTTCTTCCTCGTCCTGCTCCTCGCCTCGATGCTGGGACTCACCGCCGACAGCCGTGACTCGGCCGACTGGCGGCCCAGCAACGCGGGCTGGCGGTCGTCGCCCCGTGGCTGACGAACCGTGTCGGAGAGTCCGCGCCTGGCCAGCCGGGGTGGGCACCGTGCGAAGGTGCCGCCCCGGCGACGGGCGCGAACCGGCGTACGGCAGGCTAGGCGCATGGCTCAGGGCTCCTGGTACGACGCCGACATCGACCACGTGATCATCTCGGAGGAGCAGATTCGGGAAAAGATCGCGGAACTGGCCAAACAGGTGGCAGCGGACTACGCCGGCATCAAGGACGGAATCCTGCTGGTGTGCGTGCTCAAGGGCGCCATCATGTTCATGGCCGACTTCGCCCGGGCGCTCGGCCGGCACGGGCCGTCGGCCGAACTGGAGTTCATGGCCCTCTCCTCGTACGGGCAGGGCACCACCTCCTCCGGCACCGTGCGGATCCGCAAGGACCTGGACCGGGACATCGCCGGCCGGCACGTGGTGGTGGTGGAGGACATCGTCGACTCCGGGCTCACCCTCTCCTGGCTGCTGCGCTATCTGGAGTCCCGGGCGGCGGCCAGCGTCGAGGTGGTGGCGCTGTTCCGCAAGCCGGACGCGATCAAGGTCTCGGTGCCGGTGAAGTACGTCGGCTTCGACATCCCGAGCGAGTTCGTGGTCGGCTACGGGCTGGACTTCGGCGAGCGCTACCGCGAGGTGCCCTACGTCGGTGTACTGAAGCCGGAGGTCTACGCCCGGTCCTGATCGAGGCCCCGTTCCGCCCGATCCCTGCCCGGTCGTCCGTTCGTCAACCCGAATCGTTGTCCGGTACGCCCTGACCATCCTGAATGTCATCGCCGAAATATCGAGTCGACGTACAGCGCGCTCCCAGGAAACGCGGTTACGGTATGCGGTGGTGGCGCGGAAGCATCCCGCGTCGGGCCTCCTGCCCAGTTTGACCCGAAAGATGGGGCCGTACGGGGCCAGGCGTCCGGCACTGGTCCGTGGTCACCCGGCACCGGGCGGAAGCGGACCTGTTACCCCAGGGCTCGCAGGCTCGCTCCTCGCGTTCACGGTGTACCGTCGAATGACCGCGGCGCGGTACCAAGCGCCCGGCGTCGAGGCCGGCTCGCAGGGGGCGGCTTCGGCCCGCCGCTCCGGTGGCGGCAGTAGGCAACCAGGACGATCAGGACGTCGATCAGGAGGGTCCGGGCGTTACGGCGCCCGACAACAGCATGGAACGTACGCGTTTCTTCCGCCGCCCGGTGGTCTGGATCATCCTGGTGATCATCGGTGCGATAGCGCTCAGCTCATTCTTCAGTGGTGGCCCGAGCTATCACAAGGTCGAGACCAACGTGGTGCTCGACCAGCTCAACAAGGGCGACATCGAGAAGGCCATCTTCCAGGACAAGGAGCAGACGCTCCAGCTCGACCTGAAGAGTGCGGCCAAGTTCGGTGACACCGATACGGACAAGATCCAGGCCCAGTTCCCGTACGAGGTGGGCGACGAGGTCTGGAACTCGGTGGCCGGCGCCAAGGCGGCCGGCCGGATCAGCGGTCCGATCGACACCGAGGTCTCCGGCGACAATCTCTTCGTCTCGTTGCTGGTCAACCTGCTGCCGATCGTCATCCTGGTGATCCTGCTGCTGCTCTTCATGTCGCAGATGCAGGGCGGCGGCTCCCGGGTGCTCAACTTCGGCAAGTCCAAGGCCAAGATGATCACCAAGGACACTCCGAAGACCACCTTCGCGGACGTCGCGGGCTCGGAGGAGGCCGTCGAGGAGCTGCACGAGATCAAGGATTTCCTGCAGAACCCGGCGAAATACCAGGCCCTCGGCGCCAAGATCCCCAAGGGCGTGCTCCTCTTCGGCCCGCCCGGTACCGGTAAGACGCTGCTGGCCCGGGCCGTGGCCGGCGAGGCCGGGGTGCCGTTCTACTCCATCTCCGGCTCCGACTTCGTCGAGATGTTCGTCGGTGTCGGCGCCAGCCGGGTCCGCGACCTCTTCGAGCAGGCCAAGGCGAACGCTCCGGCGATCGTCTTCGTCGACGAGATCGACGCGGTCGGCCGGCACCGTGGCGCCGGCATGGGCGGCGGCCACGACGAGCGGGAGCAGACGCTCAACCAGCTCCTGGTCGAGATGGACGGCTTCGACACCAAGGGCGGCGTGATCCTGATCGCCGCGACCAACCGGCCGGACATCCTCGACCCCGCGCTGCTGCGCCCCGGCCGGTTCGACCGGCAGATCGCGGTCGACACCCCGGACATGGAGGGCCGCAAGGCGATCCTGCGGGTGCACGCCAAGGGCAAGCCGTTCTCGCCCGACGTCGACCTCGACGCGGTGGCGCGGCGTACCCCGGGCTTCACCGGTGCCGACCTGGCCAACGTGATCAACGAGTCGGCGCTGCTGACCGCCCGCAGCGACAAGCGGGCGATCTCCAACGACTCGCTGGAGGAGTCGATCGACCGGGTGGTCGCCGGCCCGCAGCGCCGGACCCGGGTGATGAGCGACAAGGAAAAGAAGATCACGGCCTACCACGAGGGCGGGCACGCCCTGGTCGCCTGGGCGCTGCCGCACTCCGCCCCGGTGCACAAGGTCACGATCCTCTCCCGCAGCCGCTCCCTCGGGCACACCCTGGTGCTGCCGACCGAGGACAAGTACACCCAGACCCGCGCCGAGATGATCGACACCCTGGCGTACGCCCTGGGTGGCCGGGCCTCCGAGGAACTGGTGTTCCACGAGCCGACCACTGGTGCCGCGGACGACATCGTGAAGGCCAGCGCGTTGGCCCGGGCGATGATCACCCAGTACGGCATGAGCAGCAAGCTCGGCGCCATCAAGTACGGCACCAGCGGCGACGAGCCGTTCCTCGGCCGCAACATGGGCCACGAGCGGGACTACTCCGACGCGGTGGCCGCCGAGATCGACGCCGAGGTGCGGTCGCTGATCGAACTGGCCCACGACGAGGCCTGGGAGATCCTGGTGGAATACCGGGACGTCCTGGACAACCTCGTGCTGGAGCTGATCGAGAAGGAGACCCTCTCCACGGCCGACATGGCGCGGATCTGCGCCCGGGTGGTCAAGCGGCCGCCGATGGCCCCGTACAACGGGTTCGGCAAGCGGCAGCCGTCGACCGAGCCGCCGGTGCTCACCCCGGCCGAGAAGGAGAAGCTCAAGGCGCAGGCCGAGGCCGACGGCGTGCAGGCGACCGTCGGGGGCAACACCAACAACACCACGCCGAACTCGGACGGCCCACACTGAGCGCAGCACACCATCAGGCCGCCGGCGGAAACGTCGGCGGCCTGTCCGCGTCCGCCACCGAGCCGGACGGCGACGACGAGCTGGACTACCTGGCCGCCCGGCTGGTCAACGGCAGGCTCGGCGGCGGGCCGGTCGAGGAGGCCGTCGACCTGGCCCGGATCGAGAAGGCGGTCCGGGAGATCCTGATCGCCGTGGGCGAGGACCCGGACCGGGACGGCCTGCGCCAGACGCCGGCCCGGGTGGCCCGGGCGTACGCCGAGCTCTTCGCCGGGCTGCGGGTCGACCCGGCCCAGGTGCTCAGCACCACCTTCGAGGCCAACCACGAGGAACTCATACTCGTCCGGGACATCGACGTGATGAGCCTCTGCGAGCACCACCTGCTGCCGTTCCGGGGTTCGGCGCACATCGGCTACATCCCGGGCGAGAACGGCCGGATCACCGGGCTCTCCAAGCTGGCCCGGCTGGTCGAGGTCTACGCCCGCCGGCCGCAGGTGCAGGAGCGGCTGACCTCGCAGATCGCTGACCTGCTGATGACCAGGCTGGAGCCGCGCGGCGTGATCGTGGTGCTGGAGTGCGAGCACATGTGCATGGCGATGCGCGGCATCCAGAAGGCCGGCGCCAGGACCATCACCTCGGCCGTACGCGGACTGCTGCAACGGGACGCCAAGTCCCGCGCCGAGGCGATGGCCCTGATCCTGAGCGCCAACCGCGCCATCTGACCGTCCGCCCCGCGCGACGCGGCGACCGGTCGACACCTGTCCCGGTGGTAGCGGCATGCGCCCGTCGCCCCGGCCGGCAGTTCGATTTCCGTGACGACTGCGGCCCTTGGCGGAAGCCCGACGAACAGCAGCGGGCGCGTGCACGTCCCGCTAGCCGCGCCACCCGGCCAGGTAGACGCCGGCGAGGCAGAGCACGGCCAGCAGACCCAGCAACGCCGTCACGAGTGCGCCGTAGAGCAGTACCCGGGTCCAGGGCAGCGGGCCGGCCCCGGGCAGCCGGGTGGCGGCGTCCGCCGCGTCCGCGGTCGCCCGGGCGTCCCGCAGCGCCGCCAGCACCGCCTGCGGGCCGCCGGCCATCGCCTGACCGGCCGCCGCCACCTCCCGTTCGGACGGCACCAGGTCGGCCTCGGCGACGCCCAACGCGCGCAGCCGGGACTGCTGGGGCACCAGCCGGGCCCGTATCCCGGCCAGCTCCTCCCGGGCGCTGTGCACGCCCCGATCCTGTTCGGCGGCGGCGGTGGCCGCGGACCGGCGTACCTCGTCGAGCCGCTGTGCGGCGGCCAGGTAGTCCTGCCAGGCGTCTCCGCTCACGGCGTACCCTCCCCGTCCGGTGTGCCGTACGGGACGACCAGGTTGGCCAGGTCGGTGCGGCGGTCGTAGAGCAGTGCCCGGCCGGCGCGGGGGTGCCACCCAACCGGCCGACCGAGCAGCCGGGTGACCTCCGGCTCGGGTACGTCGAGGAAGAGCAGCCCGTCGATGCCGGACGGAGCCGCGTCGACCGTCCCGGCATCGCTGCCCGGCTCCGGATCCGCGGGCGGTTCGGGCGCCGGCGGTACCGCGACCAGGTCGGTGAACGGGCCCACCGCCCGCCACCAGCCGAGCAGGTGTACGCCCCGGGCCGGGCCGTCGCGCAGCAGGGCCCGGAGCCGGTCGGCCGGCAGGTCGGCCGCTGCCAGCTCGTCCAGCCCGAACACGACCAGGTAGCCGGGCCCGGCCAGCTCCAGCGCGGCGTCCAGCCCGGCGGCGTCCACCCGGCCGACCGGATGTCGCCGGGCCAGCTCGGCGGCGAGCGCGTCGGCCGCCGGGTCGGGGCCGGGCGCGGCGATCACGAACTCGACGCTGCCGGCGGGATGCCGCGCGGCAAGTCTCCGGGCCGCGCCGGCCACGACCCCGGCACCGGCCGGATCCGGCCCGAGGACCGCGAGGTGCCGGCCCGGCGCCCGGTCGAGCGGCAGCTCCGCCGGGCGCGGTGAAACGTCGACCAGCAGCCCGACGGGTGCAGCCGCCGGCCCGCCTACTACGGCCGGGTCCGGCTCGTCGACCGGGACCCGGGGTGGCGAGGGGGTCAGGTAACCGGTGAAGACGGCCGGCGCGGGTGTTCCGGCCGGCCGGTCTGCCCAGAGGCGGTGCCGGAGCCCACTGAGCGCCCCCTGGTCGGCGTGCGGATCGGGAAACCGGACCGTCCGTTCGTGCCCCCGGGTCGCGCCACGCGGCCCGCCCAACCCACCGGCGGTGTTCACCACCGCCGTGCCGAGCGGCAGCCCCGCCGCCGAGTCGTTCGTCGGCTCCAGCACGTCCGCGCCGCCGGGCAGCGCCACCCGGACCGGGAACTGTCCGAGGAACGAGTCCCGCCGGGCGCGCAACGCGGCCAGCGCCGGCGCCGGTCGGCCGGTCAGGATCAGGTGTACGCCCGCCGCCCGCCCCCGCCGGGCCACCGACTCCAGCCGGGCCAGCGCCTCGGTACCGATCGCGTCCTCCTCGGCCAGCAGCAGCGCGTACTCGTCCAGCACGCAGAGGATCCGGGAGGTGGGGCGGCGGTCGGCCTCGGACCGCTGGGCGGGCACCGGCACCGCGCCGGCCGGGTGATCCGGACCCACCGCTGCCGGGTACCGGTCCGCCGCGCCACGGCGGTCCAGTTCGGCGTCGAGTTCGCGGAGCACCGCGAGGCCGTACTCCCGGTCGGCCTGCACCCCGACGGCCCGGACGTGCGGCAGCCACGGCCCGCCCGGCCCGGTGCCGCCGGACCCGTCCGCCGGCACCGGCACGAACTCGGTGAACGCCGTCCCGTCGGCGAAGTCGAGCAGATAGAGCGCCAACTCGTCGGGGTGGTAGCGGGTGCAGAGCCCGTAGAGGACGTTGACCAGGAAGGCGCTCTTGCCGGCACCGCCCCGGCCGCCGACCAGCCAGTGCGGGGTGCGCTCGTCGAAGCCGAGCGGCACGGTCCGGTCGCCGTCGTGCCCGACCGGGGTGCTCAGTCCGTCGGCCGCGGATTCGGTCCAGAATCCGTCCGCCGGCTCCGGCAGCAGGTCGCCGAGGGTACGCCGGTAGTCGGCATGGAACCGCGCGGCCAGGTCCCGGCAGACCCGGTCCAGCAGCGGGGCCGGCGGGCACTCGTCGAGGAAGACCGGTGCGTTGAGACCGGTGCCCGGCAGGTGCGGCACCGGGGCGCTGAACGAGGCTCCGGGCGGATCGCCGACCAGCGCGTACGGGTTGCGCATGGCGATCATGGTGGATCGGGAGAGCGGTGCCTGACTTGTCTGGACGGTCAGCGGCGGCGGTGGCCAGCCGGCCACGATCAGGTGCAGCCCCGCCTCGGGACCCTCCCGGGCCAGCGTGCCGATCCGGGCCAGGTCGCTCGCCTCGGTCAGCTCCGGCAGCGAGCCGACCACCACCAGCAGGGTTCGGTCGTGCCGGTTGTAGCGGGCGGTGGCCGGGCGGGTGGGGCGTACCCACTGCTCGGCCTCGGCCAGCACGGCCCGCAGGCCGGTGCGGTCGGTGACCGGCGGCGGCATCAGGCCGGCGTCGGCAAGCGGCGCGAACGGCGCGAAGAGCCGGCCCTCGGCGGTGGCATCGACGCCCCGCACCAGCAGCGAGCCGGCCGGGGCGGCGGCGAGCAGCCGGAGGAGTACCGACCGGAGTAGTCCGGCCACCCGGGGATCCCGGCTGTCCGCGTCGACGGTGAGGTGGCCGGTGCCGAGCAGCGGCACCAGCACCGGAAACCGGGCGTCGTCCAGCGGCTGGGCGGTGCCGATCCGCACGAAGGCCGGCTGGGCCGGGCCGCCGAGCGGGGCGTCCTCGGACTGGGCGTCCAGCGGCGCGCCGAGCCAGCCCGGGGCGAGCTGGCTCGCCGCCGCGCGCAGCCGTTCGGCGAGTTCGTGCTGCTCCCGCTGGTCGGCGGGGATCGGCCGGATCGCCTCCAGGGCGGTGGCCGCGGCGGCGGTGGTGGCGGCGGCCCGGCGGTGCAGTACGGCCGCTGTGCCGGCGGCGGCCCGCCAGCGCAGCGTGGCGGCATGCCCGGTCGATCCCCTCCAGGTGTCCACCGCACCAACTCCCTCATCCTGGTCTGAGACGGTATCCCAGCGCGGCGGCAACTTCGCGGACCTGTGGGGATGGTCGTGGCACAGATAGCGGACATAGCGGGTAGTTACCGCTTGCTCCCTTTTGGTTACCAAGCTGGAATTCGCGCCCATTGGGTACGGAGGCGCCAGCGGCTAGCCTCAGGGGGTGGAATCAGTGCACCCCCCGGCCGATTCCCAGGTGTCCCGGGTACCCACCCAACGGACCCCGCCCGGACAGGCCGCTCCCGAGCCGGTCGCGCCGCCACCGGCGCCGCCTCGACGGCGGCTTGGTCTGGTACTGGCGGTGGTCGGTGGTGCACTGGCACTCTTCTGCCTGGCCGGCGCCGCGTTCGCCTACGTCGCCTACGACCGGTTCACCGCACCTGACCGGAGCGCCCCGGACGTGGTGGTGGACAACTACCTGCGGGCCTTCCTGGTCGACGAGAACGACATACTGGTCGAGCAGTTCGAGTGCGCCGACTCCGCCGGCCTCGCCCCGCTGCGGGCGCTGCGCGCCGACCTGGCCGCCCGGGAGAAGCAGTTCCAGATCACCTTCGTGGTCAAGTGGGGGCCGCTGGACGTACGCACCCAGGGGGAGCGCGCCGAGGTCTCGGTGGAGCTGGTGATCTCGTACCTGGTGGACAACCTCTCGCAGACCGAGCACCAGCGGTGGCGTTTCGGCACCGAGCAGGACGACGGCTGGCGGGTCTGCGAGGCCAACCCGGTCACCTGACCGGGCTCGCGGGGTCACTCGATCCAGAGCAGGTGCACCGGGACCTCCAGAGTGGTCGGCGGCCGGCCGCTCCACGCCCAGCGATACCAGTCGAGTTCGGCGGTGACCCGTACGCAGATGTCCCCGTCGTTGCTGGTGTAGACCTCGGTGACGGCGCGCAGGTCGCGCCGCTCGATCGCGTCGGCGACCTGGACCACTCGGCGGCCGGCGACCGCGTCCGCCTCGACCACCGGTACCGGTGCCCGGTGCGTCGGCGCGTCCAGCGACACCAGCCGGGAGATCACGTCCTGCCGGGCCGGTCGGGGGACCGGCGGGGTGCCGGCGTCCCACCCGGATACCTCGCCGAGGGTCTCCACCCAGACCCGTTCCGCCGGCACCAGCGGGGCGAAGACCTCGACCTGCTCGGCCTCCGCCCTGTACCACTCGTGCTCGGCCAGTACCGGCACGTAGGTGCGGCTGCCCTGCACCACCCGCTCGTCCGCCCGCAGGTCGCCCCGCCAGCCGAGTCCGGGCAGCCCGACCAGCAGCCGGCGACCGCGCAGGTCCACCCGGTTCGCGGCGGGGGCGATCACGATCGGTCGGGGCGGCGCCGGAGCCCAGTCGGGCTGGCCGGCGAACGGATCGGGAAGTGGATCATGGCTCACGGGTCGCTCCGCCGGCTCATCAAGAGCCGCCATCTGTCAGCGGTGCGCCCCGGTCCCGCATGAACGGCACCGGGTCGGTGGCGCCGTGCCTGCTCCGGTCACCGCGCAGGTGCACCTCGAAATGCAGATGCGGCCCCGAGGAGTTGCCGCTCGATCCGACCCGACCGATCACCTGCCCGGCCTCCACCATGTCGTTCTTCGAAACCATCGGTCTGCTGACCATATGGCAGTACCGGGTGATCACGTTGCCCGCGTGCAGGATGTCGACGTACCAGCCGCAGCCGCCCTTGCCTGGGAAGCCGTCGACGTTGCAGCTCAACCGGCCGCGCCGGTCCGGGTCGCAGCGGGAGACGAGTACCCGGCCGGCGGCCGCCGCCCTGATCTGGGTGGTGTACTTCGCCGCGCCGATGTCGACGCCGTTGTGCGACGGCCGGCTGGCGGTACGGAATCCGGAGCCGACCGCACCGGGGATCGGCGCGGTCCAGCCCGAGGCGGCGATGTCTGCCCCGTCGGCGCAGCCGAGCCCGAGATCGGTACCGGCGGCCCGGGCTGCCCCACCGGTCAACGCGTTCACGATCTCGGTCGCCAGCGGCTCGTGCTTGGCGTACGCGTCCGGGAAGGCGCTGACCTGCACCGCCTGGGCGGCCCGGGTGAGGGAGCGCTTCTGCCAGTTCCGGACGGTCTTCAACTTCTCGTAGAACTTCCGGGCCGCGTACTCCGGGTTGCGGATCTGCTCCGGGGTGCCCCAGCCGGTGCTGGGTCGCTGCTGGAAGAGCCCGAGCGAGTCGTGGTCGTTGCGGTCGCCGAGGTGACCGAGGTTGGTCAGGCCGGACTCCTGCATCGCGGTGGCGACCGCGATCACCCAGGCCCGGGGCGGCAGGCCCATCTCCCGGCCGACCTTGATGATGATCGCCGCGTTCCGCATCTGGCTCGTCTTGTACGGCCCGACCAGCGGCAACTCGCCTTCGATCTTGATCGGCTCGGTGTTGCCGCAGCCGAAGGTGGCCGCCGCCAGGTTCTCCTCCTCGGAGGCGAACATGGTCACCAGGAACGCACCGGTGCCTCCGACGCAGCAGAGCAGTGCGAGTACCCCGGTCAGTGCCGTCGCCAGCGCGACCCGGCGTACCGGCCGTCGGGCCGGACCACGGTCGGCCATCCCCACCCCACCTCCCCGCGCCCGCTCAGCGCCGTTGCCAGTCCACCGTGTCGACCCGCCAGCGGCCCTCCAGGGCCACCAGGCCGAGCCGGAGTTCGCCCGAGTCCACCGGTACGACCGCCTCGACCAGGCTGTCGTTCTGGGGTACGACCAGCAGCTCGCCGGTGATCCGGTCGGCCGGCACGGTGGCCGGGTCGACGCCGGTCAACTGCTCGGCCAGGTTCTCGGTGACGAGCGGTCGCAACCCCTCGTGCCACTCGTCGGCGGTCACGTCCCGGTGGTCGAGCCAGGCGGTCGTGAACGACCGGGCCACCTGTGCCGGCTCGGGCGCGCCGGGACTGGTCCGGGGCGACGGCTCCGTGGTCACGGTCAGCCCGTCGTCGCCGGCCTCCGGGTCGGTGACGCTGATCGGGCCGGGAGTTCCGCCGATCAGTCCGGGCCGGTCGTCGCCGGGCCCGGCGACCAGCCGGGCCGCGCCGACGATGCCGAGGACCACCACGGCGATCACGACCGCGATCCCGAGCCGGGACCGGAGGAGCCGGGTGAAGAGGAACTCGACGGCCCGCCGCATCGGGTCACCTCGCCTCGGAGCGGATCCGGGGCGCCGGCGCGGGGGCCGGGTCGGGCGCGGGTGCGGGTGCGGAATCGGGGCGGTAGATCACGTAGGAGGGGTTCTCCACCGGTACGTCGGGCTCGGTCCACTCCGCAGGCCGGCGCCGGGACGGCCGTCCCCGGCCCGGTCGCGAACCGGACCCGCCAGCCGGGGGCGTGTCGGGCGGATCGGTACCCCGGTCGGTGCTGGTCTCCGAGCGGCTGCCGACGGCACTCTGCGCCGGGTCCTCGTGCCGGGCCTCCGGGCGTAGGTTGGTTTGCCGGATCACCACGCTGCGGTCCTTGCCCCGGACGTCGGTGCGGTCGTCCGAGTCGTTCTCCAGCCGGGACGCCGACCGGACGTCCCGGAAGAACCGGCGGTGCCACGAGCTGGCCGATCCGATCACCTCGCTGCTGTCCTTGCCGCCGAGCTGGGTGATCCGGCGGTACGGCCGCAGCAGCAGCCAGCCCACCACACCGCAGAGCCAGACCAGCACCACCTGGAGCCAGCCGGGAATGGTGGGGGTACTCATCACCAGGTCGACGGCGAAGAGATAGATCGCCGCGCCGGTGCCGAAAATGGCGATGTTGAACACGGCGGCCACCACAGCGTTGCCCAGCCGGCGCAGCCCGGCACTGGCCGGGCGGAGCAGCCCGACCGTGCCGAGCACCGGGGCGGCGATCACCGCCCACCGGAAGAGCAGGAAACCGAGCAGCACCAGCAGCGACGCGGTCAGGTCGAACATCGCGAAGAGGATCGCGGCGAGGATGGCGATCAGCCCGGCGCCGATCCGATCCGAGTCGCGGGCGCCGCGCAGGTACTCGTACGCCTCCGGGTCCTCCTGATGGATCTGCTCGGCGACCTTCATCCACTGTTCCTGCTTGGCCTCGACAGCGGCTGCCCGGGTGCCCGGGTTGGCGGCGATCCGGGCGGCCTCCTCCCAGGTGAACGCCTTGGCGTCGTAGAGCGCCCGACCGTACTTGCGGGCCGTCTCGCTGTCCGAGGAGCCGAGCGCGCCGCGCAGCCAGTTGCGGTAGAGCATGGTCTCGGTCGCGGTGTCGCCAGCCCGCAGCGCCGGCGGCCGGTTGTCCTTGCAGGCGGCGGGACTGAGCGATCCGCACCGGTCGGCCGGGATGCTCTTGTCCCGGGGGCCGACCGCCTCGTGCACCACGTTCAGGGTGGTGACCAGGGTGCCGTCGGCGACGTTGGCGGACCGGACCGGCCAGGCGGCGATCGCGGTCACCGCGACCATCACCAGCACCGCCCAGCCGGCGGTGGTCATCGCGTTGCTCATGTCGGACTGCCGGGAGCGCCAGAGCAGATAGACGCCGACCACGCAGAGGGTGATGATGCCGAAGACGCTGAAGACCCGCTCGTAGACCGCCTTGGTGGCCTGCTCGACCAGCGGATCGGCCCAGTCCCACATGGTGCTCGGATCCCAGGCCCGCTCGCGCAGCGCGTTCGAGGCGCCGATGATCGCGGCGGCGATCCGGATCTCGCCGTCCGCGATCTTGTTGAACACCTTGCTGCCCGGATCGATCACGTCCGAGGCGCAGCCGCCGGTGTCGTCGTACGTCTCGTAGCTGTAGCCGGCGTTGCCGTACTCGGTGTACATGCCTTTGACACCCGGCTTGCCGCTCGCCTCCGGCCGGGTGGCGAACCAGCCGCCCAGCCCCTGGTCCGGGGTGCTCGGGGTGGGCGCCTTCACGCAGTCGCGGATGTTCTGCCCGACGTCGGCGAGCCGCTCGACGCAGTCCCGGAAGTTCGCCTCCCACTCGGCAGTGGTGCAGAGCGCGACCTTGGCCCGGCTCGGGACCGGCGCGGCGGAGGCGGGCGCGGCGCCGCCGAGCACCGGCCATACCAGCGTCGCGGTCGCCAGCACCCCGATCGCGAGCAGCAGGGCGGCGAGGCGGGCGCCGGTCCTCGTCGAACCCTTTCCAACTCCGACGGCGGGGCGCCGGCGGCCACCGCGGACCGCGAACGGCGGTTGGAAACGGTTCATCGGTCAAGCCTCCAGGTCCGCGACGGGGGAGGGCAGGTTGGTCGCGGCGGCCTTCGCCGTGACCGGGGTGGTGTCCAGGTGGTCGAGCAGGCCGGGCACGTACGAGACGTCGACGCGTACCTTCTGCACCCGGCCGTCGACGTCGCGCATCACGAACTCCCGGAAACCGAGCCGGTCCGCCGAAGAGGAGTCCACGTTCGACAGTGACGCCAGGGTCGCCTCGTAACCGTCGTTGACCGGCACCCGGAGCAGCCGCAGCGCCTCGGAGGCGATGTCGACGTCCTCGGCGATCCGTCCGACGAAGACGGTGGAGACCAGGTTCTGCACGTCCAGCCCGAGGATGTCCTTCGGGTTCTGCGAGGAGACCAGCGCGGCGAGGTTCCACTTCCGGGAGTCCCGGGCCAGCCGGACCAGGAACGACCGGCCGGAGCGCCAGCCCTCCATGAAGTGCGCCTCGTCCAGGCCGACCAGCTTCCGCGACGACATCGCGCCGCCGTAGCAGCGGCGTACCGCCAGCCGGTGCGCGGTGTGCAGCATCGGCAGCGCCAGCGCCTCCTCGGCCGACCAGTACTCCCGCTCGATCTTCAGGTCGGGAAGCCGGAGCCCGGCCATCGTGATCACGGTCAGCGTGGCGTCGGCGCCGAGCAGTCCCTCCGGCGGCCGGCCGAAGAAGAGCAGTGCGAGCGGCATCTCGGCGGTGTCCAGCAGCAGGTTGGCCAGCTCCCGGCCCTCGTCCTCCAGCCCGGCCAGGCAGGCCACCACGTCGTCCAGCGTGGAGGTCTCCTCGGCCGGCACCTGGCGTACGGCGTGCCGGAACAGCGTCGCGGTGGACGCCTCCCGGGCCACCTGCGGGGGTACCAGCATCATGCAGATGTCCTGCACCAGCATCCGCCGCTCGGCTCGGGCGTTGGAGACCGCGATCTGGAACTCCCGGTCACCGGCCGAGCCGGTGGGGAACTCGCTGCGCAGCGGGGTCGGGATCAGCGCGTACGGCGCCAGGGTGCCGTGCTCGGAGCCGGTCAGGTTCAACACCCGGGAATAGGGACGCAGCTCCGGCATCGCGCAGAGCCGGGCCAGCGGGCCGGACGGGTCGAGCAGGGTCACCTGCACCCCGCGCCGGGCGGCCAGATAGCCGAGCGCGCCGAGCAGGGTCGACTTGCCACCGCCCGGCTCGGCGACGAAGACGGCGAGGCCGGAGCGCTCGCGTACCTCCATCGGGAAGTGCATGTCGAGGAAGACCGGCCGGCGGCAGGTGCCGGCGGTCCGCCCGATCAGGTCGCCGCGCCGGTCGCCGACGGTGGAGGCGGCCTGCGGCAGCGCGGCGGCGAGCAGGTTGACCGGCATCCGGCGTAGGTAGCCGGTGTTGGCGATCGGTTCGCCGGGAATGAACTCCCGGGCCAGCCAGTCCTGGTTCTTCGGATGCTGGAGCGAGATCCGAAGCTCTCGCGAGTAGAGCTGGATCAGCCGACGGGCCCGCTCCAGGCACTCCTCCCGGGTCCGTCCGCCGACCGCGATCCGGTGCCAGCCGTGCGCCCTGGCCGAGTCCACCGGCAGCCCGGTGGTCATCTCGTCGCCGATCACCAGGGCCCGCTTGGCCAGCCGCTCCAGCTCGGGCGGGGCGTCGATGCCGTGCTCGGCGTAGTCGAGCTGCTGGGAGCGGATCATCCGCAGCCGGTGTTCGAGGTTGCGGAATGAGTCGCCGGGACCGAGGATGTCGACCCGGGTGGAGAGCTCCATCGGCCAGGGCAGCCGCTCGTGGAAGTGCAGCCACGGCTCGTGCCGCTCCGGGATCTCCAGCGGCTCCATCCGGCCCACCGCGAGTACGGCGACGTGCCGCTCCTCCCCGGTCACCCGGTTGACCAGCTTCACCGTCGACCCGTACGGGGTGCGGTAGCGCTCCACCTGCTCGGTCAGGGCGAGCAGGTCACCGCGTTCCCAGCGGCCGTTGGTGACCGGCGAGAGCTGGCCGGGCGGGGCCATGCAGAGCGCCACGGAGCGGTACATCAGCCACTCCAGCTCCTCGGCGCTGACCTGCCGCCCGCGCATGCCGAACGCGCCGAGTACCTCGTCGAACTGCTCGACGGTCCGGCCCAGCTTGCGCCGCTCGCCGTCGGCGACGCCCCGGCCGAAGGTCCGGAGGATCCGCTCGGCCAGCGAGTTGCCGAGCGACCGGCGGGCGAAGGTGACGCCGAGATAGGTCTGCCCCTCGGCGTGGTTGACCGAGAGCAGGTGCCGCTGGGCGGCGACCAGGTGGTCCGACCAGCTCGGCGCGCCGGCCACGGTGGCCAGCGGCTGCGGGGTGTGCTGGTCGATCGTCCGGGCCCACTCGTCGGCCGGGAACGGCCGGGTGGTCCGGCGCAGGTGCAGCCGGAAGCCGGCGAGGCCGGCGTACTGCTCGGAGATGGCCGAGAGTAGCGCCTCCCGTTCGGCGTCCGGCCGGAACGCCCAGCGCACCTCCGGCAGCCAGTACCAGGCGGTAACGGTGTTCGGGGTGAAGGTCAGGTGACCGGCGATCTCGGTGATCGCCAGCTCGACGGCGGGATCCCGGTCGCCGAAGCGGAGCTTCGGTGCGCGTACCCGTTGGGGTTTGGTCAGCGGTTGCGGTCGGGCCGGCTTCGGCGTGCTCCGCCGCTGCTTCGGGGTGACCGGACCCGGGTCCCGGTCCGCCGGCCTGGCTGCTCGGCGAGCCGGCTGCTCGGCGGGCTCGCGGACGATCGGCAGCGCACCGGAGTGCTCGCCGCCGCGCTGCTGCGGGGCCGGGCTCGGCCGCCCCGGGTACGCCTCGGCCTGCGCGCCGGCGGTGCCACCCGGGACGGCGCGGGGGGGCGCCGGTTCGGCCGGCCAGCCGGCGCCACCGGGCGGATCAGGGTCGGGGCGGACCGGTTCCACCGGCCGGAGGCTGCCGTCGGCCCGGGTGCCGGTGATGTCGTCGTGCACCGGCCGGGCCGGCGCGGCGGCCGGCGGGGCGTGCCGGGCGGTGGGCTGTCCGGATGCGGCCTCCGGCCGGCCGGTGGCGCCCGCCGGGAGGTCGTCCGGCTGCCAGGCAGGCAGGCCGACGGCGGCGTCCGGATCCTCGCCCCAGCCTCCGCGTGGCTGCGGTGCGGGCGGGCGAGGTGCGGGGCGGGGCGCCGGGGCGGCCGGCGACGAGGGCTGGACCGGGCCGCCGAAGAGGTCGAGGAAGGGGGAGTCGATGTCCGGGTGTTCGACCGGGGCCGGTGACCGGGCCGGCGGCGCGGCGGCGGGCCGGGCCGGGCGGTTCCGGGCCGGTGGCTGCGGTGCCTGGAAGACCCCGACCCCGCCGTGCCCGGTGTTGCTGAGCAGCGCGGCGTCGTACTCGATCTCCTCGGCCAGCTCGGACGGCGGGTAGCTGGAGGATTGCGTACCGTTACCGGGGTTGTCGGCCGGGCGACCTGCCGGGTGCGACGAGCCCGGCCGGGAGGGGCGGGTCATGCCGCCGCCTCGCCCAGCCCGACGGGTTCCACCGGGAAGCGGCAGAGGAGTCTGGTTCGCTCGGTCACGCCGTCACCTCGCTGCGCTCGGTCATGTCAACTGCTCCCGGATCCGGATACGGGTCGCGACCAGTCGGGGGTCGCGCTGCTCTGTCGCCGGTTCGCGGGTGCGTCGCCAGTCGGTCAGTGCCGTCCGGATGACCATCCGGGCGGGACGGTCGGGGTCGACGTACCGGAAGACGAACGAGGTGCTGACGATCGCGAGCGCGATCTCCCAGGCGGGGATCAGCTCGACCTTGAGCGTGAAGAGCCAATGAATGAACATGAACAGCGGCACCAGCAACATGAACAGCCCGTACTGCGTGTAAGGCAGGTGGATGGGCAGTGTGTAGCCGGGCGGCCCCAGATAGACCAGACGGGCCCGGTAGATGTCGTCGTCGGTGCGCAGCCGCATCTCGTGCTCCGCGGTCTATTCGAAGATCAGGTTGATCAGGTTCTCGCCGACGAAGAACAGCGTCGCCGCCCCGGCGATGAAGGCCAGGCCGAGCAGCGCGATCGCCGAGCTGGTCAGCACCTTGGAGACCTCGCCCTTGCTGGCCCGACCGATGAAGATCACGCCGAGTACGGCGAGCAGGATGGGCGCGATGTTGCTGGCGAAGAAATTGACGATCCCTTTGGTGTTGATATTGCCCTCGGGTTCGGCCGCCGTCACGGACGCGAGGGTGTGGAGCGCGTGCGTGGCAGTCGGCCATGCCGTCTCCACCAGCTCCATGGCGAACATCGGAATCCTCCCCGGGTGCGGCGACGCCTCGCCTCCGCACTGCTGTCAAGCCCGGTCAACCGGGTCGGTCGTGGGGTGTTGATCGACCCTGCGTCCCGCAATCACCGCGAAGGGTGATGGTTTGTGGGCATCTTTGTCCTAATTCGGCCCATCTCTTAAGTTCTGGCATCTGGCTGATGCGAGCGTACGGCGCGTGCCTGTTTGGAACAAGCGGCGCCGAGTGCCACCGATCCGTCCCGACCGGGCGGTTTTCACGTGCCCGCCGTCCCCGGATCCGAGCGAGATCGGGCTGGCCCGCCGTCCCCGGATCCGACCGAGATCGGGCTGGCCCGCCGTCCCCGGATCCGACCGAGATCGGGCTGCTTCCGGGCAGGAGCGGCCTGCGCGCCGGGTCGCAGGGGCATCTTCACGGAAGCGGCGCGACCCCGGGGGCGACCGGGGTGGCGACCGGGCAGGTGGGTAGCGTCGAAGCCGTGACCGAGTCAGTCGAGGGCACCGCCGCGACCGGCGGTGGTTCGCCGGGCGACGGCGGGCTGCTCCGCTCGTCCCGGCCGGTGGTGATGGGCGTCCTCAACGTCACGCCCGACTCCTTCTCCGACGGCGGCCGCTACGCCGACCTCGACGCCGCGGTACGGCACGGGGCGCAGATGCACGCCGAGGGTGCCCAGCTCGTCGACGTGGGCGGCGAGTCCACCCGGCCCGGCGCGGAGCGGGTCGACGCGGAGACCGAGGCCGCCCGGGTGCTGCCGGTCATCCGGGAACTCGCCGCCCGGGGAGTACCGATGAGTGTCGACACCTACCGGGCCGGTGTCGCCGCCGCCGCGCTGGCCGCCGGCGCAACCGTGGTCAACGACGTCTCCGGTGGACTCGCCGACCCGGACATGGCCAAGGTGGTCGCCGAGGCGGGCTGCCCGTGGATCCTGATGCACTGGCGCGCGCACGCCAAGCGGATGCAGGAACTCGCCCACTACACCGACGTGGTCACCGACGTACGGGCCGAGCTCGCGCAGCGAATCGAGGACGCCCTCGCCGCCGGGGTCGCCGCCGACCGCATCGTGATCGACCCGGGTCTCGGCTTCGCCAAGCGGCCGGCCGACAACTGGCAGCTCACCGCCCGGCTGCCGGAGCTGCTGGCGCTCGGCTATCCGCTGCTCTTCGGAGCCAGCCGCAAGTCGTACCTGGGCACGCTGCTGGCCGAGCCGGACGGCACGCCACGGCCGACCGATGGGCGTACCGCCGCCACGGTCGCCACCAGCGTGCTGGCGGTCGCGGCCGGTGCCTGGGGGGTACGGGTACACGACGTGCGGGAGACCGTGGACGCGCTCGCGGTCTGGGCCGCCAGTGGCCGGCCCCGGCTGGCGACCGGGGAGGTGGCCCGATGACCGGGCCAGCCGGCGAGGGCGGTCGGCCGGGCGAGCCCGCCGGGCCACTCGGGCCGGGGACCGACCGGATCGTGCTGACCGGGTTGCGGGCGCGTGGCCGGCACGGCGTCTACGACTTCGAGCGCGCCCAGGGGCAGGACTTCGTCGTCGACGTGGTGCTGGAACTCGACCTCACGATGGCGGGCCGCTCCGACGACGTGGCCGACACCGTGCACTACGGCGAACTCGCCGGGCGGCTGGTCGCGATCGTGACCGGCGAGCCGGTCAACCTGATCGAGACGCTGGCCGAGCGGCTCGCCGCCGCCTGTCTCGCCGATCCACGGGTACTGGTCACCTCGGTCACCGTGCACAAGCCGCAGGCGCCGATCCCGCACGACTTCGCCGACGTGGCGGTGACCGTGACCCGGCGGAGGTGGACATGACCCGGGCCCTGCTCTCGCTCGGCAGCAACCTCGGCGACCGGCTCGGACACCTGCGCACGGCGGTGACCGGGCTGCGCGACGTACTCCTGGTGGCCTCCGGGGTCTACGAGACGCCGCCGTGGGGCGACCCGGACCAGCCGGCGTACCTGAACGCCGTCCTGCTGGTCGCGGACGACGCGGCCGGCCCGCGCGACTGGTTGGACCGGGCCCGGGCCGCCGAGACGGCCGCCGGACGGGTCCGTGACCCGGAGCGCCGGTTCGGGCCGCGCAGCCTCGACGTGGACGTGATCGCGGTCTGGTCGGCCGACGACGAGCCGGTGCGCAGCGACGACCCGGAGCTGACCCTGCCGCACCCCCGGGCCCACCTGCGGGCGTTCGTGCTCCGGCCGTGGATCGACATCCAGCCGTACGGGCGGCTGCCCGGCCACGGCTGGCTGACCGACCTGATGTCGACCGAGCCGGTCGCCACCGACGTGCTGGACGTGCGCCCCCGTCCGGATCTGCGGATAGAGTCGGATTGACGGTGGCCGCGGTGCGGACCGGACGGTCCGCCGACCTGCGGGTTCCGGTGCCGACGAGCGGAGTGAGGAAGAGTTGTGACCGAGCGCAGACCCCCGACGCGCGGCCCGGCCCCCGAACCCGGGCGGATGGGTCCGACCAGACCCGCCTCCCTGGTGGTGGCCGGACTCGCCTCGGCGGCCCTGGCCTGGTTGCTGGTCAGCAGCTTCTACAGCCACATTCCGCCGCTGCCCTGGCTGCCCATCGTCACCCTGCTCGCGCTCGCCGCCCTGGAGGGGTACGCCGCCGCGAACACCAGGGCCCGGATCGAGCGCAAGCCCGGCCGGGATCCGGTCGACCCGCTGGCGGTGGCCCGGTTCGTCGTACTGGCCAAGGCGTCGGCGCTGGCCGGGGCGATCTTCGCCGGCTTCTACGCCGGGCTGGACGTCTGGCTGCTGATCGAGCGGACCCGGGCAGCCGCCAACGACGTACCGGCGGCCAGTGCGGGACTGGGCGCGTCGCTCGCCCTGGTCGGCGCGGCGCTCTGGTTGGAGCGCTCCTGCCGGGTGCCCGATCGTGATGATCAAGATTCGCAGAGTGATGATCTGGGTCGGCGCGACGAGCGCTGAGCAGGTCGCGCACCGAATCGACGCGCACCGGGGGTGACGGCCGGGCGTGCGCGCGGGTACGGTGCCTCCGACCGGGCCAGATCCGTCCGCTTCGCTGGATCAGGCCCAGTCCGACCGCTCCGGTCCCGGACGCCGCCCCGGGTCGGAGCCTGTTCGGCGGGACGGAACAGGAGGCGCGCGCAAATGGCGTACGACGATTCGATCTATCGGCGACGGGACCCCGGAACGGATCCGGTGGGTACCAGCGAGCGGGAGGATCCCCGGTACGGCGGTGACCCCGGATACGACGCCGACACCCGTACGTCATCCAGCCCGCTGACCGGACGGTTCATGGGTGGTGAGCCCGGTGTCGGGGCCGACCCGGAGCCGGTCGAGCCGACCCGGCGGCGGAACGTCTCGCCGGCCGCGTTGGAGAACGTCTTCGACGATCCCGCGCACGGCGAGCCCGGCCGGGACCGGATCGCCGTGCACCTGCTGTGGGAGCTGGTGCTGCTGGTCGTGGTGGCGGCGCTGCTCTTTCTGTGCAACCGCGACTATCCCGACCTGCTCCGTGGCGCACAGCGGGAGAGCCTGCTGGTCTTCGGTACCGCGATCGGGCTGCTCACCCTCGGCGCCGGGCTGACCCTGCGGATCGCCGCGCCCAACCTCGCGCTGGGTCCGGTCGCGGTCGCCACCGCGCTGCACTTCGCGGAGAACTCCGACCGGGGTGTCGTCCAGACGATGCTGCCGGCGCTGGTCGCCGGGGTGGCCGTCGGGCTGGTGATCGCCGTACTGGTGGTGGGCTTCCACGTGCCGGGCTGGGCGGCCAGCCTCGCCGCCGGACTCGCGGTGATCGTCTTCATCGAGCGGCGGAGCGCCCCGGTCGACGTGCAGGGCGAGTACGACCCGACCCAGCACGCGGTCTACCTCTTCGCCGGCTTCGCCGCCGTCGCCGTGCTGGCCGGTCTCTTCGGCACCGTCAAGACGGTACGCCGGGCCGTCGGCCGGTTCCGGCCGGTGGGCGACCCGGCGCTGCGCCGGGGCGGGGGCGCCGGAGTCGTCGTCACGCTCGGTCTGGTGCTGTCGACCGTCTTCGCGGCCGCCGCGGGGATGCTGCTCGCGGCCGGCGGTACCGGGCCGGTGGCGCCGACCACCGGCATCGAGTGGACCGGTCTGGCCATGGGTGCCGCGCTGCTCGGCGGTGCCAGTGCCTTCGGGCGGCGGGGCGGGATCGCCGGCGGGCTGCTCGCGACCGTCGCGCTGGCCCTGTTCATCCGGTACGCCGACGAGCGCAACCTGGACATCGCGCCGACCGCCCTCGCCGCCGTGCTGGTGGCCGCCGGTCTGGTGGTGACCCGGCTGATCGAGGCGAACGGCCGCCCCCGGGCACACGCCGAGCGGGAGCGCGACTGGGTGGAGGAGCCGGCGAGGACGAGCTGGGACACCACCCAGGCCCAGCCGCCGGAGCCGTGGACCTCCTCGCTGCCCGGCCAGCCGACCGACCGCTGGGGCGGCGACCGCTGGGACGCTCCGGACCGGTGACCCGGCCGGCTGCCGGTCGGGAGCCGTCGTCCGACTGACCGCTGGGACGCTCCGGACCGGTGGTCCGGCCGGGGCGGGCGGTGCGGCTTGCGGCGGTTCGGGCGGATAGGCTCGGCGTTATGACGGAATCCGGTCCCGAGTCTCGCACCACGCCGACCTTTGCCGACCTGGACGCGCTGTCCACGGAGGAGTTGCGCGAGCGGGCCTTCGCGCTGGCCCGGGAACGGCGGGACATCGGCTTCTTCTGGTCGGTGATCCGGCACCTGCCGAACGCGGACGAGGCGGCGGCGCTGGACGGCTCGCCGAACGCGGCCGGACCGACCGTGGACGAGGCGGTCGCGCTCTGGCGGGAGTTCACCGGTCACGGCTACGAGGAGACCGCGCCGCTGCTCCGGGCCGCGTTCATCGACTATCTACAGAAGCACTGACCGGGATGCCGGCCGGGCGGATCCGCCGGCCGGAACGAGTCCGGTAAATCGCGCTATCGGTACGCCAATGGCGTGCATCGGGTTGAAGTAAAGCGCATTCCGGGAAATCCGGCACCGGGTTTCGCGATCAGATTCCGCTGGGAACTACCCCCGGCATGGCTCTCAGCAACAGGTACAAGACGGCCACGGGTGCGGGTACGCTCGCCGCACTCGTGCTGGTCCTGGTCTTCGGCGGCCCCTGGTACGCCGACTGGGCCCGGGACGAGACCGACCCCGCCACGGCGGGTGGCTGGTTTCTCCGGCTGCTCGCCTGGCCGGCCTGGCGGTTCGACTCGGACGAGACGGTCCAGAACGTCATCGCCGCCGATCTCAAGGCCATCCTGGTGGTGGTGCTCACCTGGGTCTTCCTCTACCTGCTGCCCGGCTCGCAACTGGCCCGGGCCCGGGGCACCCTCAGCCAGTTCCTCGCGGGCTGGTCGGCGTACGTCTTCGCCGGTGCGTTCGCGGCGCTGTTCGCCACGCTGATCGGCAGCAACCCGTCACTGCTGGGCGCATTCCAGGCCGCCGGCAGTGGTGCCGCGTACGGCTTCTTCGTCGGCTGGATCATCGGCCTGGCCACCCTGGGCGGCTGGCGCGGCCGGCACTGAGTTCGCGGCAGTACCCGGGCACGACCTAGGCCCCTCCCCGAGCGGGCGAACGGCCCCGCTCGACGGCGCCCGGAGTGACCGTTCGCTCCCTCCCGTGACCGGCTCACTCCGGGTGTCGTGCCGCGTGTTGGCGATGCCGGTGGTGTGCGCGCCGGTCGACCGGGGATGCCCTCGGCGGGCGATGTCGGCCTGCCCGCCGCCGTGCAGAGGTGGGCCGGGCCGAGCCATCCGCGCGGGGCGCCGCGGCGCGGCTATCCGCCGACCGGGTCGGCCGGGTAGTCGATGCTGAGGATCTGGTGCCGGCTCACCGTGCCGACCGGCTCGCCGCGCTCGTCGGTCACCCGGGCGTCGTCCGAGTTGGTCCGCAGCAGCACCGCCAGCGCGTCGTAGAGCGACGACCCGAGTGGCACGGTCGGCAGCCCGGCGGTGGCGGCCGGGTCGACCGGCAGCGGACGCAGCAGGTCCTGGGTGACCGGGGTGACCGCGAGGCGCCGGATCGCCCGGTCGGTCCCGACGAACTCCCGGACGAAGGCCGAGGCGGGCTCGCCGAGCATCGTCGACGGGTTGGCGTACTGCTCCAGCCTGCCGCCCTGGGAGAGCACCACGATCCGGTCACCGAGCCGGACCGCCTCGTCCAGGTCGTGGGTGACCAGCACGATCGTCTTGCGTACCTCCGCCTGGAGCCGCAGGAACTCTTCCTGGAGCCGGGCCCGCGCGATCGGGTCGACGGCGGAGAACGGCTCGTCCATCAGCAGCACCACCGGATCGGCGGCCAGGGCCCGGGCCACCCCGACCCGCTGCCGCTGGCCACCGGAGAGCTCGTGCGGATAGCGCGGGCCGAAGGTGGCCGGGTCGAGACCGACCAGGTCCAGCAGTTCCGCGGCGCGTTGCGCGATCCGGGCCTTCGGCCAGCCGAGTAGTCTCGGCACGGTGCCGACATTCGTGGTGATGGTCTGGTGCGGGAAGAGCCCGACGTTCTGGATCACGTAGCCGATCCGCCGCCGGAGCCGCACCGGATCGGCCCGGGTGACGTCCTCGTCGCCGAGCAGGATCCGCCCGGAGGTCGGCTCGATCAGCCGGTTGATCATGCGGAGCACGGTCGACTTGCCGCAGCCGGACGGCCCGATCAGCACGACCAACTCGCCGGCCTTGACCTCCAGACTCAGCTCGCCGACCGCCACCGTGCCGTCGGGATACTGCTTGCGTACCTGGTCGAGGGTTATCGCGGCGGCACCCGTGGTGCCGGCGGGCCCGGTGGAGCCGGCCTCCGGGGTAACGTCCACGTATGTCCTTCCGGGTGATCGACCGGGCTGACCCGGGTAATCCGTGGTTCTCCTGGGACTATGTGCAGGGCAATTCGGAGACGATCCTCGCCGCACTGCGGGAGCACGCCTCCCTCACCGCCCAGGCCGTGCTGATCGCCGCCCTGGTGGCGATCCCGCTCGCCGTGCTGGCGTACTGGTTCCGGCCGCTCACCGGCCCGATTCTCGCACTCTCCGGTGTGCTGTACACGATCCCGTCGCTGGCGCTCTTCGCCTTCGTCGCACCGTACCTCGGGACGGGGACGGCGACGGTGCTGCTCGGGCTGGTCCTCTACGCCCTGCTGCTGATCATCCGAAACGCGCTCGCCGCCCTGAACCAGGTGCCGGAGGAGGTCCGGGACGCGGCCCAGGGCATGGGGTACGGCCGGTTCGCCCGACTGCTCCGGATCGATCTTCCGCTGGCGTTGCCGGGCATCTTCACCGGCCTGCGCCTGGCGACCGTCTCCACGGTGGCGCTGGTCACCGTCGGGGTACTGGTCGGGCATGGCGGGCTCGGACAGCTCATCCTCGGCGGGTTCCGGAACAACTTATTCAAGGCCGAGATCATGACCGGAACGCTACTCTGCGTACTTCTGGCCCTGGTGCTGGATCTGGTCCTCGCCGGCCTCGGTCGGCTGCTCACCCCGTGGGCACGACGTCGGGGAGCGGCGGGGTGAGCGCGAGGAGTGAGCCGGTGTTGCGAGCCCCGCAGTCGCGAACCGGAGGGGGGCAGGGGTGAGCGCGAGGAGTGAGCCGGTGTTGCGAGCCCCGCAGTCGCGAACCGGAGGGGGGTGGGGATGAATCCGATCGAGCAGGCCGTCGTCTGGCTCAACGACCCGCTGAACTGGACCAACCCCGGTGGTGTGCTCGACCGGCTGGTCGAGCATCTGGGCATCTCCGCCGCCGCCGTCGCGCTCGGCTGCCTGGTCGCCTGGCCGCTCGGGCTCTTTCTCGGACACACCGGCCGGGGCGGTGGCATCGTGGTGCTGGTCTCCAACGTCACGCTGGCCATCCCGACCATCGCGCTGCTGACCATCCTGCCGCTGACCGCGCTCCGCTTCGGCAAGCCGCCGGTGATCATCGCGTTGGCGGTCTTCGCGGTGCCGCCGCTGCTGGCGAACGCGTACACCGGGATCCGGCAGGTCGATCCGGAGGTGCGGGACGCCGCACGCGGGATGGGGCTCTCCGGCGGGCAGTTGCTGCGCCGGGTGGAGCTGCCGCTCGCGGTGCCCTACCTCGCGGCCGGGTTCCGTACCGCCGCCGTGCAGGTGGTGGCGACCGCTGCGCTCGCCTCCTTCGTGAACGGGGGTGGGCTGGGCCAGATCATCAGCGCCGGGTTCGGGCTGGGCATCTCGGTCGGCGGGGGTCAGATCCTGGCCGGCGGGCTGCTCGTCGCCCTGCTCGCGCTGCTGGTCGAGCTGGTCTTCGCGCTGGTGGAACGGCTGGTCACGCCTCGGCCGCTGCGCCGCGCCCGACGCCGGATCAACCGGCGGGCCGACCAGCGGGCAGCGGCGGCGATCACCGGCTCCTGACCGCTCGGCGGGTGTGGGTTCAATCACCTGCCGCTGGCCCGATCCGGCCGCCCCGCACGCGTGACTGTCACACACAGTGGTCACCTCTGCGCGAATCGTGCCTCTTTGCGTGACGATCCGGTGACGAAGCGCGCCGCAGATTGTCGTACCTGACGAGAGGATGTTTCGTGAGAGGTCGCGGGCGACCGTCCTGACACGTCGCCCGTCGGACACGCGGCCGGCCCACCCCGGGCCGCGCCGGGACACAGGAGGCGGGCGTTTTCATGCGTACACGTTCACGTCTGGCAGTCGGCGCCGTCGGTGCCGTCGTCGCGGCCGGTTTTCTCGCCGGCTGCGGTGGGGCCGGCTCCTCCGGCACCCAGGCCCCGGCCACCGGGGCGCAGGGCGCCGGTTGCGCACCGGTGGCCGGGTCGAGCCTGGTCGTGCTCGACGACGACAAGAAGCTCCAGAACACCGACAACATCATTCCGGCGATCAACAGCAAGGCGGCCCAGCCGCAGTTGGTCGCGGCCCTGGACAAGGTCTCGGACAGCCTCGACACCAGCAAGCTGATCGGCCTGAACAAGGCGGTCGACGTCGAGCGCAAGACCCCGAAGGTGGCCGCCGAGGAGTTCGCCTCGGCCAACAACCTCACCGCGGGCATCCCGACCGGCGGCACCGGCAACATCACGGTCGGCGCGGCCAACTTCAGCGAGAACCAGACCCTGGGCGAGCTGTACCGGATCGCCCTCACCGCCGCCGGCTACCAGGTCAAGGTCCAGCAGATCGGCAACCGCGAGCTCTACGAGCCGGCGCTGGAGAAGGGCGACATCCAGGTCGTTCCGGAGTACGCCGCGACGATGGCGGACTTCCTGAACAACAAGGTGAACGCGAAGTCCGGGGCCACCCCGCCGCCGATCTCCTCGCCGGATCTCAACCAGACGGTGACCGGGCTGAAGGCGGCCGGTGAGAAGGTCGGCATCACCTTCGGCAAGCCGTCGGCCGCCCAGGACCAGAACGCGTTCGCGGTCACCCGGGAGTTCGCCGACAAGTACGGCGTGCGGACGCTCAGCGAGCTGGCGGCGAAGTGCTCCGGCTCGGCGACCGTGCTCGGCGGACCGCCGGAGTGCCCCCAGCGGCCGAAGTGCCAGGCCGGGCTGGTGCAGGTCTACAACTTCAACGCGGGTCGGTTCGACTCGCTCGACGCCGGTGGCCCGCAGACCAAGTCGGCGCTGACCACCGGCACGATCAGCGTCGGGCTGGTCTTCTCGTCGGACGGCGCGCTGGCCGCGAGCTGACCATCGGCGCGGGGCGAAACCTTCCGCGCGAGGAGCGGAGCTGACCGAGGGGTCGGTGGACGTCACCGTACGTGGCGTCGACCGGCCCCGCTTTGCCGGCCGCCGCCATTTCGGTCCCCGGTAAGTGTGGGTAGGCTCGACTGCCATGTCAGCCCGCGAGGCCCCTGAGGAAACCCGCCGTAGGCCGCTGCTGACCATCCTCTTCTGGGTCGGGGTGGGGCTGGCTCCGCTGGCCGCCCTGTTACTCCTGGTCGGACAGGGCAACGGGCCGCTCCGGATCGCGGCGGTGCTCGCCGTGCTGGCGGTCGTACTCATCGGACTGTCGATCACGTTGCGTGGCGACTCGGAGGGTGTCCGGCTGGACCTGGAGGAGACCCTCATCGAGGAACTCGACGACCTAAGGGGTGAGCTGCGCAACGACATTGCCACCGCCGCCCGGGCCACCCACAAGGCGTTCGGTGAGAAGCTGGAGGTCGTACGGGGCGACGTCGAAGCGTTGCGTGGCCAGCTCGACGCGGTCCGGGCCGGCGCGGCGGCGCCGGTCACCTCCGCTTCCGCCGCGCCGGCCGCCACGACCGGTCCGGTCGGTGCCGCGGCGGTGGTCGGCGGCGCGGCGGTGGTCGGCGGCGCGGCGGTGGTCGGCGGCGCGGCGGTGGTCGGCGGCGTGCCCGCCGGACGGGCGTCGGCCGAGCCGGGCCAGAGCGGCTGGGCACCAGCCACGGATCCGGGCCGGGCCGCCCGGGGGCCGGAGGAGCCGGCCCCGGCGGGCTGGGCGCCGCCGGGCGGACCGGTTCGGGACGGCTCCGGCTCCCGCCCGGACGGGCCACGCCGGGCTGGCGGGGGCGCGGCCCCGGCGCACGCTTCGGCTCCGGCGCACGCTGCGGACCAGGGCGACACCGGCGAATTCCACGGCCGGTCCGGCGGCGCCTACCAGGGCGGCAGCTACCAGGCGAGCGGCCATTCCGACGGCGGCCGGGCCGGGGCGGGCCGGGGACGGTACGGCCGTGACGACGGTACAGCGGGTGAGCCCGGGCAGTACGGCCACTCGTGGGCGCAGGGCGCCCGGCCGCATCGGGGCGGGCCGGCGGGAATGCCGGGCAGTCCCGGAGGCGTGTCCGGGCCACCGCTCGGCCGGGGCATCGTCCGGCACACCGAGACCGTGCAGGTGACCACCCGGCAGACCATCGTCGGCGGCCACGAGGACGACGACCACGGCGCCGGTTACGGCGGCGGGACGTACGGCAGCGGGACCTACGGCGGCGGCGTCTACGGCGGCGCCCATTCGGGCGGCTACGGCAACGGCACCTACGGCGCCGGTGGCCAGGCCGGCGGCACCTACGGCGCCGGTGGCCAGGCCGGCGGCACCTACGGCGGCGGGGGTACGTACGGCGGGGGCGGCTACGGCGGTGCCGAGGAGCGGGCTGGCGGTCCGGGCCGGGGCCCCGATGAGCGCCGGTCCGCTGGCGGTTACGGCGGTGACGAGCGTGGCGCAGGCGGTTACGGCGGTGGCGACGAGCGTGGCGCAGGCGGCTACGGCGGGGAGCGCCGTGGCCCCGGCGGCGACGGTGGGACCGGTCACGGCGGCGACGACGGGGCTGGTTACGGCCGCGGCGACGATCGTGCCGGCTACGGCGGTGGTGAGCGTCGCGGTTACGGAGCCGGCGACCAGGGCGGGGGCCACGGCGGCGGTACGTACGGCGGTGGCAGCTACGGGGGCGGCGGTCGCGAGCGGGACGGGCGCGACGAGGACCTGGCCGACCCGCAGGCGGCGCGGGGTCGGCGGTCCGCCGAGCCCGCCGACGAGGGGCGGGACGCCCGGTCCGGCGGCGGCTGGCGTGGCCGCGCGGCCGACCCGGAGCCGGAGACCGGCGACCCGGCCGACGACTCGTACTGGGCCGAGCTGCGGGCCGGCGACCGCTGGGCCTCGGTACGCAGCGACGACCGGGGCCGGGAGGTCCGGATGGGCGAACGGCGGGCGTCGATGCGGTCCGACGAGTCGGGTACGGAACTCCGGGTCGAGGACCGCTGGGCGGAGATGCGCCGGGAGGAGCCGAGGCCGGACGAGGGCCGGCGGGCCGGCCGCCAGTGGTCGGAGTCCCGGAGCGACGACCGGCGGTCCGACGGTCAGTACGACTCCGGCGGTTGGTCCGGCGGCGACGCTGCCCGACGCGGCGGTGGCGGCGACCCGGGCGACGGCCGGGACTGGGAGCCGTCCGGCGGTGCTCCGGCGCTGCCCGCCGGAGGTGTGGACCCGGCCTCCGTCTGGGGTCCGCCCCGGCAGGAGCCGGAGCCGGAGCCGGCCCGGCGGGGGCGGCGGCACCGGGAGGACGAGGAGTACGGCTACCCGCCGCTGGACGAGTCGCCCCGGGCCGGCGGCACCCGGCGGTCGGAGTACGGCGGCTACCCCGCCGACGGCGACTGGCGCTGACCACCGGCCCCGCGCCACCCTGTCCGGGCCTATCCGTTCGCGCCACCGATCCGCGGTCGGTTGTCCGCGGCTACTCGTCGGCAGGCACCTGGCGGCGCTATTTGTCGATGTCCCCGACGACGAAGAACATCGAGCCGAGGATCGCGATCAGGTCCGGCACCAGGCAGCCGGGGAGCAGCGTGGCCAGGGCCTGGACGTTGGCGTACGAGGCGGTGCGCAGCTTCATCCGCCACGGGGTCTTGTCGCCCCGGGACACCAGGTAGTAGCCGTTGATCCCGAGCGGGTTCTCGGTCCAGGCGTAGGTGTGCCCCTCCGGGGCCTTCACCACCTTGGGCAGCCGCACGTTCACCGGACCGCTGATCCGGTCGACCTGGTCCAGGCAGCGTTCCGCGAGGTCGAGTGAGACGTACACCTGGTCGAGCAGGACCTCGAACCGGGAGTGGCAGTCACCGGCGCTCCGGGTGACCACCGGCACCTCCAGCGACCCGTACGCCAGGTACGGCTCGTCGCGGCGCAGGTCGAGGTCGAGTCCGGAGGCCCGGGCGACCGGGCCGGAGGCGCCGTACGCGGCCGCGTCGGCGGCGGAGAGCACCCCGACCCCGACGGTACGGGCCAGGAAGATGTCGTTGCGCCGGATCAGGTTGTCCAGGTCCGGCAGGCGGCGGCGTACCTCGCCGATCGCCGCCCGGGCCCGCCGGGTCCAGCCGGCCGGCACCTCCTCCTTGAGCCCGCCGACCCGGTTGAACATGTAGTGCATCCGGCCGCCGGAGACCTCCTCCATCACCGCCTGGAGGGTCTCGCGTTCCCGGAACGCGTAGAACATCGGGGTGATGGCGCCGATCTCCAGCGGATAGGAGCCGAGGAACATCAGATGGTTGAGCACCCGGTTCAGCTCGGCCAGGGCGGTACGCAGCCAGACGGCCCGCTCCGGCACCTCCATCCCCATCATCCGCTCGACCGCGAGCACCACGCCGAGTTCGTTGGAGAACGCCGACAGCCAGTCGTGCCGGTTGGCGAGCACGATGATCTGCCGGTAGTCGCGTACCTCGAAGAGCTTCTCCGCGCCCCGGTGCATGTAGCCGACGATCGGCTCGCAGGAGATCACCCGCTCGCCGTCGAGCACCAGCTTGAGCCGGAGTACGCCGTGGGTCGACGGATGCTGCGGCCCGATGTTCAGCACCATGTCGGCGGTGTCGAGACCCGCCCCGGTGCCGACGGTCAGCTCCCGCAGCGCCCCGGTGTCGGCAGTCATGCCCGCCATCGTGCCACGATCCGCCCGGCCGCATCGCCGGCCGAGTCGACGGGGTTCCGTGACCGGCCGTCCTGCACGGCGACCGCAGCTACGCGGTCATCTCGCGGTCCGCCCGGGTGCCGGTCCAGCGGGTTCTGGGCTGAGCCATCCGGACGGTCCCGGATCGACGCCGACCGGTTGGAGCAGCCACCAGTGGCCGCCGAGGCCGGCCGGATCGGTCAGTTCGGCCGCCGTGGAGGCCCGGGCGAGCGCCCGGACGTAACCCGTCGGGTCGGTCGAGGCCAGCGCCAGCGCGGGTCGCCGCCCGTCGGCCCCGAGCGCGTGCAGTGCCGTGTGCTGCTCGACCAGGGTGTACGGCCGGCCGGCCCGCGCCGTACCGGCCGCCGCCACCGAGTCCATCGCGACGTGCGCGGTCAGGTCGCAGCTCCCGTCCGGTACCGGGTGCACCTGCCGGCCACTCCGGAACCCGGTCAGCGTGCCGTGCGGCGGGCGGGTGTCCCGCAGGTGTCCGTAGTCGACGGCGAGGGCCAGCCCCCGGTGCAGACTGCCGACCGCCTCGGCCCAGGCGACGTCCCGGGGCAGCCCGATCTCCACCCGGCCCGGCAACGGCAGGTCCGGCTCGACCCGGCCCGGCAGCGCCGGGTCCGGCGGGGTCGGCCACCAGCGGGCCAGCCACGCGGTCTCGGCCGCGTCGAGCGGGCCACCGGGCGACTCCGTACCGGTGCCGGGGTCGACGAGTACCCGTCGCCAGCCGGCCGGGCCGGGTTCCGCGACGTCCAGCGGTACGTTGTCCAGCCACTCGGTCGCGAGCAGCAGCCCGACGACCCGCTCCGGCAGGTCCGAGCGCCAACCGATCGTCTCCGGCAGCGAGTCCGGGCGAGCGGCCAGCTCGACCGCGGTCAGCCGGAGCCGGGCAGCGAGTTCCGGCGGGGCGAGCCGGGCCAGCGTGCCGAGCAGTTCACCCCGGCCGGCGCCGACGTCGACCACCTGCAGCGGGTCCGGCCGGCCCAGCGCGGCGTCGAGCCGGTCCAGCAGCCGCAGCAGGGCGCCGCCGAGCACCGGTACGGCGTGCGTGCTGGTCCGGAAGTGCGCGGCCGGCCCGGCACCGCTGACGAAGAACCCGTGGTCACCGTAGAGCGCGGTGGTCATCGCAGCTCGCCATCCGATCGGCACCGGCCCAGGTTATGTGGCGCAGATCCCCCGGGTTCACCCGACGTGCGGCGGCTGTCACCGGCAAGGGTGTTGGTTTTCACAACCCGTTGGCCCCGAACTGGCCGGCCGGCGCATAATTGCGATCGACCGGTACCACTTATCGAGGACTGGATCACCGCTATGAGCGCTTCCGCGCGCCCGCGTACCGCCGCCTCCGGCGGGTCGGCCCGGCCGACGGCCGCCGCACCGAGCCGTGACCGTGCCGGCCAGGGCCAGGGCCAGTCGCATCCTTCGTTCCCCCGCCAGCTCACCGTCGGCGTGATCGGTGCCGGTCGGGTCGGCGCCGTGCTCGGTGCAGCGCTGGGCCGTGCCGGGCACCGGGTGGTCGCCGCCGCCGGGGTCTCGACCGCCGCCCGGGACCGGATCGACCGGCTGCTGCCGGGCACCGCCGTACGCCCCGCCGACGAGGTGGCCCGGGCCGCCGCCGACCTGCTGCTGGTCGCCGTACCGGACGACGCGCTGGCGCCGGTGATCGCCGGGCTGGCTTCGACCGGCGCGCTCCGGTCGGGGCAGGTGGTGGCGCACACCTCCGGCGCGCACGGGCTCGACGTGCTCGCCCCGGTCGTCGCGGTCGGGGCGTACCCGCTGGCCCTGCACCCGGCGATGACCTTCACCGGTACCGCCGAGGACCTGCACCGGCTGGCCGGCATCTCGTACGGGGTGACCGTCCCGGAGTCGCTGCGTCCGTTCGCTGTCCGGCTCGTCGCCGACCTCGGCGGGGTACCCGAGTGGGTGGCCGAACCGGACCGCCCGCTCTACCATGCCGCTCTCGCGCACGGGGCGAACCATCTCGTCACGCTGGTCAACGAGGCGGCGGACCTGCTCCGCGCCGCCGGGGTGGCCCAGCCGGAGAAGGTGCTCGGTCCGCTGCTCCGGGCCGCCCTGGACAACTCGCTGCGACTCGGCGACGCGGCGCTGACCGGGCCGGTGTCCCGGGGTGACGCCGGTACGATCGCCCGGCACCTGGACCGGCTGACCGCCACCGCCCCGGAGTCGGTGCCCGGTTACCTCGCACTGGCCCGCCGCACCGCCGACCGGGCGATCGCGGCCGGTCGGCTCCGTCCGGCCGACGCCGAGTTCCTGCTGGGCGTGCTGGCCGACCGGTACCGGAAGGTCGCCGCCGCGTGACCGGGGGAGTGGGAGAGCCGAGATGACCACGGTGTTGCGTACCCGGGCGGAGTTGGCGGCCACCCTGGGTCCCCTGCCCGGGAAGCTGGCGGTGGTGATGACCATGGGCGCCCTGCACTCCGGGCACGAGGCACTGCTGCGGGCGGCCCGGGAGCGGGCCGACACCGTACTGGCGACGATCTTCGTGAACCCGCTCCAGTTCGGCCCGAACGAGGACTTCGACCGGTACCCCCGGACCTTCGAGGCCGACGTGGCGCTCTGCCGGGCGGCCGGGGTCCGGTACGTCTTCGCCCCGTCCCGCGAGGAGTTGTATCCGGACGGCGAGCCGATGGTCAGGGTCGATCCGGGCAGCCTCGGCGAGGAGTTGGAGGGCGCCAGCCGCCCCGGCTTCTTCACCGGGGTGCTGACCGTGGTGGCGAAGCTGCTCAACCTGCTCCGGCCGGACGTCGCGTTCTTCGGCGAGAAGGACTACCAGCAGCTCACCCTGGTCCGCCGGATGGTCCGTGACCTGGAGTTGGACGTGGAGATCGTCGGCGTGCCGACCGTACGCGAGCCGGACGGGCTGGCGCTGTCCAGCCGCAACCGCTACCTCTCCGCCGAGGAGCGGACCTCGGCGCTGCGGCTGTCGGCGGCACTGCGGGCCGGCAGCGACGCCGCCGGGGCAGGTCGGGGTGCCGACGGTGCGCTCGCCGCCGCCTACCGCGCCTTCGGCGAGGGTACGACCGGCGCCAAGCTGGACTACCTGGTGCTGACCGCCCCGGACCTGGGCCCGGCACCGGCCGCCGGATCGGCCCGGATGCTGGTGGCCGCCTGGGTCGGCTCCACCCGACTGATCGACAACATGCCGGTCGACCTGGCCCCGGTTTCCACGCCGGGCGGCTGAGCCGCCGACCGCCCGAGAACCCTGCGCTAGGGAGGATGTACCCGATGCTCCGCACCATGCTCAAGTCGAAGATCCACCGGGCCACGGTGACCCAGGCGGACCTGCACTACGTCGGTTCGGTGACCGTCGACGCCGATCTGCTGGACGCCGCCGACCTGCTCCCCGGCGAGCAGGTCGCGATCGTGGACGTGACGAACGGGGCGCGGCTGGAGACGTACGTGATCGTGGGTGAGCGTGGCAGCGGCGTGATCGGCATCAACGGCGCCGCTGCGCACCTGGTGCACCCCGGCGACCTGGTCATCCTGATCTCGTACGGCCAGATGGACGACGCCGAGGCGCGGGCGTACCAGCCGCGGATCGTGCACGTCGACGCGGAGAACCGGATCCTCGACCTGGGCGCCGACCCGGCGGGCGCGGTACCCGGGATGGTCGGCGACCCGGTCCGGGGTGACCTCGTCGCCGCCGGCTGATAACGGCGGGCGACCGGTCGCTGGCCTGTCTACCGCCGGCGCGTCTACCGCCGGCGCGTCTACCGCCGGCGCGTCTACCGCCGGTCCTCCCCGGAGCGACCCGCCGGAGGGATGATCTCGCCGTCCGGATGACCCCGCCGGTTAACGTAGGGTGCAGCCATCCGGACCGATGGTCGCCCTGGGGAGGACGCGATGCGCCGTTGGACGAGCGCCCTGGCGCTGGCCGGGGCAGTGCTGCTCGGCGTCGCCGGCTGCGCGCCTCCGGGCGGCACGGACGGCGACCTCACCAACGCCTGGGCTCCGGTCGGCGAGCCGACGGTCTTCACCCCGGCGGCCGAGACCTGCCATTCGGCGGACTTCTCCGAGACGGTCTACCTGTCGTCGTACGTGCCGGTGGACTGCACCACCAACCATCGGCTGGAGACCGTGCACGTGGGCACGTTCGCCGGGGCGGCGGGCGAGGCGGAGAAGCCGCCGGCACCCGGCTCGCCCCAGTTCACCACCGCGTACGCCGAGTGCGACAGCCGGGCGCGCGGCTTCCTCGGCGCGGACTGGCGTACCGGCCGGCTCTGGCTCGGGGTGGCGGTGCCCTCGCCGAAGGGCTGGACGGCCGGGGCCCGGTGGTTCCGCTGCGACATGACCGAACTGTCCAACGTGGAGGAGAACGGTGAAGCGGTCAGCCGGACGGCGAGCCTGAAGGGCGTGTTGCGCGAGGCCGGACCGCTGCGGCTGGGCTGCTACGCCACCACCCTGACCCGGACCGAGACCATCGACCGGATGCCCCCGGTGGAGTGCTCGGCCCGGCACAACACCGAGTTCGCCGGGGTGTTTCGGGCACCGGCGACCTTGAAGTACCCGACGGCGGAGCGCGACTGGCAGCCCTTCTACGACGGCTGCTACACCGTCGCCGCCCGGTTCGTCGGGGTGTCGCAGAGCACGATCCGGTTCCGTACCGGCGTCGTGACGCTGCCCGGCGGGCGGGACGACTGGACGTCGGGCAACCGGGGTGTCCGGTGTTACCTGTGGGTCTCGGACGGCAAGTTCACCCGCTCGCTGAAGGGCGCCGGCGCCGCCGGCCTGCCGATCCGGACCGGCTGATCCCGGTCGATCAACCCGCCTGACCCGCACCGGCACGGCCGGGCACCCCGGTCGATCGGAGTGCGCCGTCCCGGCCGCCCGGCCGCCCGCTCTGGAGCGGACGGCCCTTACGTCCGGATCGGGGAGCGTCGTAGGCCACTTCTCCCGGCCCCGGGCCGCCCGACCCCACCGGTACGCGGTTGACTGGAGTGATGCAGTTTCCGACCGTCGACCTGCCGGTGGTACCCCGGCTGCTGGCCGCCCCGGCACCCGGCTGGGTGGAGACGACCGACGTGATCGTGATCGGGTCGGGCATCGCCGGGCTCACCGCCGCACTGCACCTGCGCGAGGCGGGACTGCACGTGACCGTGGTGACCAAGGTCAACATTGACGACGGCTCCACCCGGTGGGCCCAGGGCGGCATCGCGGCCGTACTCGATCCGCTGGACACCCCGGCCGCGCACGCCTCCGACACCGAGCTGGCCGGGGTCGGGCTCTGCGACCCGGCGGCGGTCCGGGTACTGGTGGAGGAGGGGCCGACCCGGCTGCGGGAGCTGATCCGGGCCGGCGCCGAGTTCGACCGCAACCCCGACGGCTCGCTGATGCTGACCAGGGAGGGCGGGCACCGGGCGGACCGGATCGTGCACGCCGGTGGCGACGCGACCGGGGCCGAGGTGCAGCGGGCGCTGCACGCGGCGGTCGGTCGGGACCCCTGGATTCGGCTGGTGGAGCACGCTCTCGTCCTCGACCTGCTCCGGGCCCCGGACGGCGGCTGGGCCGGTCCCGGCCGGGCCTGCGGGATCACCCTGCACGTGCTCGGCGAGGGCAGCGAGGACGGGGTCGGTGCGATCCTGGCCCGGGCGGTGGTGCTGGCCACCGGCGGGATGGGGCAGGTCTTCGCCGCCACCACCAATCCGGCGGTCTCCACCGGGGACGGTGTCGCGCTGGCGATGCGGGCCGGTGCCGCCGTGACCGACCTGGAGTTCGTCCAGTTCCATCCGACCGCGCTGATGGCGCCGGCCGTACCCGGGAACGGCGGCGCCCCGGCCCGGGCCGCACAGCAGCCGCTGGTCTCCGAGGCGCTGCGCGGCGAGGGGGCGCACCTGGTCGACGCGGACGGCAAGCGGTTCATGGTCGGCCAGCACGAGCTGGCCGAGCTGGCGCCCCGGGACGTGGTGGCCAAGGGGATCCACCGGGTACTGCTGGCCACCGGTACCGACCACGTCTTCCTGGACGCCCGGCACCTCGGCGCGGAGTTCCTGGCCCGGCGCTTCCCCACCATCGTCGCCTCCTGCCGCTCGGCCGGGATCGACCCGGCCGAGCAGCCGATCCCGGTCGCCCCGGCCGCGCACTACGCCTCCGGCGGGGTACGCACCGACCTGCACGGCCGCACCTCCATCCCCGGCCTGTACGCCTGCGGCGAGGTCGCCTGCACCGGCGTGCACGGCGCCAACCGGCTGGCCAGCAACTCGCTGCTGGAAGGGCTGGTCTTCGCCCGCCGGATCGCCCAGGACATCGCCCGGGACCTGCCGGCACAGGCCGAGCCGGCTCCGACCGGGGCGTGGCGGGGCGGCGAGGGCGCGACGGTCGATCCGGCAGTGCGGGAGCACCTGGCCCGGGCGATGACCCGGGGTGCCGGGGTGCTCCGTTCCGCCGACTCGCTCCGGGCGACCGCCGCCGAGCTGGGCACCCTCGGTGCGACCCGGGGTGCGCCGCGTACCGCGAGCTGGGAGGCGACCAACCTGGTCACGGTGGCCGCGGCGCTGGTCGGCGCGGCGTACGCCCGGCAGGAGACCCGGGGCTGCCATTGGCGCGAGGATCACTCGGAATCACGCGACGATTGGCTCGGGCACCTGGTCGGGTCGATCGGTCCGGCGGGCAACCTGCAACAGGACTGGGAGGCACTGTGCTGACGGACTCGACCACGTGGGCGCTGCGCTCCGCCGGACTCGACCCGGCGGAGGTGGAACGCATCGCCCGGGCGGCGCTGGACGAGGACCTGGGGCCGGAGCGGCTGGACGTGACGAGTGTGGCCACCATTCCGGACGACCAGGTCGACACCGCCGACGTGGTGGCCCGGGCCGACGGGGTGGTGGCCGGGCTGGCCGTGGCGGCGGCCGTCTTCGAGCTGGCCGCCGGCCCGGCCGTACGGGTGCTGCCGGTGGCCACCGACGGTGCCGAGGTCGCCCGGGGGGACGTGCTGGCCACGGTGACCGGGCCGACCCGGGGACTGCTCACCGCCGAGCGGACCGCGCTGAACCTGCTCTGCCGGATGTCCGGGGTGGCGACACACACCCGGGCCTGGGTGGCGGCGCTGGGCGGCAGCAAGGCGACCGTGCTGGACACCCGGAAGACCACTCCGGGGCTGCGCCCGCTGGAGAAGTACGCGGTCCGGGCCGGTGGCGGCGCCAACAAGCGCCTCGGGCTGTACGACGTGGCGATGATCAAGGACAACCACAAGCTGGCGGCCGGCGGCATCGCCGCGGCGTACCGGCGGGTGCGGGAGGCGTTCCCGGCGGTGCCGATCCAGGTCGAGGTGACCACGGTCGCCGAGGCGCTGGAGGCGGTGGAGGCCGGTGCCGACTTCCTGCTCTGTGACAACATGTCCCCGGCGCTGCTGACCGAGGTGGTCGCGGCGGTGGGCGACCGCGCCGAGCTGGAGGCGACCGGCGGGCTGACCCTGGAGACCGCAGCCGAGTACGCGGCCACCGGTGTCGACTACCTCTCGGTTGGGGCGCTGACGCATTCCTCGCCTATCTTGGACATCGCACTGGACCTCCGCTCGCGCGCCGCGTAGCGGCGGGACGCGCCACGACTCGGGGTTCGGGACTGACGACATGCTGCTCTGTATCGACATCGGCAACACCAACACCGTGCTGGCGACCTTCGAGGGCGAGAAGCTGGTGCACTCCTGGCGGATCAAGACCGATGCCCGGTCCACCGCCGACGAGCTGGGTCTGAAGCTGCGCGGCCTGCTGGCCGGGGACGCGGTGGAGATCACCGGGGTGGCCGCCTGCTCGACCGTGCCGGCCGCGCTGCGCTCGCTGCGTACGATGCTGGCCCGCTACTACGCCGACATCCCCAACCTGGTCGTCGAGCCGGGGGTGAAGACCGGGGTGCAGTTGGCGATCGACAACCCGAAGGAGGTCGGCGCCGACCGGGTGGTCAACACCCTGGCGGCGTACACCCTCTACGGCGGGCCGTCGATCGTGGTCGACTTCGGCACCACGACGAACTTCGACGTGATCAGCGGCCGGGGGGAGTTCCTCGGCGGCGCGTTCGCGCCCGGCATCGAGATCTCCTTCGACGCGCTGGCCGCCCGGGCGGCCCAGTTGCGCAAGGTCGAGCCGGCGGTACCCCGTTCGGTGATCGGAAAGAACACCGTGGAGTGCCTCCAGGCCGGGATGTACTTCGGCTTCGCCGGCCAGGTGGACCGGATCGTCGAACGGATGATCGGGGAGCTGGGCGAGGTGCGGGCGGTGATCGCCACCGGCGGGCTGGCGCCGCTGGTGATCGGCGAGTGCCGGACGATCACCCACCACGAGCCGATGATCACGCTGATCGGCCTGCGAATGGTCTACGACCGCAACCGCTGACACCCTCCGCGGCTCGGCCGCCGCCGGCCGGCCCGGCGGCCGGCGGGAGAGCCCAGCGTCCGGCGGCCCACGGGAGAGTCCAGCGTCCGCCGATTCCGGGAAGCACCCGGCGCCCGGGGAAGAGCCGGCCGGCTCAGCGCCGCCGGCCCCGGAAGACCAGCGTCCGGTACGGCAGCGCGAAGCTCTCCCGCCCGGCCAGCTCCGGATGGCCGGCGGTCAGCTTCCGGATGGCGGCCGCCACCTCCCGCTGCCGCTGCGGGCTGGCGGTGAGGTAGTGCGAGCGGGTGCTGATCATCCCGACCAGGCTCTCCGGGGTGAGCGTCACGCTGTGCCGGAACTCGTTCCGTTCGACCGGCGCGAACTCCCGGCCGTAGCCGTCGACGTCGGGTCCGTCGTCCCGGGCGCCGCGCCCGCCGAGCAGTTCGACGGTGATCGCGGTCAGTTCGGCCACCCAGGGCACCGACTCGTCCCGGTGGTTGAAGATCGCCGCGTACGTCCCGCCGGGGCGCAGCAGCCGGGCCCCCTCCGCGTGCGCCACCGGATGGTCGAACCAGTGGTACGCCTGCCCGGCGACGATCGCGTCCACCGATCCGTCCGGCAGCGGCACCCGTTCGGCCGAGCCGGCCCGGGCCACCGTGCCCGGAGTGGCGGTGTCGAGCCTGGCCCGCATCCCCGGGTCCGGCTCGACCGGCGTCACCCGGTAGCCGAGCCGCAGCAGTACCCGGGTGAGGATGCCGGTGCCGGCGCCGAGGTCCAGCACCTCGGCCGGGGCGGGACGGTCGACCGCCCACTCCACCGCCGGCTCCGGGTAGCTCGGCCGGTACCGGTCGTAGCTCTCGGCCGCGGCACCGAAGGAGAGGGCGTGGAACTGGTCGACCATGCCTGGAGGTTATCCAGTGCCCCGCCGCCGGCGCACTTGAGTACGCTCGGGGCCGAACTCCGCCGACAATTCCCGAGGAAGCATGCCGTGAGCCAGCAGATCCCGAACCCCACCGACCCCGTGGACGACCTTCCCGAGCAGATGCGGGTCCGTCGGGAGAAGCGGGACCGCATGCTCGCCGAGGGCGTCGAGCCGTACCCGGTGGGATATCCGCGTACCGCGACTCTCGCCGAGATCCGGGCCCGTTACGCGGACCTCCCGACCGACACCGCGAGCGGGGACGCCGCCGCCGTCACCGGCCGGGTGATCTTCGTACGCAACACCGGAAAGCTCTGTTTCGCCACCCTGCGGGACGGCGACGGCACCGAACTCCAGGCCATGCTCTCGCTCGACCGGGTCGGTCCGGATCGGCTCGACGCCTGGAAGCGGCTGGTCGACCTCGGCGACCACGTCGGGGTGACCGGTGAGGTGATTACCAGCCGGCGCGGGGAGCTTTCCGTGCTCGCAGATTCCTGGGAGCTGACCGCGAAGGCGCTCCGGCCGCTGCCGGTGGCGCACAAGCCACTTAGCGAGGAGGCCCGGGTCCGGCAGCGTTATGTCGATCTGATCGTGCGCCCCCGGGCCCGCGAGATGGTACGCACCAGGGCGGCGACGCTGCGTAGTCTGCGCGATTCGCTGCACGCCCGGAGTTTCATCGAAGTTGAAACCCCCATGCTGCAGCCGCTGCCGGGCGGGGCCACGGCCAGGCCATTCGTGACGCACAGCAATGCGTTAGACACGGATCTGTATCTGCGAATCGCCCCCGAGCTTTTTCTCAAGCGGGCGGCGGTCGGCGGCATCGACCGGGTCTTCGAGATCAACCGTAACTTCCGCAATGAGGGGGTCGACTCTTCGCACTCCCCGGAGTTCGCCATGCTCGAGGCGTACGAAGCGTACGGTGACTACGACACCATGGCGACCCTCACCCGTGACCTGGTGCAGGCCGCCGCGCTCGCCGCGGCCGGGTCGCATGTGGTGACGCACGCCGACGGCGCCGAGTTCGACCTCGGCGGCCAGTGGCCTTCGGTGACCCTCTACGGCACCCTTTCCGAGGCGCTCGGCGAGGAGGTCACCGTCCGCACCGGCATGGCCGACCTGCTGGGATACGCGGAAAAGGCCGGTCTCGCGGTCGACCCGAAGTGGGGCCCGGGCAAGCTCGCCGAGGAGCTTTTCGAGGAACTGGTCGTACCGACGTTGCGCCAGCCCACCTTCGTCCGGGACTACCCGGAAGAGACCAGCCCGCTGGTCCGGGCGCACCCCGACGAGCCGGGGCTCACCGCGAAATGGGACCTCTACGTGCTCGGTTTCGAGCTGGCCACCGGCTACACGGAGCTGGTCGACCCGGTGGTGCAGCGGGAGCGGTTGGTGGCCCAGGCCCAGCGCTCGGCCCGGGGCGACGACGAGGCCATGCGGCTCGACGAGGACTTCCTGCGGGCCATGGAGTACGGAATGCCGCCGCTCGGGGGCATGGGAATGGGAATCGACCGGCTGCTGATGGCCCTCACCGGCCTCGGAATTCGGGAAACCATCCTCTTCCCGATGGTCCGCCCGGAGTAGTTGCCGCCGAGCGGCTTGTCGCGTAGTTTCGCCGTCCTATTGACGGAGCAAGCATCTAACGGGCTATTGTGCTCTTGTTTGCGGCGAACCTGCTCGAAAGGATAGCGACACGTGGCCAAGCAGATCATTCACAAGCTGGTCGATGACCTGGACGGCGGAGACGCGGACGAGACCGTCAAGTTCTCGCTCGACGGCGTGCAGTACGAGATCGACCTGTCGGACAAGAACGCCGGCAAATTGCGGGAGCTATTCGCCCCGTACGTCGCGGCCGGCTCGAAGGTGGGCCGGGGCGGCGTGGTGGTCGGCGGTCGTGCCGCACGGGGGCGGGGTGGCGCCACCGCCGACCGCGAGCAGAACAAGGCGATCCGGGCCTGGGCCAAGAAGGAAGGCAAGGAGATCTCCGACCGCGGGCGGATTCCGCAGGAGATCGTGGACGAGTACCACGCCAAGGCGGGCCGCTAGGCGTCGTGCTTCCTTGATCCCTCGCGCGGGGTGGTGGACGAGCACGTGTCCACCACCCCGCGCCCTTTTGCCTGTTTCGAGTGGTATGAGAAGATTAGTCTGAGTGTCCGCTTCGTCGACGGTCGGTGATCCCGGTCGCTCCCCCGCCCGCCGCGTACTGCTCCCGCAGGCGTTCTCCCGCGTGGCTCGCCGGTCCGGGCAACGATCATGCCGACCGGGGAACATCCTGGCGGCCCCGGCGTTGTCCACAACCAGTGGACGAAGTTGTCCACAGCCTGTGGATGACGCGGGGTCGCGTCGCCCGGGCAGGGGCTCGAATTTCGCTCTGCGCGTACAGCGGATGGTCTGGGAAGCATCGCTGAGCGTGGGCGGTTGGGAAAAACGTCGCGTACGTGGCTCATTCCGGGAACACACGACCTCAGGAGAGTCGGCTCGCGGCGATAGAGTAAGGGAGCACGGTCGTCCGCCCCGGACGTCCGGGTGGTGGCCCCGCCACGATGCTTGGACCATCAAGATCGAGTGCGCACGGCACGTGAGGAGCACGAGGGCATGTTCGAGCGGTTCACCGACCGAGCGCGGCGGGTTGTCGTCCTGGCCCAAGAAGAGGCCCGGATGCTCAACCACAACTACATCGGTACGGAACACATCCTGCTAGGTCTCATCCACGAGGGTGAAGGCGTCGCGGCGAAGGCCCTGGAGAGCCTGGGGATCTCGCTGGAGGGCGTCCGCCAGCAAGTCGAAGAGATCATCGGCCAGGGCCAGCAGGCGCCGAGCGGGCACATCCCGTTCACGCCGCGGGCCAAGAAGGTGCTGGAGCTGTCGCTGCGTGAGGCGTTGCAGCTCGGCCACAACTACATCGGTACGGAGCACATCCTGCTCGGCCTGATCCGCGAGGGCGAGGGCGTCGCCGCCCAGGTCCTGGTCAAGCTCGGCGCCGACCTCAACCGGGTCCGCCAGCAGGTGATCCAGCTTCTCTCCGGCTACCAGGGCAAGGAGCCGGCGGCCGCCGGTACCGCGCCGGGTGAGGCCGCGCCGTCGACCAGCCTCGTGCTGGACCAGTTCGGCCGCAACCTGACCCAGGCGGCTCGGGAGGGCAAGCTCGACCCGGTCATCGGTCGGGAGAAGGAGATCGAGCGGGTGATGCAGGTGCTCTCCCGCCGTACCAAGAACAACCCGGTCCTGATCGGCGAGCCCGGGGTCGGCAAGACCGCGGTCGTCGAGGGGCTGTCCCAGCGGATCATCAAGGGCGAGGTGCCGGAGACGCTCAAGGACAAGCAGCTCTACACGCTTGACCTGGGCGCCCTGGTCGCCGGCTCGCGATACCGCGGCGACTTCGAGGAGCGCCTCAAGAAGGTGCTCAAGGAGATCCGTACCCGCGGCGACATCATCCTGTTCATCGACGAGATCCACACCCTGGTGGGTGCGGGTGCCGCCGAGGGCGCGATCGACGCGGCGAGCATCCTCAAGCCGATGCTGGCCCGCGGCGAGCTGCAGACCATCGGCGCGACGACGCTGGACGAGTACCGCAAGCACCTGGAGAAGGACGCCGCCCTGGAGCGGCGGTTCCAGCCGATCCAGGTGGGTGAGCCGTCGCTGACGCACACCATCGAGATCCTCAAGGGTCTGCGGGACCGCTACGAGGCGCACCACCGTGTCTCGATCACGGACGCGGCGCTGGTCGCGGCGGCGACGCTGGCCGACCGGTACATCTCCGACCGGTTCCTGCCGGACAAGGCGATCGACCTGATCGACGAGGCCGGTGCCCGGATGCGGATCCGCCGGATGACCGCGCCGCCGGACCTGCGTGACTTCGACGAGCGCATCGCCCAGGTGCGCCGCGACAAGGAGTCCGCGATCGACGCGCAGGACTTCGAGCGGGCCGCCCAGCTGCGGGACAAGGAGAAGCAGCTCCTCGGCCAGAAGGCGCAGCGGGAGAAGGAGTGGAAGGCCGGCGACCTGGACGTGGTGTCCGAGGTCGACGACGAGCAGATCGCCGAGGTACTGGCGAACTGGACCGGCATCCCGGTCTACAAGCTCACCGAGGAGGAGACCTCCCGGCTGCTCCGCATGGAGGACGAGCTGCACAAGCGGGTCGTCGGCCAGGAGGACGCGGTCAAGGCGGTCTCGAAGGCCATCCGGCGTACCCGGGCCGGCCTGAAGGACCCGAAGCGGCCGTCCGGCTCGTTCATCTTCGCCGGCCCGTCCGGCGTCGGTAAGACCGAGCTGTCCAAGGCGCTCGCCGAGTTCCTCTTCGGCAGCGAGGACGCGCTGATCCAGCTCGACATGTCCGAGTTCCACGACCGGTACACCGTGTCGCGGCTGGTCGGGGCGCCCCCCGGCTACGTCGGCTACGACGAGGGTGGCCAGCTCACCGAAAAGGTGCGGCGCCGGCCGTTCTCGGTGGTCCTGTTCGACGAGATCGAGAAGGCCCACCCGGACGTCTTCAACACCCTGCTCCAGATCCTGGAGGACGGGCGGTTGACCGACGGCCAGGGCCGGATCGTGGACTTCAAGAACACGGTCATCATCCTGACCACCAACCTGGGCACCAGGGACGTGGCCAAGGCGGTCTCGATGGGCTTCCAGGCCTCCGAGGACTCCGACTCGAACTACGAGCGGATGAAGCAGAAGGTCAACGACGAGCTGAAGCAGCACTTCCGGCCGGAGTTCCTCAACCGGATCGACGACACGATCGTGTTCCACCAGCTCAACCAGACCGAGATCCTCTCGATTGTGGACATCATGATCCAGCGGATCGAGACCCAGCTCCGCAACAAGGACATGGGCCTCGAGCTGACCGACAACGCCAAGAAGTACCTGGCGAAGAAGGGCTTCGACCCGGTGCTGGGCGCCCGGCCGCTGCGGCGGACGATCCAGCGCGACATCGAGGACAACCTGTCGGAGCGGATCCTGTTCAACGAGCTGACCCCGGGCCAGATCGTGGTCGTGGACTGCGAGGGCGACCCGGACAATGTCGACAAGTCCAAGCTGGTGTTCCGCGGCGCGGACAAGCCGGTCCCGGTGCCCGACGCGGTGCCGGCCGACCTCGGCAACACTGCCGCCGCCGGCGCGGACGAGTAGCCGAGCGGCAGCTCAGGTAGCAAACGGTTCGGCCCGGTGGCAGTCGCCACCGGGCCGAATTCGTTCACGCGTCGGGGCGGCCCTCGCCGGCCAGCACGCAGGTGTCGTCGACCATCTCGACCAGGCCGTCCTCGATCAGCCCGGCCAGCGCCCGGGAGCGTTGCAGGTCGTCCGACCAGACCAGGTCCAGCCGGGCCCGGGGCACCGGGCCGGTCGCCTCGCGGAGTACGGCCAGCAGCTTGCCCCGGACCTGCCGGTCGGTGCCGGCGTACCGCTGCGGGCGGCGGGTCGGGCCGGCCGGCGCGATCCGCCCCGACACCCGCCAGGCGCAGCGGGCGGCCAGTGGACAGTCGACGCACCGGGGTGCCCGGGCGGTGCAAACCAGCGCCCCCAACTCCATGAACGCGGCACTGGCCCGGGCGGCCCGCTCCGGTACCGCCGGCAGCAGCGCCTCGGTGGCGACCAGGTCGGCCGGACGGGTCGCCGGCCCCGCATCGGGCTCTCCGGCGACGGCTCGGGCCACCAGCCGGCGTACGTTGGTGTCCACCACCGGGTGCCGCTGCCCGTACGCGAACGCCGCCACCGCCCGGGCCGTGTAACCGCCGACGCCGGGCAGCGCCAGCAACTCCGCCAGCCCGGTCGGCACCTCGCCGCCGTGCCGCTCCAGCACGGCCACCGCGCACTCGTGCAGCCGCAGCGCCCGTCGGGGATAGCCGAGCCGCCCCCACATCCGGATCGCCTCGGCCGGGGTGTCGGCGGCCAGGTCCGCCGGCCGGGGCCACCGGGTCAGCCAGGCCCGCCAGGCCGGTAGCACCCGTACCACCGGGGTCTGCTGCAACATGACCTCGCTGACCAGGATCGGCCACGCGCCGATACCGGGCTCCCGCCAGGGCAGGTCACGGGCGTTCTCGTCGTACCACCGGATGGCGTCGGCGGCGAGCTGTGTTGTCGACATGGCACTGTCGATCCTGTCATGCCGGCCCGGCCCGATGCCGCGACGGGCGCCGGGCCCGGGGCCGTGACGGGCCCGGTCGTGGGTTCGTCCCGGAGCGTGGTTCGGGTGCCGGAGCCCGCGGCGCAGGGCGGCTGGTGTCTGCCCGTCCCGGAGCGTGGGCCGGATGCCGGGTCGGGCCGCGGACGGAGCGGACGATCGGGCAGACTGCCCGGATGAACGAGCTCGCGATCACCGTCATCGGTCCGGACCGGCCCGGCATCGTGGCCGACGTGACGGAGGCGCTCGCCCAGGTCGGGGCCAACCTGACCGACTCGACCATGACCCGGTTGCGCGGGCATTTCGCGATGACGCTGATCTGCGTCGGTCCGTCCGATGTCGACGCCGAGGCCGCGCTCGCCCCGGTCGTCGCCGACGGCCCGCTGCTGGCGACGGTCCGGCAGGTCGGCGCCGAGGCGACGAGTACGCCGTTCGGCGAGCCGTACCTGATGGCCGTGCACGGCGCCGACCGGCTCGGCATCGTCGCCGCGTTGACCCGGGTACTCGCCGAGGCCGGCGGGAACGTCACCGACCTGACCACCCGGCTGACCGGGCCGCTCTACGTCCTCCTCGCCGAGGTGGAGCTGCGGCCGGACACGGCCGAGGAGGTCGCCGCCCGGCTGGCCGAGGCGGCCGCCGGGCTGGACGTGGAGGTCACCCTGCGGCGAGCCGACTCGGACCTGCTGTGACGGCGAAGGACGATTCCGGGATGGCCGAGGACTGCGGCCTGGGCGACTGGAGACCCGAGCTGCTCGGCGACCAGGGCACGGTACGCCCGGTGGTGACCGCGCCGGCCGGCGTGTTGAGCCGGATCGGTGCCACCGTCGACCCCTGTGCCGACGAGGTGGTGCGGCTCGCCGCCGACCTGGTGGCCACCATGCGGGTCTCGCCCGGCTGCGTCGGCCTGGCCGCGCCGCAGCTCGGGGTCGGGGCCCGGGTCTTCGCGGTGGACGTGACCGGGCATCCCAAGACCGTCACCTCGCACGGCACCTTCGTGCTCTGCAACGCCGAGGTCGTCGAGGCGAGCCGTTGGCGGCCGGGACGGGAGGGTTGCATGTCGGTACCCGACCTCACCGGCGACGTGAAGCGGGCCAGCCGGGTGGTGGTGCAGGGGGTCCTGCCCGGCACCGGGGCGGCGGTCCGGCTGGTCACCGACGGCTTCGAGGCGCGGGCGCTCCAGCACGAGATCGACCACTGTGCCGGCCGGCTGTTCCTGGACCGGGTGGCCGGTGCGCACGCGGTCTACCAGCGCAAGGTCTATCTTTGAGCGGCAGCGCCGACACGGCGTGCTGGGCCTCCGGCGCGTCGCGGGGATCTGGGCCACGCGTGCCGATACGGTGAAACCATTATGCGTCTGACGGTTGGCCCCCTTCCGCCCGCCGTGTATTGGCGGCGTCGAGCCGTCGTGCTCGGCGCCATGTTGCTCTTCCTGATCGTGCTGCTCTACTCCTGCATCAACACAGGTGGGGCGGACGACTCCGGAAGGGATAAGACCGCCAACCCTGGGCCGTCGCCGACCCTCACCCCGCACGTCGACCCGTCGGCGTCCGGCCCTCCCGACTCGGGCGCCCCGGAGTCGGGAGCCCCGGGCGGCGGCGAGCCGTCCGACGTGCCTCCGGGGGACGGGGAGGAGACCTCCGTCGAGCCGGCGGGCGGCGGTCAGGTGCCGACCGCACCGCCGCCGGTCGACAACGAGTGCACCGATCAGGAGATCTCGGTGACTCCGGTGCCTTCGCAGACCTCCGCGCAGCGGGGCGAGCCGATCGAGCTGCGACTCAAGATCAAGAACGTGTCCGACCGGACCTGCAACCGGAACGTCGGCGCCGACCTCCAGGAGCTCTACATCAAGTCCGGGGCCCGCAAAGTCTGGTCGTCGGACGTGTGCAACGAGGTCCGGTCCAACGACATACGGCCGTTCCCGCCCAGCCACGAGAACGAATACACCGTCTCCTGGAACGGGCGGGAAAGCTCCAAGTGCGCCAACCAGGTCGCCGCCGGGCCCCATCCGGTGGCTGGCACTTACCAGCTCTTCGGCCGGCTCGGCAACAAGCTCAGCAGCCCGGTCCGGATCACCATCACCGGCTGACCGGCGGCACCGCCGCACCGGCCGGTACGGATCGATCCGGTCGGTGCCGGCGTCAGGGTCAGACGTACCGCTCCAGGATGGACGCTTCGGCCAGCCGGGACAGCCCTTCCCGTACGCCCCGGGCGCGGGCGTCACCGACCCCGTCGACGGCCTGCAGGTCCTCCACGGTGGCGCCGAGCAACCGTTGCAGGCTGCCGAAGTGGCCGACGAGCCGGTCGACCACCAGCCCGGGCAGCCGGGGCACCTTGGCGAGCAGCCGGAAACCGCGCGGGCTGACCGCCGCGTCCAGTGCGTCGGAGGCACCCGGATAGCCGATCGCCTTGGCGACCGCGACCAGGTCGATCAGCTCGGTGGCGGTGAGCAGGTCCAGTTCGACCAGCGCCTCGTCGAGGGTCCGGGCCTTGCGCCCGCTGGGCAGGTAGTCGCGGATCACCAGGGTCCGGTCGGCGTCCACCCCGGCCATCAGTTCGTCGAGTTGGAGGGCGAGCAGTCGGCCGTCGGTGCCCAACTCCACCACGTAGCCGGCGATCTCGTCGGCGATCCGGCGGACCATCTCCAGCCGCTGCACCACGGCGACCGCGTCCCGTACGGTGACCAGATCCTCGATCTCCAGCGCGGAGAGGGTGCCGGAGACCTCGTCGAGGCGGAGCTTGTAGCGCTCAAGAGTGGCCAGCGCCTGGTTGGCCCGGGACAGGATCGCGGCCGAGTCGTCGAGCACGTGCCGCTGCCCGTTGACGTAGAGGCTGATGATCCGCATCGACTGGCTGACCGAGATCACCGGGAAGCCGGTCTGCCGGGCGACCCGCTCGGCGGTGCGGTGTCGGGTGCCGGACTCCTCGGTCGGGATCGTCGGGTCGGGCATCAGGTGCACGGCGGCGCGGACAATCCGGGTGCCGTCACTGGAGAGCACCACAGCGCCGTCCATCTTGCACAGTTCCCGGACCCGGGTGGCGGAGAACTCGACGTCGAGCGGGAAGCCGCCGGTGCAGAGCGTCTCGACGACCCGGTCGTAGCCGAGCACGATCAGGGCGCCCGTCCGGCCGCGCAGGATGCGCTCCAGCCCGTCCCGCAGCGCCGTGCCCGGCGCCATCAGCGCCAGGTTGGCCCGCAACGGGTCGCCGGTCGGCCCCGTTCCGTTCATGGTCACGCCGACGCCGACGGGGCGGGCCGAGGCGCCGGCGGTGGTGCGGACAGGAGAAGCCGCGCTGGCGGTTCGGTTCGCGTCGCGGTCGATCGGCACTCGGACATTCTACGGACCGCCCTGCGTTCGGTGCTGTCGCGGTTACTGTGACGTGCCACCGTGCCTGCTTCCTCCCATCGGCGCGTCGTCGGTACCGTCTGGGACCCGCCGCGTAGTGTCCAGTTTGTAGCTGATTGGCAAACCTTGCCGGCCGTGGCCGGCCCGCCTTGGTGCAGGTGGCAACGGCCGTAAGCATGCCACGCGCTGGCCAACAGCAGCACGGTGTGACTGTATGGTTACTCAGCCGACACCCGGGCCACGGACTGCAGCGCCGATCGTACGTCGGTGACTTCCATCACCCGCATGTTCTCCGGAGCCACCCCGCTGGCGCTCGGCCCGCAGCCGTTCGGCACCAGGGCGTACCTGAAGCCGAGCCGGGCCGCCTCGGCCAGCCGGCGGGGCACGGCGGCGACCCTGCGCACCTCACCGGTCAGCCCCACCTCGCCGATCGCCACCAGGTTGGGTGCGATGGCCAGGTTGAGCCCGCCGGAGGCGACCGCCAGGGCGACGGCGAGGTCGGCGGCCGGCTCGACCACCCGGATCCCGCCGACGGTGGCGGCGAAGACCTCCCGGTCGTGCAGGGTCAGCCGCTCCGTCCGGCGTTGCAGCACCGCCAGCACCATCGCCAGCCGGGCGCTGTCCAGCCCGGAGACCGTCCGCCGGGGCGACCCGGCCACCGTGGCGCCGATCAGCGCCTGCACCTCCGTGACCAGTGCCCGCCGGCCCTCCATCGCCACCGTCACGCAGGTGCCGGGGACCGGGTCGGCGGAGCGGGTCAGGAACAGCCCGGAGGGGTCGGCGAGGCTGCTGATCCCGCCCTCGTGCATCTCGAAGCAGCCAACCTCGTCGGCGGTGCCGAACCGGTTCTTCACGCCGCGCACCATCCGCAGCGAGGAGTGCTTGTCGCCCTCGAAGTGCAGCACCACGTCGACCAGGTGCTCCAGCACCCGGGGGCCGGCGACCTGGCCGTCCTTGGTGACGTGCCCGACGAGTACGGTCGCGATGCCCCGCTCCTTGGCGACCGCGACCAGGGCGGCGGTGACCGCCCGGACCTGGGTGACCCCGCCCGGCACCCCCTCGGTGCCGGGGGTGGAGACGGTCTGCACCGAGTCCAGCACCAGCAGGCCCGGCTTGACCGCGTCGAGGTGGCCGAGCACGGCGGAGAGGTCGTTCTCGGCGGCCAGATAGAGCTGGTCGTGCAGGGTGCCCATCCGTTCGGCCCGCAGCCGGACCTGGCTCACCGACTCCTCGCCGCTGACCACCAGAGACGGGCTGCCGGCGCCGGCAGCCCACTGCTGGGCCACGTCGAGCAGCAGCGTCGACTTGCCGACCCCGGGCTCGCCGGCGAGCAGCACCACCGCGCCGGGCACCAGGCCGCCGCCGAGCACCCGGTCCAGCTCGGGCACGCCGGTCGGGCGGGCCCGGGCCGGGGCGGCGCTGATCGTGGCGATCGGCCGGGCCGGCTCGGCGGGCGCCCGGGAACTCACCACCCGACCCGAGACGGTGGGGCCGGTGAGCGTCGACTCGACCACCGCGCCCCACTCGCCGCACTCCGGGCACCGGCCGACCCACTTGGGCGGCTGGTGCCCACAGGCGTCGCACTCGTAGGCGGGGCGGGGGTCGCGGCTCGCGGCTCGGCCGCGCCCGGTGGCGGGGCGTGGCGTGGCTCGGCTGGTCGTCACCCGAGCACGCTAACCAATCCGTACGACGGAACCGGAACGACTCGGCCGGACGTCATGCCGGGCCGGGTCGTGACGTGCCGGGGGCTACTCGTGCTCCTCGTCCTCGCCGACGACCGGCGTACCGACCGGAGCCGGCGTCAGCGGCACCGCGACCGGGGCCCGTACCGGCACCTGGGTGCCGCCGAAGTCGAAGATCAGCTCGACGTCGGTGCCCGGCCGCAGCGGCTCGGTCAGCCCGGAGAGCTGGAGCCAGTTGCCGGTGGTCTCGTCCAGGAGCACGAACCCGCCGGCCGGGATCCGGATCTCGGCCGGCAGCGTCGGGGACGCCGTGGGGGACGGAGTGGCGGCGGCACCATCGGTCGGGGCCGCCGACGGCGAGCCGCCCGGCTCCGGGCTGCCCGAGGTGGCCTCCGGGGACGGGCTGCCGGTGGTCGGCGACGGGCTCGGCGAGACGGTGCCGGCCGGGGTCGGCGCGGCCGAGGCGCCGGCCAGCACCACCGCACGGGCACCGGCGGAGCTGATCCGTACCGTGACGGTCTCGCCGGAGTCGTTGAAGAGGGCGACGTTCATCGGCGCGTCGGCGCCGGCCGGATAGCCCTGGATGCCCGGGTAGTCGATCGACAGGTTGCGGACCTTGAAGGTGTTGTCGGCCGACTGCGCGTTGGTGCCGACGCTGGTGGGCACCTTGGCGGCGGTCTCGGCGATCTGGCCCGCACCGCACCCGGACAGCAGCAGGGTGGCGGCGGTGGCCGTACCGGCCAGCACCGCAGCGGCTCGCCGAGCCCCCCTGATCGAGCGCGTCACCTGGTCCTCCTCTGTGCGATCCCGGTCGCCGTCGCGATCCCCGGGTCGGCGGAACGGGCACCGTGGCCGTACCCGGGCCCAACGGGCTCCAGGGTAGTGGGCGGTGATCGGCTCCCGTACGCCGACCCGCTATCCCGGCCCGGCCCGCGCGGGCGGTACCGGCCGGTGCAAGGGATCGGTCAGACCACCCGACCGCTGGTCACCAGCAGCACCACATCGATCAGCGCGACGAGCATGACGGCCCGGAAGACGGCCACCGGACGGTCACCCCGGGCGGTGGCGGCCCGGCTGGCGTACCAGCCGAGCGCCGGGACCACGGCGGCGACCGCGACCGCCGTCAGGCCGGCCCAGGAGGGCGGCCCGGGCGGCCCGACCACCAGGGTCGCGGTGGCCGCGAGCAGCAGCCCCGCGGCGGCCAGCCGGGAGCCGGCCGGGCCGAGCCGGTGCGGCAGGCCGCGCACCCCGGTCCGCTCGTCGTCGGCCAGGTCCGGCAGCACGTTCGCGAAGTGCGCACCGGCGCCGAGCAGCGCGCCGGCCGCGACCAGCCAGGCCGGCGGGGCCGGCGCGCCGGGCAGCCCGAGTACGACGACCGCCGGCAACGTCCCGAACGAGACCGCGTACGGCAGCACCGAGAGCGGGGTGGACTTCAGCGGCCAGTTGTAGAGCAGCGCGGAGACCAGGGCGAGGGTGGCCGCCCCGGCGGCGGCGAGGTTGAGGGTGAGCGCGGGCAGCGGGGTGAGCACGGCGGCCAGCACCCCTACCGTGCCGACCAGCCGCCGGCTGATCATCCCGCTGGCCACCGGCTTGTCCCGGCGCCCGACCGCGGCGTCCCGGTCGGCGTCGAGCCGGTCGTTGACCCAGCCGATGGCGAGCTGGCTGGCCAGCACGGTGAGGGCCACCGCCGCGATGCCGCCGGGCGGGTGGCCCACGCCCCAGGCGAGCAGGGCCGAGACGGTGGTCACCGCGACCGCCGGCTCGGGGTGGCTCGCCCGGATCAGCCCTAACACCACATGCGACATATGGGAAGTCTGGTTGTTACCGCTCGGTCGTGCCAGGCTCGATCACATGCGGACAGCGGGGACCAGGGAAGACGCCGAGGGCGTCGTGCCCGGCGTCCGGGTCCGCCGGCTGCCCCGCAACGATCCCCGGCAGTACGACGACCTCGCCGACCAGTGGTGGCAGCCGGACGGTGCCTTCGCGATGCTGCACTGGCTGGCCGACGCGCGGGCCGCGCTGGTGCCGCCGGCCGCCCGCCCCGGTGCGGTCCTGGTCGACCTCGGCTGCGGCGCCGGGCTGCTCGCCCCCCGGGTCGCCGGCAAGGGCTACCGGCATGTCGGGGTGGACCTGGTCCGTTCCGCGCTCGTCCAGGGCGCCGCGCACGGGGTCACCCCGGTGAACGGGGACGCCGGGGCGGTGCCGCTGGCCGACGGCTGTGCGGACGTGGTGGCCGCAGGCGAGGTGCTGGAGCACGTACCGGACTGGCGGCGGGTGGTGGCCGAGGCCGCCCGGCTGCTCCGGCCCGGCGGCACGCTGGTGCTGGACACCCTCAACGCCACCGCGCTGAGCCGGCTGCTGGCGGTACGGGTGGCCGAACTCTTCCCCGGGGTACCGAGGGGGATTCACGACCCCCGGCTCTTCGTCGACGCCCGGGAGCTGGTCCGCGAGTGCGCCCGGCACGGGATCGCGCTGCGGATCCGGGGCGTCCGTCCGGCGGTCTGGGGGACGGCACGCTGGCTGCTGCGCCGGGCCGTCCGGCGCGTCGGCCCGGCCGGCGGAAGCACGCCACGGATCGTGCCGACCTGGTCGGCGGCGGTGCTCTACCAGGGGTGGGGCGCCAGGCAGGGGTAGGGCGGGCGACAGCACCGGCCGCCCGGCCGGTGCGGGAGGGACACATATGACGGTGGACGCGCTCGCAGCCGCACGCCGGGTGGCGCCGAGATTCGCCGCCCGGGCGGCCGAACACGACCGGGACGGCACGTTCCCGGTCGAGGACTTCGCCGACCTGCGGTCGGCCGGGCTCCTCGGGTTGATGGTCCCGCCGAGGCTGGGCGGTCTCGGGGCCAGCTTCGCCGGGTACGCGGCGGTCGCCACCGAACTGGCCCGGGGCAACGGCGCGACGGCCCTGGTGTTCAACATGCACGCCTCGGTGACCGGTGCGCTCGGCGCGCTGACCGAAGAGCTGGCCGAGGCGCTCGGCGTACCGTCCGAGGCGCTGGCGGCCCGGGACCGGCTGCTCGCCGAGGCGGCTGCCGGCGCCTGGTACGCGGTGGCGATGAGCGAGCGCGGGGCCGGCTCCCGGCTGTCGAGGCTCACCACGACGTACGAGCCGGTGGACGGCGGCTACCACATCAAGGGGGCCAAGACCTTCTGCTCCGGGGCGGGGCACGCCGACGCCTATCTGGTGGCCGCCCGCAGCGTCGCCGACCAGTCGGTGGTGTCGCAGTTCCTGGTCCCGGCCGAGCCGGACGGGCTGCACGTCGAGCCGACCTGGGACGCGCTCGGGATGCGGGCCACCGCCTCGCACGACCTGCACCTGGACGTGACCGTGCCGACCGACCGGCTGCTCGGCGGGGTGGAGGGGCTGGCCCTGGTGGTCGCCCAGCTCATGCCGCACTGGCTGGTGGCCAGCTACGCGGCCGTCTACGTCGGGGTGGCCCGGGCGGCGATCGACGCCGCCGTCGAGCACCTCACCGCACGCGGGCTGGACGGCCTGCCGGCGGTACGCGCCCGGGTCGGCCGGGCCGACGCGGCCACCGCCGCCGCCCGGCTGGTGGTGACCGAGGCGGCCCGCCGGGTCGACGAGGCACCGGGCGACGCCGAGACGAACCGCTGGGTGTGGCGGGCGAAGCTGCTGGCCGGGACGACCGCGGCCGAGGTGGCGGCCTCGATGGTGGAGGCGGCCGGCACCTCGGCGACCCGGCGCGGCCATCCGCTCGAGCGCCTCTACCGGGACGCCCGGTGCGGGTCGCTGCACCCGGCGACCTCGGACGTCTGCGCGGACTGGCTCGGCATCGCCGCGCTCGGCGGCGACCCGGACCGGGACGCCGCGATCCCCAGGTGGTGAGGCGGCCGGTGATTGCGCCTCTTTCCACCTGAACCGCGCGGCGCTCACGCACCGCGTCCGACTTGCGGTCCGCCGGGCCGCAAGGGGAGGTTGGAAAAGGTTCAGTGGGTACTGATGGTGCGCGAGCCGGCCGCCCGGCCACCACAGGTCGGGTCGGGCCGTACCGCGATCGGGCGCGTTCGCCTCGATGCGAGTCCCGAGGTCACGCTCGGGGGTTGGGCTCGGTGGGCGCGTAGAGCGTGCAGGGGTGCACGGTGTCGCGATCGGAGGACGGCATGGGAAGCGGAAGCGGGCGGGACGGCTCAGGGGTGATCGTCGGCGTGGGTGTCGCGCTGCCGCCCACGGCCAGCCAGCAGGAGCTGTGGGCGGGCTTCTTCGCGGGGCACTTCTCCGGGGCCACCCGGGCGCTCGCCGAGCGGATCTTCGCCAACTCCGGGGTACGGCACCGGCAGGCGGCGGTGAATCCGCTGCTGGAGGACGTCTCGGACTGGCCGACCGAGCGTCGGATGCGTCGGTACCAGATAGAGGCGCTGCCGCTGGGCAAGGAGGCGGTCGGCCGGGCGCTGACCGACGCCGGCCTGTCGGCCGGGGAGATCGGCCTCTTCGTGGTCTGCTCCTGCACCGGGTACGCCACTCCGGGGCTGGACATCCTGCTGGCCCGGGACATGGGAATGGCCCCGGACACCCAGCGGATGTTCGTCGGCCACATGGGCTGTTACGCGGCGCTGCCCGGGCTGGCCGCCGCGAACGACTTCGTCACCGCCCGGGGCCGCCCGGCGCTGCTGCTCTGCGCCGAACTGACCAGCCTGCACATCCAGCCGTCGACGGCCCGGATGGATACCCAGCAGATCATCTCGCACGCGCTCTTCTCCGACGCCGCCGTCGCCGTCGTGGTCGCCCCGGGCAACCGTCCCGGGTACGCCGTCCGCGAGGTCACCGCCGTCACCGACACCTCGACGGCCGACCACATGACCTGGGAGCTGACCGACACCGGCTTCCGGATGGGACTGTCGCCGAAGGTGCCGCAGGTACTCGCGGCGCACGTCCGTGACCTGGTCACCGACCTGCTGGCCCGGCACGGCCGGCGGATCTCGGAGGTGGACGGCTGGGCGGTGCACCCGGGCGGCCCCCGGATCCTCAACGTGGTGGAGACGGAACTCGGCCTGCCGCCGGAGGCGATGGCCGCCTCCCGGGCGGTACTCGACGAGTCCGGCAACTGTTCGTCGCCGACGTCCCTGCTCATCCTGGAACGACTTCGGCGGGCCGCCGTTCCACCCCGTACCGTGGTGATGCTCGCATTCGGACCCGGGCTGACCCTCTACGCGGCACTGCTGGACCGGCGGCCCGGGGCGGCGCGGGCGGACGGCACGCGGCCGGCCCACGAGGTCGGCCGGGGTGGCTCCTAGAGAGATCTCCGCCGGACCGGCAGGAGGAGGCGACCGGTGCGCAGGGTGGCGTTGACGATGGCAGCGGTGCTGCTGGTCGGGATCGGCGGCTGGTGGTCGGTCCGGTCGGCACCGGAGCCGGCCCGGCCGGGGCAGACCCGGGTCGGCGCACCGGAGGTGGCGCCCGGGATCGGTGGGGCGGACCTGGCCGGCGAGCGGAGTGGAAGTGCGGGCGGGCAGAGCCTGCCGCGTTTTCCGGACACGGTCTGGCGGGAGACGGCGACGCTGAACCAGCGCCGGTTCGTCACCTGGTCGATCGATACCCGGCCGGCTGGCCGCTACCTGCTCCAGTACGTCTGCCTCAGCCCGGGCGAGCTGCACATCCGGGTGCTCCGGGGGGTGACGGGGAGCTGGTCGAAGTCGGTGAGCTGCCCGGGACCGTTCGGCAGTGTGCAGCTCGTCGCGGCCGGTGACGAGCTGTCGATTGGCGCCCGGCGGCTGAACCACCGGCACGTGGAGATCGCCCTCCAGGTGGTGGCGCTGTCCTGACCGGGATCGTGACGCGCCTGACGGGGGATCGTGACGCTGCCGGCTCGGGCCGGTTCGGGTGGGCGGCTCAGGCGGCGGTCAGCAGGCGGGGCAGGTCGGCCTGGTAGTCACCCGGTGAGCTGAGTTCCGGCACGGTCCGGAGGAGCTGCCCGGACCGGCTGGTCAGTACGGCGGCGGGTCTGCCCTCCCCGGTACCCAGGCGCAGCGCGGTCCGCAGCTCGGAGGTCGGGTCGGTCAGGAAGCGCGGCACCCCGCCGCCGGGCGGTGGCATGGTCCGGGTGCCGGGTTCGGTCCGGCGGGTGCTGACCGCCACCACGGTGACTCCGGGCGGTACGGCCCGGACGGCGGCGTCGAGATGATCGTCGCAGGCGCAGCCGTCGATCAGGATGATCACGGCGGGCAGCAGGCTCCGCAGCGGGACCACCCGGCCGTTCTCGCCCACCAGGTCGAGTGCGGGCAGGGACTGCCCTGCGGCGGCCGTCGGGCTGCCCGGGTTCGTCGAGGTGGCCGGGTTGCCGGGGGTGCTCCGGCCGGTGGTGACCGGCCGGTGCGGGCTGGGCCAGGTGATGGCGAAGAGGCTGGTCAGGGTGGCCAGCAGGGCGACAGACATGATCAGCAGGGAGAGGCGCAGCGGGGCGGGGCCGGCGGTGGTGGTGGGCAACCCGAGCCGCCTGCGCCATCCGTCGCGGCGGACCTGTAGCCGCAGCTCGCGGCGCACCTGCGCGGCTTCGGCCGCCAGCTCGGCGGGATCGTCGGGGATGACGATCCGGCCCCAGTCGGCGGGTAGGTCGGGCACGCCGTCGAACGGGCCGTTGTCCGGGCGGCCGTCGCCGTCCGCCGACGTGCTCATGGCGCACCCCCTGGCTGCTCACCTGAGGTGTGAATCGGGCTCCGCTCCAGCCTCCCCCACCGGGGGTCGTACCGCCAGTGGGCGGCGGTGCCGTGTGCCGAAGAGATATGCTGGTGGGACCGCAACGCCCTACATCCGATTTTTCCGATCCGCCTTGTCGGCCGGTGATCCGTGTGTCACGCAGTGTGCCTAAATCCATGGATCGCTGCCGTGTCAAGCCGAAGAAAGACCTCTCACAGGGCCTCTGAGCTGCGCTAACGGTCAGGACTGCGGTGGGACATCGGTGCCTGAGCGTGTTACCCTAGACACAGCGAAAGGGGTTTCGAACCTATGGTTTTCAGTGTCGGCGAGACCGTTGTTTACCCCCACCACGGGGCCGCACTCATCGAGGCAATCGAGACTCGGGTCATCAAGGGCGAGCCCAAGCAGTACCTCGTCCTCAGGGTCGCTCAGGGTGATCTGACGGTCCGGGTGCCCGCCGAGAATGCCGAGATCGTGGGCGTGCGCGAAGTGGTCGGCGAAGAGGGCCTGGGCAAGGTCTTCGATGTCCTCCGTGCCCCGCACACCGAGGAGCCGACCAACTGGTCGCGGCGTTACAAGGCAAATCTGGAGAAGCTCGCCTCCGGTAACCCCCTCAAGGTGGCTGAGGTTGTCCGCGACCTCTGGCGCCGGGAGCGGGAGCGGGGTCTGTCGGCGGGCGAGAAGCGAATGCTCGCCAAGGCCCGCGACATCCTCGTCGGTGAGGTCGCACTCGCCGAAAAGAGCACCAAGGACGAAGCGGAAACTCTGCTCGACAAGGTGCTCACCGAGGCATAGCCCCCACGCTGGCACTTTCCGCCGGTGCCCGCGAAGTACCCCGAAGAAAGTCCGAGGACCGCGACGTGACCGCGCAGCTCAATCCGCGCGGTGACGTCGCGGTCCTCGTTCCGGCTGCGGGTGCCGGCGTGCGGCTCGGGCCGGGCGGCCCCAAGGCGCTCCGCCGGATCGGTGGCGAACCGCTGCTGGTGCACGCCGTGCGGCGGATCGCCGCCGCACCCTCCGTGCACACCATCGCGGTGGCGGCGCCGCCGGGCGACGAGGACGCCGTCCGGGAACTGCTCGCCTCCGTCGCCGAGTTGACCGTGGTGACCGGCGGAGCCACCCGGCAGGAGTCGGTCGCCGCCGCGCTGGCGGCGGTGCCGGCCGGGCCGGAGATCGTCCTGGTGCACGACGCGGCCCGGGCGCTGACCCCGACCGCCCTGGTCGAGTCGGTGGCCGAGGCGGTCCGCGGCGGCGAGGACGCCGTGATCCCGGTGCTCCCGGTGGTCGACACGGTCAAGGAGGTCTCGGCCGCCGGTGTGGTGCTCGGCACGGTGGACCGGTCCGCGCTGCGGGCCGTACAGACGCCGCAGGGCTTCCGGCGGGCGGTGCTCGCCGCCGCGCACGCCGCCGCCGTCGATCCGCTGACCGACGACGCGGGCCTGGTCGAGAAACAGGGGGTACGCGTCGCCTGCGTCCCCGGCTCGGAATACGCGCTGAAGATCACCCGCCCGTTCGACCTGGCCCTGGCCGAGCACCTGCTGGGCGCCGTGCCGCTCGCCGGGCACCACTGATCGCCTACGCTTTCGCACGTGATCCTTCCCCTGGTCGGTGTCGGTACCGACGTGCACGGGTTCAAGGCGGGCCGGGCCTGCTGGGTGGCCGGCCTGCACTGGCCCGGCGTGGACGGACTGGCCGGGCACTCCGACGGTGACGTCGCCGCGCACGCCGCGTGCGATGCGCTGCTCTCCGCCGCCGGCCTGGGCGACCTGGGCAGCAACTTCGGGGTGGCCGAGCCGGAGTGGGCCGGCGCCGCCGGGGTGGCGCTGCTGGCCGAGACCGCCCGCCGGGTCCGGGCCGCCGGCTTCGAGATCGGCAACGTCTCGATCCAGGTGATCGGGGTACGCCCGAAGATCGGTCCCCGCCGCGACGAGGCGCAGCGGGCGCTGACGGCGGCGGTCGGCGCCCCGGTCACGGTCTCCGGCACCACCACCGACGGTCTGGGGCTCACCGGCCGGGGCGAGGGGCTGGCCGGCATCGCCGTCGCGCTCATCCACCGGCGGTCCTGAGCCGGGCGCCCCCGCCGTTCCTGGTGGCGCACCGTGGATTCTGTTGTGACGGGTAACTACCATCACCTTCGATGGGCCGCCGACGTCGTGGGTGGGTGCCGTGACCTATGTGAAACCCAAGTCGCTGGACGGAAACGCGAACACGCTGATCGAGTTGGCGGGCCTGCTCCAGGCCGGGCGGCCGGAGCTGACCCTGTCGGGCCGGGTCGCGACCCCGAACGCGCGCGAAGAGGTGGCCGACCGGACCAGGGTCTTCGCCGACTACGCGCACGACCAGTACCAGGACGTGGTGGCGTTGCTGTCGGCACTGTCGACGAAGCTCAAGGTCGCGGCCGGCGGCTACGTCAACGCCGACGCGTCGATCCAGCAGAAGGTCGACTCCTTCATCACCAACTCCACCTTCCGACGGACGTGACGCCGTGGCGTACCGCGCGGAGGTCAGGTACATCGAGGCGATGAAGCCGCACCTGGTCGACATGGCGGCCGAGGACTTCACGCGCGTCGTCCGGCTGATCGAATCGGCCCTGCCGACAGTGGAGCGGGGCAAACGCGGGACCAGGTGGGCCGGCACCGGACGGGAGCTGTTCGACCGCCGCCTGAAGGAAGCCGACCTTCCACCAGCCCGCTACCGACCCCAACGCCCGCCGGCCCGGCGCGGCGGTGATGGCCGAGTACCAGGTCGTGGAGGACCCCAACCGGGACAAGTTCCCCGATCCGCCGTTGAGCTGGGTCGTGGACCAGCGCCGGCTCACGGCGTCCGAGGCGGGGATCCTGCGGGAGTTGCAGCAGACGCGCGGCCTGCTGGGGCTACAGAAGTTCAAGGACATCCACGACGAGGCGTTCGCGGTGGCGGACGCGCGTTTCGCCTCCCCGGACCGGAACGACGACCACAACGACGCGTTCCGGCACGCGTACTGGAAGCTCACCATCCCGGACACGGGCCAGCCAGCCAACACGACCCTGCCGGGGCATCCCCAGCCGCAGAAGAAGACCGGATCGTGATCCGCAGGCGGACGATGTTGGTGGCGGCACTGGTGCTGCTGCCGGTTTCCGCCGTGGCGGGCTGTGCGAAGGAGAGCCGGACGATGACACCGCAGTTCGACGAGGACCTCGATGCCAGGTTCGCCGAGTTGCGGGCCAGTGGCGGCTCCGCGCCGCTGCGCACGCTGACCTCGTTCGACTGGGACGCCGTCTACTGCTACTACGAGGGCGCGACGGCCAGCGAGGTCAACGGCGACGTCGGCGCGGCCGTACTGGAGCCCGGCAGCCGGCTGATGGTCTCCGGCGCGCGGCCGTGTTCACCAACGGCGGCGAGGTGGTCAAGGCCCTGGTCATCCCCGAACTCACCTTCATGCCAGGCAGACAACCCGCCGGCACCACCACCGTCGTTGACAAGGGAATGACCCTGGCGTCCCCGAACTAGGTTTCGCGAGCGCGGAAGCCGAGGCGGGCTCGGGTGCGGGAAGCCGTCCGACCAGGTAACCGGGGGCGTTAAGGGACCAAGCCTGACGCCACGGGGGGAGCGCCAGGCTTGGTCCCGTCTACGGTACCGCGCATCGGGCGGCATGGGGAGTGGGCATTCGGCGGGTCGTCGGTCAACTGGCCGGTGGCGGCCCGTCAACTGCCCGGGGAGTGCGTGTTCGGCGGGTCGGGCGTGGAGATCGGGCGGGACAGTGCCGGATAGGCTCGGCCCGTGTCCAGCGACGCCGATTCCGACCAGTCCTCCTCCGCCGAAGGGTACGTCCAGCGCGCCGAACTGCTCGCCGAACTCGGCCGGTACGACGAAGCTGCCGCCGAAGTCGGGTTCGCGATCGCGCTCGACCCGTCGAACGTGCGTGCGCTGGTCATGCTCGCGATGGTCAAGCTCGCGGCCGAGAAGCCGGAGGAGGCGCTGAGTGCCGCCGACTCGGCCGTGGCCGCCGCCCCGGAGCTGATCCATCCGCTGGTGATCCGGGGACATGCCCTGGCCGACCTGCGCCGGTTCAAGGAAGCGGCGGCGACGGCCGACGAGATCCTCGCGCTCGGGCCGGACGACGCGTACGCCCAGCGCAGTGCGGCGGCGATCCTGGGTGAGTCGCGTAACGGACAGCAGGCGCTGAACGCCGCGTGGCGTGGTGTCGAGCTGGCGCCGGAGGATCCGCAGGCACACCTGGTGCTGGGCCTGGTGGCGGCCAGGATGCAGATGTTCGACCTGGCCGAGCGGGCGTACCGGGAGGCGCTGCGGCTCGACCCCGAGCTGGCGGCGGCCCAGCACAACATCGGAGTGATCCGGCTGGAGCAGCGGCGCTACTCGGAGGCGCTGGAACACCTCGCGGACGCGGCGGCACTGGAGCCGACCAGCCGGGACGGCGCCCGGGCGATCGGCGGCGGACTGCGCCAACTCCTGATGTACGGCGCCGGCTACACCATCGTGGTGTCGGTGCTGGTGGCCTGCCTGGCGGCGGCGAACCCGGTGTCGTCCCGGCTCTGGGCCGGACTCGCGGCGGTGACCGGCGGCATCCTGGTCTGGCGGTTCGCCAAGCGGGTGCCGAACCTGGGCCGGGGACGACTGCCCGACCTGATCCGTTCCGACCGGCTGCTCGCCTTCGCCGTCTACGGCGTGATCGCCGGGCCCTGCCTGATCCTGCTCTACGCGATCCTCGGCGCCCCGTGGCCGCTGGTACTGGCGATCGCCGCTACCGCCGCGACCGAGCTGGCGGTGCTCTTCGGCTGGTCGCCCGACCGAGACTGACGGCATGATCCGTTCGGACGGCGTGGCTGAACAGGTAGAGTCCGGGACAGTACAGAACATCCCACTTCTTTTCGGCTCGCCCGTGCCGACCGGACGATCGGGGGTGCGATGGCTCCGCAGTGGACCCAGCGGTGGGGTCGCCGGCTCGGTGTGACGGTATGCGGGGTGCTGGTGCTCGCCGGCTGTACGGAGGAGACCGGGCCGGAACCCCCGGCGCCCAAGGTCACCGCCCAGGAGGTCGAACAGCGACTCACCGAGCATCTGTCCCGCGCCGTGAACGGGGCGCTGGAACCCGAGGCGCAGGCGACCGCGCCGACCCGATCCCGCACGGTGGGGTGCGGCGACCTTCCCGGGGGCGGCCCGACCTGGGGTGTCCGGCCGCGAGCGGAGCTGACGGTCTCCGCCGGCGAGAGGGCCGGGAAGTACCTCGACGACGTGGACACGTGGATGATCCGCGAGGGTTTTGGTGAACGTACCAAGCGGTGGCGGGTCGACACGCCCGCCGACGTCCAGGAGATCACCGGCGAGCACGACGACGGCACCGAGTTGCTCATGGAGATGGCTCGGGACAGTGGGAAGTTCACCGTCGGATTGACCGGACCGTGCACCTGGCCGCCGGATCGGCCCGGCGGCCCGCCGTCCTCCGGGCAGCTCCCACCCCTGCCGGCGCCGTCCGGTCCGACGTCGACCCGCAGCGAGGATTCTGTCGACCCGTGCCGGTCGCCGAAGCTCTACGTCTACAACCTCACCTCCCGACCCTTCGCGGGCCGGGGCCCGCACCTGATGGCGATGGTCGGGTACTCCGACGAGAAGGAGATGGAGTACGCCGAGATCCTGCTGCCCAGGGCCTGGGAACCCCGGTACGAGCCGGGCACCTCGGAACGGAACCTCGACCAGGTCCAGCTCCTGGTCTGCGTACGGGTGGCGGCGACCCGGGACTCGCGGCAGGACGTCACCTGCAACTACGCGAGTGAACAGGCGCTGCTCGGCGGCGGCAGGCCGTTCACCTTCGACCTGTTCGAGAGCGTCTACCGCGTGACGGTGCGGGAGGCACGCAGCGGCAAGGTGGTCAGTGAGTTCACCGTGCCGGGGCGGCAGGGCGCCGAGGATAGCTGCCCGTTTCGGATGAACTACAACCGGAAGCTGGCCCGGGGCATCGACGAGACGGCCTTCCAACGCAAGCTCCGGCCCCTGGTCGAGGCACGCCGGTGACGGGGCCGCCGCCGCGCCAGGGCTCAGCCGGTGGTACGGCCGGACCAGGTCCAGGCGTACCCGGTGTCCTCGCAGGACAGTGCCGGACCGCAGAGGTCGAGCGGGCGGAAGGTGTCGACCATGACGGCCAGTTCGTCGAAGCTCTCCGCCCCGATCGCCCGCTCCGGGGCGCCGGGCTGCGGGCCGTGGGTGAAACCGGCCGGGTGCAGCGAGATGGAGCCCTGCTCGATCCCGGAGCCGCGCCGCGCCTCGTAGTTGCCGCCGGTGTAGAAGAGCATCTCGTCGGAGTCGACGTTGTGGTGGTTGTACGGCACCGGAATCGCCAGCGGGTGGTAGTCGACCTTGCGAGGCACGAAGGAGCAGATCACGAAGTTCGGGCCCTGGAAGGTCTGGTGCACCGGCGGGGGCTGGTGGAGCCGGCCGGTGATCGGCTCGAAGTCGTGGATGGAGAACGCCCACGGGTAGAGGTGGCCGTCCCAGCCGACCACGTCGAACGGGTGGTTGGCGTACACGTGCCGGGTCCAGCCCCGGCGGTGCTGGACGTAGACCTCGACGTCGGTCTCCTCGACCAGTAGCGGCGCCTCCGGGCCGCGTACGTCCCGCTCGCAGTAGGGGGAGTGTTCGAGGAACTGGCCGCGTACCGAGAGGTAGCGCTTGGGCGGGCCGATGTGCCCGGACGCGGAGATGGCGAGCATCCGCAGCGGCTCAGGGGCGACCGGCACGATCCGGTAGACCACCGAGGTCGGGATGATCACGTAGTCGCCGGCGGTCACCCCGAGTACCCCGAAGCTGGACTCGACCCGGGCGGCGCCGGACTCGACGTAGAGGCACTCGTCGCCGACCGCGTTGCGGTAGAGCGGGGAGGGCTGGTCGGCGACGACGTACGAGATCCGTACGTCGTCGTTGGCCAGCAGGTGCTGCCGGCCGAGGATCGCATCGGCGCCGGCACCGCCGTCGAGCTTGTGGGTACGCAGGTGGCGGGGCTTGAGCGGCAGGTTCGGTACCCGCTGCCAGGCCGGCGGGGTGAACTCCTCGGCGGCGACGATCGCGGTCGGCAGATAGCGGTGGTAGAGCAGCGACGAGTCGGAGGAGAAGCCCTCCTGCCCCATCAGCTCCTCGGCGTAGAGGCTGCCGTCGGGCTGCCGGAACTGGGTGTGGCGCTTCCGGGGAACCTCGCCGACGCTGCGGTAGTACGGCATGATCGCCTCCCTTTTGTCCCAGTCACCGGCCGAGAACGTCCGATAATCGGACGGTGTTGTCCGCTAGTCGTAGCGTCCCGTAAGTTCTCTGTTCGTGTCAACGCAGCTACCCCGGCTCTTCGCCGGGCTGGTCGACGACGCCGCCGTCTTCCCGCCCGGCAGCGCCACGCTGCCCGAGGCGGTCGCCGCGCACCGCCGGCACCGGGGCGCCTGGTACGCCCCGCTGGTCGGTCCCCTGCTGCTGCCGGCCTCGGCGTTGCCCGAGCTGCCGGCCCTGCTCGGCGACGACGAGCCGATCGACGTCGGCGTGATCGGCGATGTACCCGTGGCGGAGCTGTACCCGCTGCGCGACCGCACCGACCCGCGGATCCGGATCCGCCAGGTCGAGATGGCGGTGGCCAAGCGGGGCGAGGACCCGCTGCCCGGGCTCGCCGCCCTCGCCCGGCTCCCCGCCCACCTGGACGACGCCGACGTCTACGCCGAGATCCCGCTCACCTGGGGGCTGCTCGGCGCGCTCGACCGGCTCGCCGACGAACGGGCCGCCGGCAAGCGGATCGCGGCCAAGTTCCGCACCGGCGGGCTGGCCGCCGAACTCTTCCCCACCCCGGTCGAGCTGGCCGCGGTGATCGGCGCCTGCCGGGACCGGGAACTGCCGTTCAAGCTCACCGCCGGGCTGCACCACGCGATCCGGCACATCGACCCGGAGACCGGCTTCACCCACCACGGCTTCGTCAACATCCTGGCCGGTACCGCCGTGGCCTGCTCCGGCGCCGAGGTGGCCGAGGTGGCCGAGACGCTGGCCGCGACCGACCCGCTGCCGCTGGTCGAGGCGGCCCGGTCCCGGCGGGAGCAGAACCGTCCGCTCTGGATCGGGTTCGGCTCGTGCAGCGTGCTGGAACCGCTGATCGACCTGGTCCGGCTGGGACTGGTGAACGGAGGCTTCGAGTCGTGACAGTGAGGGAGCGCGCGTGACCTGGGTGGCGGAGGCGGCGGGATCGGCGTACGGGGTGCACAACCTGCCGTACGGAGTCTTCCGGTCGGCGGGGCGGGCGCCCCGGATCGGCGTACGGGTCGGGGATCTCGTCCTCGACCTCGACGGCGCGGAGGCGGCCGGGCTGGTACTGGCCGGCGGCGCGCTGCGGCAGCCGACCCTGAACGCGTTCCTGGCACTCGGCCGGGCGCAGTGGACCACCGTCCGGGCCAGGATCGTGGGGCTGCTGACCGACGAGCGGCACCGGGCGGCCGTGACCCCGCTGCTGGTCCCGCTCGACCGGGTGGAGCTGGTGCTGCCGTTCGAGGTCGCCGACTACGTCGACTTCTATTCCTCGGAGCACCACGCCAGCAACGTCGGGAAGATCTTCCGGCCGGACGGGCGGGCGCTGCTGCCGAACTGGCGGCACCTGCCGGTCGGCTACCACGGCCGGGCCGGCACGGTGGTGGTCTCCGGTACCCCGGTGGTCCGCCCGACGGGCCAGCGCGGTACCCCGGACGGGCCGGTGTACGGGCCGTCGACCCGGCTGGACATCGAGGCCGAGGTCGGCTTCGTGGTCGGCGTACCGTCGCCGCTGGGCGAGCGGGTCGGGGTGGACGACTTCGCCGCGCACGTCTTCGGGGTGGTGCTGCTCAACGACTGGTCGGCCCGGGACATCCAGGCCTGGGAGTACCAGCCGCTCGGGCCGTTCCTCGGCAAGTCGTTCTGCACCTCGGTCTCGCCCTGGGTGGTACCGCTGGAGGCGCTGGCCGACGCCTGGGTACCGGCCCCGGCCCAGGAGCCGGCGGTGCTGGACTACCTGCGGGACGTACCGCGCCTCGGGCTGGACCTGCGGCTGACGGTGGACTGGAACGGCACCCGGGTCAGCGAGCCGCCGTTCGCCGGGATGTACTGGACGCCGGCCCAGCAGCTCGCGCACCTGACGGTGAACGGGGCGGCGCTGCGTACCGGCGATCTCTACGCCTCCGGCACGGTCTCCGGCCCCCGCCGGGAGCAGGTCGGCTCGTTCCTCGAACTGACCTGGGGCGGGGCGGAGCCCGTGACGCTCTCTGACGGTTCGACCCGGACCTTCCTGTCCGACGGTGACACGGTCAGTATCGGCGCCACCGCGCCGGGACCGGACGGCAGCACCGTCGGCCTCGGTGAGGCCGTCGGGACGATCGCCCCGGCCCGCCCCGACTGAGGCTCGGGGTCCGCACAGCCGGTGTCCGGCCGGCGTTCAGCCGGGTCCCGCACAGCCGGTCGGACGGAGTGTGCGATCGACCGGCCGAGGCGAGTAACAGGATTGCTCATCGCGCGTTGACTTACCCGGACGGGGACAAACCCGTCATCAAGTGTGATTCGGCTTGAAAGGGTACAAAGATGTTCAACGCGGAAGTTGCTCGCTGGCGCAAGAGCAGCCGTTCCAACGACCAGGGGCTCTGCATCGAGGTGGCCGACAACCTGCCCGGCGTGGTCGGCGTGCGTGACTCGAAGGACCCCGACCCGGTGCTGTCGTTCGAGCCGGCCAGTTGGGCGGCGTTCGTGGCCGCGACCAGGACGGGCGCGTTCGGGAGCTGATCGAACCGCGCGGTTCCGAGCGTTGCCGGGACCGCGCGGTCACGGGGAATTCCGCGCCCATGTCCGACTGGCGTTCGCGCGTTCCGTCCCAGGCGGCGCCGGAGGGCGCCGCGGCCCGGATACCTGGTTCGCCCCCTGTCGAGTTGGGTGCACAGACGGGGCGGTGGCGCGCCGACCCGGAGACGTGGGGGCGGGCGGACCGTCCCCCGCCGCCGGACGGGGTTGTCGGTGGGTGCACAGGCGGGGCAGCTCGACAGTCTCGTCCGCAGACACTGTCCGACCGCCGCGGAGGCACGTCGGGCAGTCACGTTCTGATCACTCTGCGGCGGTCCGGGCTGTGATCGGCCTCTTCCGCGCCGTACCGTGGTGTCGGGGAGGTGCCCAATGTCGACGGTGGCGTTCAGCCGATTGATCGAGGCACCCGCCGACGAGCTGTGGCGGGTCTTCACCGACCTGCCCGCCCGCCCCCGATGGCTCTGCCAGGTCGACGAGGTCGAGGTGCTGGATCCGGCCGGGGCGCCGGCACCGGGCGGGGCCACCACGCCGCCCGCGAGCGGCGGACGATCGGCCGCCGGGCCCACGTCGACCACCGGGCCTGGGACGGGTGCCGAGTTCGGAACGGGCGGCGAGTTCGGGACGGGCGGCTGGTTCGGGGTCGGTACCGTCTGGCGGGAGAGCCGGATCGGGCCGGACGGGACCATGATGGTCGAGGAGTTCACGGTCCAGGAGGCGTCACCGCCCCGGCGACTCGTGGTCGGCTCGTCGGGCAACGGCGTGGACTACCTGACGACGTACACCTTCGTTCCGGTGCCGGCGCGGCGGCCGGGCCGGGGTCGGACCGTGGTGACGGTCAGCCACGAGGGTGTGCCCACCGCCCGGTACGGCCGGCTGCTGGCCGTGGTCTTCGGCGGGCTCGCCGCGCGGGCCGGCGAGGGCGCGCTGCGCCGGGACCTCGCCGACCTGGCCACCGCCACCACCACCGGCCCGAGCGGCCCGGCCGTCGCCGCCTGACCGATCGCGTGCCCGCCCGGTACCGGATCGCGCACCTGCCAGGCGGCGGCCGTCCGGCGGTCGATAAGGTTCCGGCGGAGGTGTCCGGGCATGGCAACGCCGAACGGCGCGCGGAACTGGCCGCGGACGGCGGTCGCCATCGTGGTGGCGGGACTGCTCCTGGTCGGGTCCGCCGTGATCGTCTACCGGGTGCTGGCGCCCGCCGAGGTGAGCACGCCGGCCCGGGCCGACTATCCGGCCCCGGCGACCGCCCGGCCGGGCGTGGTCGGCACCCTGAACGCGGCGCCGCTGGTCGTCGACGACCGGATCAGGGTCTACGCCACCACCCGGCAGATCCGGGCCGACGGGCCGGTCGACGCACCGACCCGGCGCACGCCGTACTGGTCGTACCGGCGCTGGCCCGCGCAGGTGGCGGGGTTGGTGGCCGAGGGTGGCACGGTGGTGACCCGCTGGTCGGACGGCGAGCTGGTGGCGCTGGATGCCCGTACCGGCACGGTCCGCTGGCGGGTCGCCGGACCGCGCCCGGGGCACGGCTATCTCGGCCGGCGCACCGGAGCCGCCACCGTCTACGCCCCGACCGGCCTCTACACCGCCCGCACCTCGACCGGCCGCCCGGTACTGGTGGTCGGCGAGACCGCCGACCGGCGCGGGATCGACCTCGACTCCGGGCGGGAACTGTGGCGCCTCGCCGTCGTTCCGACCTGCTCCGACCGTGGCCCGGACGGCGAGGCCGCCGCCGGGGCGGGTCAGGGACTGATCACCACGGACGGGTTCTTCGCCGTCCTCGACGGCTGTGCCGGGTCGGTCGAGGTGAAGTTCCACGACGTGGCCACCGGCACCCTCGCCGGTCGCTGGCGTCCCGACGGCTCAGAGCGGCCGGTGCAGGTCAGCCCGGCCGGTTGCACCGCCGGCCGGTCCGGCTGCCGGGCCCTGCGGACGGTCAGCGGAGGCGTGACCCGGGGCTGGCTGGTCGAGGGGACCCGCCCGGTGCCGGCCCCGGCCCTGGATGCGCCCGCGGCGGTACTGGTCGACGACGTCGCGGTGGCTCCGGGCGGGACCGGGCTGGTGGGCCGGTCGGTGCGGACCGGCGCCGAACTCTGGCGCTGGTCCGGGGCCGGACAGAGCCGGCTGATCGCCGCCCAACCGGGCCGGGTGCACGTGCGTACCGCCGGAGGTGACCTGGTCACCCTGGACGCCGCCACGGGGGTGGAGCGGTCCCGGTTCCCGTTCACGTACGGGCGGGACTCGACCACCTGGTCGCCCGGGTTCGCGTACGCCGCAGGCGGCTTCGTGGCGGTGGAGCGGCTCGCCGAGCCGGTGGATCCGGCCGCCGGGGACGACCGCTACTATCTGGCCGCCCAGCCGGTCATCCTGGCCGGCACCTGACCCGGCCGGAGCGGCGCCGCGCCGGGCGTGGGCCGGTGGAGTCTACGAGCCGGTCTCCGCCCGGACGTTGCGACGCCGGTGTACCCGGCGGGCGACGACGAAGAGTCCGCCGGCCACGATCAAGCCGGCGACCAGCGAACTTCCGAGGATCCCCTGCGGCGTGCGCAGCGGCGCGAGGAGTTCGCTCGGCTCGCCCACCTCACCGGGGTCGGGGAAGGTGATCCTTCCGGTGCCGGACTGCCGCACCGTGCCGCTCTGGAGTTCGATGTCGATCTTCCACGGGCCGTTGGGTAGTTCCCGAGGGAACCGTACGCCGACCGAGCCTGACGTACCGGGTGCGAGGGTCGTCCCCTCGATCACGTCGAACGGGCCGGCGCGCGTCCCGGCGGGGCCCTCGGAGAGCGACACCGTTCCACCCAGGTCCAGGGCCCGCCCGCCGGTGTTCTGCACCCGGATGCCGACCGACGGTACGCCCTGCGCGTCCCGCGCCGGCACCACGTCACCGATCCTGAAACTGGACGGAGGCTCACCGCCGACCCCGATGTCGAGATAGACCCGTACGCCGACCCGGTGGATCTGGTTGACGTTGGCCGACTCCTTCGGCGGCGACTTCGTCGAGGCCCAGATGACGGCGTACCGCTCACCCATCGACGTCGGCGGTGGCACGTCGAGGGTGGCCCGGACCCGGGTCCGGGCGCCCGGCGGGAGATCCAACCGGTCCTTGCCGAGGGTGATCCAGGAACTCAGCTCGTTCTGGGTCCGGCCCTCGCCGAACCGGAACCGGCCCTCCTCGACGGTGGCCGCCGCCGCGTAGAGGTCGATCCGCTGGGTTCGGGAGGTCTTGTTCACCACCAGCAACTGCCGCCGGATCACGGTGCCCGGCGGCAGGTGGTCAACGATGTAGCGCAGCGCCCGTGGGTCGCCACGCCGGTCCACCGGTGCCTCCAGCAGTTGGATCCCGATGCTCTCCGCGTCGGGATCCCGTCCGGCCGCGCCGGCCTGGGCGGGTGGCAGACCCAGGCCGACGAGGCAGGCGAGGAGCAGTGGTGCCCAGCCCGCCGGTCGTCTCCGGGGACTACGCCACCGAATGCGTCACCGTCCCGGTGTAGGTGCCGGCCTCGGCGTCCAGCGGCACGTTGATCGAAAGCCCCGGGTTCCAGGTGGCGGAGTTGTTGCCGGTGCCGCCGACGTGGGTGAACGCGACCACCGGTGTCGTGGTGTCCAGCGGTACCGCGTCGCCGGAAGTGGCCTGGCCGGGCGTGAAGGTGCCGTTGCCGGTCGAGGTGACGAGCGGCCCCGACCAGTACTCGACCTCGGCGGCGAGGACGGTCTGGCTCGGCGTACCGGTGCCGGTGGTGAAGTCGGTGGACGTCACGCTCGCCGTCCAGGAGGCGTCGGCCGAGGCGCGGGCGTCGGTGACGGTGACCGCTCCGAGGGAGCCGTCGATGGTGGTGCCCGGTGCGCCGGAGCCGATGTCGGCCGCGGTGGGCGCGTCGATGTCCAGGGTGCCGGCGGTGACGTCGAAGGTGACGGTGGTGGTGTCGGTCGGCGCCGCCACGGCGGGTGCGGCGGCGAGTCCCACCGCAGCCGTGGCGGCTACCCCGATCACCAGCATTCTGGCAAGTCGCACGGACAGTACCTCACGTTCTCGAATGGATCCTGTGATCTCGGGAGCCGGACCAGCACCGGCCCCCATTCGAGAAGATAGGGGTTATTGTCCTATTTCGTCCTTAAAGCAGGGCAATTGCCATTTTGTTCGTGTTCCTACTGATTGCCGAGCTGGTCGGCAACGGCCAGGAAGGCATCGTTCTCCGCCGGGGTCCCGATGGTGACGCGCACGCCCTCGGCGGCGAAGGGGCGGACGATGATCCCGCGCGCCTCGCACGCCTGCGCGAACGGCACCGACCGGTCGCCCAGCGGCAACCAGACGAAGTTCGCCTGGCTGTCCGGCACCGTCGCGGTCGGCCCGGCCGGCAGCCGCTTGCGCAGCGCCTCGGTGACCCGGTCCCGCTCGGTGACCACCAGCGCGCAGCGCCGCCGTACCTCGTCGGCCTGGGTGAGCGCAGCCAGCGCAGCCGCCTGGGCGGCCAGGCTGGTGGAGAACGGGGTTACCACCTTGCGTACCGCCGCGGCCACCTCGGGCTGGCCGACCAGGAAGCCGATCCGCAGCCCGGCCAGCCCCCACGCCTTGGAGAAGGTGCGCAGCACCACCACGTTCGGCCGGTCTCCGTAGACCGCGAGGCCGTCCGGCACCTCGGGGTCGGTGACGAACTCCCGGTACGCCTCGTCGAGCACCACCAGCACGTCGTCCGGTACCGAGGCGAGGAACCGGTCCAGCTCCGCGCGGCGCAGGCTGGTCCCGGTCGGGTTGTTCGGGTTGCAGACCAGGATCAGCCGGGTCCGGTCGGTCACCGCCGCCGCCATCGCAGCCAGGTCGTGCCCGTGGCCGGCGTCGTTGGGCACCCGCACGCTGGTCGCGCCGCTGGTCGCCGCGATGATCGGGTACGCCTCGAAGGAGCGCCACGAGTACACGACCTCGTCCCCGGGCAGGCAGGTCGCCCGGACCAGGTGCTCGGCCAGCGCCACCGAGCCGCAGCCGGTGGCGATCCGGTCCGGGTCCACGCCGTGCCGCTCGGCGAGTGCCGCCCGCAGCGCCAGTACGCCCATGTCGGGGTACCGGTGTGCCTCGGCGACCGCCTCGGCGACCGCCTCGACCACCCCGGGCAGCGGCCCGTACGGCACCTCGTTGCTGGCCAGCTTGATCGCTTCCGGCAGGCCCAGCTCCCGGGCCAGGTCCGCCGGGCTGCGCCCGGGCACGTAGTTCGGCAGCGCGTCGAGATCGGCGCGGGTCAGCCGGGGAGCCCGGGGCCGCCGGTCGGGGCCGGCGGTGGAACTGGTCGGACCGGTCATGACGCGGGGCCTCCAGAGCGATCGTTCGGGGTGCCGGTGTGCTCGGCCGGGGGACCGGCCGGTGAGGCGAGCCGGACGACCACGGTCTGGCCCCGCTTGTCGTGCAGGGCCTGCCGCAGCGGCCGGTCGAAGAACGGAAGCGCGCAGTCGACGAGCTGGATCAGGAAGCCGATGCCGCAGCAGCTCCAGAGGAAGACCGGCAGGCCGAGCATGTTGAACCGCCGGAACGAGCGGCCGAAGCCCAACTGCTCGGTCTCGGCCAGCGGTACGACCTTGATCCGCATCACCCGCTTGCCGAAGGTCTGCCCGGTGTTGGCCACCGACGGCACCTCGTAGGCGAACCAGAGCGCGACGGCGATCAGCAGGATGACCACCTGCAACCCGTCGGCTTGGGCGCTGGCCTGCGGCAGGCCCTCGGTGGTCGACTCGCCTGCCAGGGCACGCCGGAAGATCTCCCGGGTGACCGGCTCGATCTCCTGCACGAAACGCCAGACGAACCAGCCGTTCACCACCACGTTGAGCAGCAGCACCAGGCTGATGTCGATCAGCCGGGCGACCACCCGGGCACCGAGCGGCGCCAGTTCCAGCCCGTGCGGTCGGGGCGGTGGCGCGGCCCAGTACGGGTGCGGCCAGCCTGGCGGCGGCCCGTACGGCGGTATCCCGGGCGGCGGCCCGTACGGCTGACCCGCCGGGCCGGCGCCGGGCCAACCGGGCGGGGCTGGCGGACCGGAGGCCGGCGGTCCGCTCGGTGGTGCGCCACTGACCGGTGGCGCGCCACCCGGCGGCGGAGCGCTGACCGGTGGCCCACCCGACGGTGGCCCACCCCACGGCGGCGGCCCACCCCAGGGCGGTCCGCCCCACGGTGCGGCCGGTCCACCGGGCGCACCTGGCGGAGCCGGCGTCGCCGGTGAGCCGGGGGCGGCGGGGGAACCCGGCGCTGCGGGCGGGGCACCGGCACCGCTGGACGGCGCGGGTGCCGGCTCGGGCGGCTCGGTCGGCGGCGGGCCGGGCGGCGGTGTGGCGTCCACGGGCAGCGGCGCGCCCACCCAGCCCTCGCCGTCCCAGTACCGCTGGGTGGTCGGCTCGGCAGGGTCGGCGTACCAGCCCGGCTGCACCGTCACCGGAACGACCTTGGTTGAGTCCTGACGTTCACGCTGGAACCTTAACCACCACGGTCTTGGCGAACTTGTCGTGGAGGCACTGCTGGTACGGCTTGTCCCAGAGCTGCCAGAGCCCGTCGACGTAGCCCAGGCCGGGAACCAGGCCGCTGCCCGCCTGCACCAGGAAGCGCCGGGCGAGGGGAGCCCGGCCGATCGAGCCGGCCGGGGCCAGCGGGATGATCTTGATCTTCATCACCCGCTTGCCGACGGTCTGCCCGGTCCGCCTCGGCAACTCCACCTGGTAGAGGTACTGCAGGGCGAACCCGACCACGAGCAGGGCGGCCTCCAGCAGCAGGAACGGCACCAGGAAGTCGAACGGGTCCGGCTCGACGACGGGACCGTCCTGATCGGGGACGGTGAAGAAGTCCGCACCCACCGTCGAGAAGAAGACGACAAACGCCGGGATGGCGAGCACCAGCACCGTCCCGCCGAGAATCGCCGCGTCGATCAGGTACGCCAGCAGCCGGTCGCCGAACGAGGCGAGCGGCTGGCCCGATGGGCTGACCGGCGGCGACGCCACCGGGTAACCGGGCATCGGACCGTAGCCCGGCCGGCCCGGCGCGTACCCGGGCGGGCCGTAACCCGGCGGGCCGTAACCGGGCTGGCGGGGCTGCGGCATGAACCCGCCGGGCGGCGGCCCGGACGGTGGCCGACCCTGTCCGGGCGGCGGTGGCATGGCTGGAGGCTGCTGGGTCACGCAGGACAGTGTTACAGGTTTCCGCGCGCCTCTTGCTCCCGCTCGATGGCCTCGAAGAGCGCCTTGAAGTTGCCCTTGCCGAAACCGAGGGACCCGTGCCGCTCGATCAACTCGAAGAAGACCGTCGGCCGGTCCTGTACCGGCTTGGTGAAGATCTGCAACAGGTAGCCGTCCTCGTCCCGGTCGACCAGGATCTTCCGGGCCTTCAGCTCCTCGATCGGGGCGCGCACCTGGCCGATCCGGGCCCGCAGTTCCGGGTCGTCGTAGTACGAGTCCGGGGTGTCCAGGAACTCGACGCCGGCCGCGCGCATCGCGTCGACGCTGGCCAGGATGTCGTTGGTGGCCAGCGCGATGTGCTGGGCGCCCGGCCCGCCGTAGAACTCCAGGTACTCGTCGATCTGCGACTTGCGGCGGGCCACCGCCGGCTCGTTGAGCGGGAACTTGACCTTGCGGGTGCCGTTCGCCACCACCTTCGACATCAGCGCCGAGTAGTCGGTGGCGATGTCGTCGCCGATGAACTCGGCCATGTTGGTGAAGCCCATGACCCGGCGGTAGAACTCCACCCACTCGTCCATCCGGCCCAGTTCCACGTTGCCGACGACGTGGTCGACGGCCTGGAAGAACCGCTTCGGCTGTACCCCCGCGTCGATCATCGGCTGCCGGTCCACGATCGGGCCCTGTCCGACGAAGCCGGGCAGGAAGGGGCCGTGGTAGCGCGACCGGTCGACCAGGGAGTGCCGGGTGTCGCCGTACGTGGCGATGGTGGCGATCCGCACCGTGCCGTGTTCGTCGGTCACGTCGTACGGGGCGACCAGGCCGGTGGCGCCCTGTGCCATCGCGTGCGCGTACGCCGCGTCCACGTCCGGCACCGCCAGCGCGATGTCGAGTACGCCGTCGCCGTGCCGGGCCACGTGATCGGCGTCCGGGGCGTCCGGGCGGACCGCGCCGGTGAAGACGAACCGGGCCGAGCCGCTGGTCAGTACGTACTCGGCGTGCTCCCGGTGGCCCTGCTCCGGCCCCCGGTACGCCACCCGGGTCATCCCGAACGCCGTCGAGTAGTAGTGCGCGGTCTGCTTCGCGTTGCCGACCATGAACCGGATGTGGTCGATGCCCTGCACCGGGAAGGGATCGGTGGCGTCGTCGTGCGCGACGGCCCCGACGAGCCGGTCGACGTCGACGTCGACGTCGAGGTCCAGAGCCGAGCCGGCGGTGGACGGCTGGTGGAGTGCGCTGGTCATCGTCCTGCCTCCCTGGGGTGCACGACCGGCCGGCGGCCCGGACGGTCTTTCCCGGAGCATCCCGCTCGGGTATTGACTGGGCAACCGACCCGAGAAATGCTGAGCAGGTTGTGCATCTAGTATGGTCAACAGCCGTGGCTACTGTGCAAGATGTGCAGCTCGACCAGCTCGACGTCCGGCTGATCGACCTGCTCGACGCCGAACCCCGGATCGGCGTCCTGGAGTGCTCCCGCCGGCTCCAGGTGGCCCGGGGCACCGTGCAGGCCCGGCTGGACAAGCTGCTCGCCCGGGGCGTGATCGCAGGTCTCGGGCCGCAGCTCGACCCGGCGGCGATCGGCTTCGCGGTGACCTCCTTCGTCACACTGGAGATCCACCAGCGGCCCGGCCACGACCCGGTGACCGCACACCTGCACGGCATCCCCGAGGTGCTGGAGGCGCACACCATCACCGGCTCCGGCGACGTGCTCTGCCGGATCGTCGCCCGGTCCAACGCCGACCTGCAACGGGTACTCGACCAGATCGTCTCGCACGAGCAGATCGCCCGGGCATCCAGCATCATCGCGCTGGCGGAGAAGATCCCCTACCGGGTGCTGCCGCTGCTCCGCTCGGCCGTGCAGGCCGCGCCGGAGGGCGGGTCGTCGGCGGCGAGCGCGTCGCCGAGCGCGGTGCGCTCGTAGCGGACCGACCGGCCGAGCCGGGTCCGGCTGACCAGCCCGGCATCCCGGAGCACCGCCAGGTGACCGCCGACGCTACCCAGCCCGGTGCCGAGCTGGGCGACGAGTTGACTGGTCGTGGCGGGGACGGCCAGGGCCCGGAGCACCGCCGCCCGGGAGGCGCCGACCAGCCGGTCCACCGCGCCCGGGGTACGGCCGGGCGGGGGCGGGCCGAGCAGGTCGGCCACGCCCCGGGCGGGATAGACGATCGCGTACGGCCAGGGCGGCTCGGTGTAGCTGATCAGCGGGCCGAAGGCGGTGGGTACGAAGAGCAGCCCCCGGCCGGCCAACTCCCGGCTGCCCTGGCCGGAGCAGTCGACCTCGATCACCCCGTTCGCCCCGTCCGAGATCCAGCGCAGCCGGGGGTCGAGGTCGGCGAGCGCGGCGGCCCAGCCGTACGTGCCGAGCTGACCGGCCCGGTGCAGCAGGTCCCGTTCCAGCACCGCCCGTAGCCGTGTCCAGTCCGGCGCCACCAGTGCGGTCCAGGCCGCCTCGATTCCGTCAGCGATCCGGTCGACCACGTCCGGCGCCTCGAAGATCCGCCGCGCGTACTCCGGCGGGTTGCGGTGCCCGGCCAGGTTGCGGGCCAACTCCTCGCGGGCCTGCTCCAGCGGGGTGGCCCGGATCGCGGCCAGCTCGTCGGCGAAGGTCAGCCCGACCCCCGACGGCGGCGGCTGCACGAAGTCCGCGTTGTAGCCGCCGCGGCGCAGCAGCGCCAGCAGCGCACCGACCGCCGGCGAGCCCCGCCGCAACCGCAGGTAGCGCTCCCGGGCCCGGGCCAGCCAGGGGGAGAGCGCGGCCGACCGGTGCTGACCGGCGCAGAGCCGCAACGCCGACATCGCCTCGCCGAGCGGCGAGATGGCGAACCGGCTGGCCGCCACGTCCGCCGAGGTCACCTCGATCCGGATGGTCACCGACGGGCCTCCTTCCGCCGCTGCCTCACCGGTGCGCCTGCCCGGGCTGCCCCGCGCCCACCCGCGAGTTGCCAGAACCTATCGATGCTGCCCAGGCTGCCGCGCCGACCTCGGAGTCGCCGGCACCTTTCGCTCCTGCCCGAAACCCTAGTGCGGCCCGGCGGGGCCGAGCACGCTGGCCGGGTGAGTACCGCGACGGGGCCGGCCGAGGACCGGGCCGGCAAACCCGGACCGGCCGGTGGGCCGCCCCGGACCGGCACGCCCGGTCCCGGCGACGCGGCGCCTCGGACCGGGCCACCCGGCGACCGGCCCGCCACGTTCGGCAGTGTGCTGGCGGTCCCCGAGTTCCGGGCGCTCTTCGCCGGCTTCGGCGTCTTCCTGGTCGGCGAGACGGTGAAGATGCTCGTCCTCGCCGTACTGCTCTACGAGCGGACCGGGTCGGCGCCGCTCGCCGCCCTGGCGTACGTGGTCGGCTTCCTGCCGCACGCGGTCGGCGGCGTACTGCTGCTCTCCCTCGCCGACCGGTGGCGGCCCCGGGCCCTGATGGTCGGCTACGACCTGCTGCGGCTCGCCTCCGTCGCGCTGCTCGCGCTCGGGGTGCTGCCGCCGGCCGGCATGCTCGGGCTGGTCTTCGCGGTCGGGCTGCTCGCCCCGGTGAGCAGCGCCGCCCGCAATATGCTGTTGCCGGAGCTGCTGGCCGGGGACGGCTACGTGCTCGGCCGCTCGCTCTTCACCGTCGCGGCCGGCGCGACCCAGGTACTCGGGTTCGCCCTCGGCGGCCTGCTGCTCGGCCTGGTCGGCCCGTACGGCGCGCTCTGGCTGACCGTGCTCACCTGCGCGGTCTCCGCCCTCCTGGTCAGGTACGGCGTGGCGGAGCGGCCACACCGGGCGGTGGCCCACGGGGTGGTCCGGCAGACCTGGCGGGTCAACCGGCTGCTGCTGCGCGACCGGCGGGTCCGGGGGCTGCTGCTGGGGCACTGGCTGCCCGGCTCGCTGCTGGTCGGCGCCGAGGGCGTGATCGTGCCGTACGCCGACGGCCTCGGTCCGGGGGCGAGCGCCGGGGTGCTGTTCGCGGCGTCCGCGTTCGGCATGCTGGTCGGCGACCTGGTGGTCGGGCGGTGGGTCGCGCCGGCCCGGCGGGAGCGGCTGGCCCCGTGGCTGGCGCTGCTGCTCGGCGCGCCGATGCTGGGCTTCGCCGCCGGGCCGGGGCTGATCGCCGCCATCGTGCTGTTCGGGGTGGCCACCTTCGGCTTCGCCTTCCAGCTCGGGCTGGCCCGGCGGTTCCTGGCGGCGGTACCGGAACAGCGCCGGGGGCAGGCGTTCGGGCTGCTGGCCACCGGGCTGATGACCGCGCAGGGGTTGAGCGCCGGGCTGGCCGGGCTGCTCGCCGAGTGGCTCGCGCCGGGCCGGGTGATGGCGCTCGCCGGAGTCGCCTCGATGGCCGCGACCCTGCTGCTGTGGCGCTGGCTGCGCCCCGAGCCCGTCGAGCGGACCGCCGACGGCGGAAACTGCGCCCGCTCCCATATGTCCTGATCGTTGCTCGAGGTTGCGGTGATTCGCCAGGGTCACCGGTCCTGTCACAGGCGCCTGGCAGTCTCGTACGCATGTGCGAGCAACCTGCGCGTGTGGCGCCCCCCGCGACCGAGATCAGGAAAGTAGGCTGGCGCAATGACCGTGTCGGCCCATGACGTAGCCGCGGCACTCCGCCATCGGCTTCCCGGTCTACCGACGAAGAAACTGCACAAACTTCTCTACTATTGCCAAGGGCACCATCTTGCCGCGTTCGGGGTGCCCCTGTTCCACGAAACGATCTCGGCCTGGGACATCGGACCAGTGGTCGGCAGCCTCTGGCAAGCCGAGCGCGGCGGCGACACCCCCGCCTCCCCCCGGGAACTCGGCGAGGCCGAACTCAACACCATCGGCTACGTCGTCAGCCGCTACGGCAAGCTCACCGGGACCGACCTGGAACACCTCACCCACTCCGAAACTCCATGGCAGTACGCCAACACCCTCCGTATGCCCGGCGAGTCGGCCAGGATCGAGCTGGAGTGGATACGGGAGTACTTCACCACAGTGGGCGCGGTGGACAATGACGACGAGATCCCGGTCGACGCCGCCGAGGTGCGCGCCATCCTCAAGGGCGCCGAAGCGCGTCGCAACCCGACCCCACGCGCCGACGACCCGCAGCGGTTGCGCGCTCGGATAGCGGAGATGCGGGCCCAACTGGGGCGGAGTGCCTGAGGGGCGCGGGTTGTGGCAGTTGGCCGACTTCGAAGACCGCTTCGATGCCTGGGCTGACCGCGACAACCCGTCACCAGACCTTCGGATCGTCGTCGCCGAGTGGATCCTGACCCGGATGGAGGATCCGTACGAGGGCGCCAAGCGGGAGCCCGGGTTTCCGGATCTGTGGTCGGTGCGGATCCGGGGGACCGCGGTCGGTCGGCCGGGCGCGTTCGCCATGGTGCTCTGCTCGTTCTGGGTCAAGGAGACTGAGCACAGCGTGGTGTGCGACAACTTCTCGACCCTCGGCTATCCGGTGTGAGGTCCCACCACCGGTCGCCGGATCCGTCGACGCTGAAGGCCATGCCGCCGAAATCCACGACACGGACATAACGTCCTACCGGCACTTGCCGGACGATCTCGTTTACGGTAACCGGATGGCCAAGGGGAGCGCCCGGAGCGCGGGCGTCATGTCCGCCCTGGCCATCGCGCTGATCGCGGCGATCGTGCTCGCCGCGACCAACGTCTGGAATCCCTTCCCCGGGGTCTGGGACTGGGTCAACCGCGACGAGCCGATCTCCGAGCCGGACGTCGTCTGGCAACAGCGGATCGGCGGTACGCCGCAGAGCGTCACCATCGCCGGCAACACGGTGGTGATCCGCTACCGCACCCGGGTCGAGGCTCGCAGCCTCGCCACCGGGCTGCGGCTGTGGGAGCGCAAGGCCGACTGGGCCGCAGTGGCGGGTGGTGACCGGGACGCCGTCGTCGCCGTCGGCAAGCTGCTGAGTAAGGGATACGAACTGCTCGACCCCGAGACCGGAGCGGTACGCCGCAAGGACAGCGCGGCGGTCGGCGTCTGGACGTACCGCAACGCCGTGGTCGACGTGCGCTGCCGGGAGCCCCGGGACTGCACGCTCACCGCCTGGGACCCCCGGGGCAGCAATCCGAGTTGGACGACCTTCCTGCCCGGAGTGGAGACCGGGCCGCTGGCCGGGAACCCCGACACCCTGGGTACCCGACGGTTGACCACCCGGCAGGTGCACGAGGGGGCTGGTGGCCCGGTCGAGATGCCGCCGCTGCTCGGACTCTCCGTCGACGGCCGGGTGCACATCGTGGACACCGCCACCGGCCGGGTGATGCAGGACGTGAAGCCGGGGCAGCAGGACCGGATCGTGGTGGTCGGCGGCCGGATGCTGCGCATCGAGGCCCGGGCCGCCGACGGCACCTGCTACTTCACGGTGGTGGCCCGGGATCCGGTGACCGGGCAGGAGGTGTGGCGCCGGGACGGGCTCAACCTGCGTACCGCCGACGGTGCCGGCTGCGCGCAGCGGGAGGATCCGCAGGGCGGGGAGAACGTCTTCGTCGGCGTCGGGCCGGACGCCCGGGAGACGGTGGTGGACGCGTACGACGGCCGGGTGCTCTGGACCGGTCCGAAAGGTGAGAAGCTGCTCGCCGTCGACGACCGGTACGCACTCTCCCGCTCCGCCGACCAGCGCTCGGTCATCGGCAGCGAACTCGCCATCGACCGGGCCCGGTGGACCCGGCCGGTCAACTCGGAGGGCGGCGCCGCGCTCGCCCGCAATGCCGCCCTGCTGATCGACCGGCGGCCGAACCGGATCATCGCGCTCGACCCGCGCAGCGGCCGGGAACTGGCCAACGTCCGCTCCTCGGCCGAGGTGCTCGCGGTGGGTCCGGCCGGGATGGTGATCGGCGACGGGCGGGACATCGGGTACCTCCAGTTCGCCGGGGTCTCGACCGGCGGCCCGGCGCCGAGCGCCGGCCCGGGCGGCCAGGGACCCGAGCCCGGCACCGGGTGCGGCGGCCCGAAACAACCGGAGTGTCCGCCGGAGAACGGCAAGGACGGCTGACCGGCGTCCCGCCGATCGGCCGAAGGGGCGGGCCGGATGAGAGCGGCGTCGCAGGGTCGACCCGGCGGGTGGGCCGGCTCCGGTCGGCTGGCCTAGGCTTGCCGGCTATGAGCAGTGGCGCGCCGTTCTCGTACTCCCCCCTGTTGCCCGTCGGCGCCGACCAGACCGAATACCGACTGGTCACCGACGAGGGCGTCGACGTGGTCCACGGGCCGGGCGGCCGCCGCTTCCTGACCGTGGAGCCCGCGGCGCTCACCGCGCTGACCGCCGAGGCGATGCACGACATCTCGCACTACCTGCGGCCGGCGCACCTGGCCCAGTTGCGGGCCATCATCGACGATCCGGCCGCGTCGCCGAACGACCGCTTCGTCGCACTGGACCTGCTGCGCAACGCCAACATCGCCGCCGGGGGCGTACTGCCGATGTGCCAGGACACCGGCACCGCGATCGTGATGGGCAAACGGGGCCGGCACGTGTTGACGGACGGGTCCGACGACGAGGCGGTGTCCCGGGGGGTCTACCAGGCGTACACCCGGCTCAACCTGCGGTACTCGCAGCTCGCCCCGCTCACCATGTGGGAAGAGAAGAACACCGGGAGCAACCTGCCGGCCCAGGTGGAGATCTACGCCGAGGACCCGGACGGGCACCCGGACGCGTACAAGTTTCTCTTCATGGCCAAGGGGGGCGGCTCGGCCAACAAGTCCTACCTCTACCAGGAGACCAAGGCGCTGCTCAACCCGACCCGGATGATGCAGTTCCTGGAGGAGAAGCTGCGGCTGATCGGCACCTCGGCCTGCCCGCCGTACCACCTGGCCGTGGTGATCGGCGGCACCTCCGCCGAGTACGCCCTGAAGACCGCGAAACTGGCCTCCGCCAAATACCTGGACAACCTGCCCACCCAGGGCTCGATGCTGGCGCACGGCTTCCGCGACCTGGAGCTGGAGGCCGAGGTGCTGGAGCTGACCCGGCAGTTCGGCATCGGCGCGCAGTTCGGCGGGCGCTACTTCTGCCACGACGTACGGGTGGTCCGGCTGCCCCGGCACGGCGCCTCCTGCCCGGTCGCGATCGCGGTCTCCTGCTCCGCCGACCGGCAGGCGGTAGGCAAGATCACTCCGTCCGGGGTGTGGCTGGAGCGGCTGGAGACGGACCCGGCCCGGTTCCTGCCGGACGTCACCGACGCCCAGCTCGACCAGGGCTCCGAGGTGGTCCGGGTCGACCTCAACCGGCCGATGGACGAGATCCGGGCCGAGCTGTCGAAATATCCGGTGAAGACCCGGCTCGCCCTGACCGGTCCGCTGGTGGTCGCCCGGGACATCGCGCACGCCAAGATCGCTGAGCGGCTGGACGCGGGCGAGCCGATGCCGCAGTACCTGCGCGACCACGCCGTCTACTACGCCGGGCCGGCGAAGACCCCGGAGGGGTACGCCTCCGGCTCGTTCGGCCCGACCACCGCCGGCCGGATGGACGCGTACGTGCAGAAGTTCCAGGCCGCCGGCGGTTCGCAGGTGATGCTGGCCAAGGGCAACCGGTCCGGCCAGGTGACCCGCTCCTGCCACGAGCACGGCGGGTTCTATCTCGGCTCCATCGGCGGCCCGGCGGCCCGGCTGGCGCAGGACTGCATCAAGCACGTCGAGGTGCTGGAATATCCGGAACTCGGCATGGAGGCGGTCTGGAAGATCGAGGTGGTGGACTTCCCGGCCTTCATCGTCGTCGACGACAAGGGCAACGACTTCTTCGCCGAGGTGACCAAGCCGGTGCTGACCGTCGGGCGACGCTGACCGACGGTTGGGGCTGGTGCACCGCTCAGCCGGTACCGTGCAGGGCGCTGGTGCGGACCAGCACCTGCCGTTCGGGGCCGGCGCTGCCGTCCCCGTGCAGCTCCACGCCGCGCAGGGACAGCCACTCGAGCTGCGGATAACGGCCGAGATCCGCGCCGACCCCGGTGACCCGGAGCACGAGCGGGCCGGTTCCGTAGCAGTAGTCGGATTCGGCGAATTGCAACACGTCCCCGGCGGCCGGTACCGGCCGGGACCGCTCGGGTCTTGCAGAGGCGTCCATGTCCTGGCGTCTCCTCAGGTGTGGATGGCGGCGAAACCGCTGCTCCGACACGGTGCGTCCGTCGCCCCCGCAGGTCGGCGGACGCACCGCCCCCGTCGATGTGTCTCACCTGGTGTCGTGCATCCCAGCGCACAGTGTGGGCGGTGGCACTCTCGTTCCGCTGCCACCTCGCTATCAAGTCGATTCTGCTGCGAGTGATTGTCGGGTTACTCTGCTGCCGGATGCGACCTCGGTCAGGAGCTGGCATGCGGTTCGGAATCCTTGGGCCGCTCCAGGTGAGCGGCGGTGAGTCGACGGTGACCGCTGGCCGGGACAGGGTCGTTCTGGCGGTGCTACTTCTGCATGCCCCGCAGGTGGTACCGGTCGACGAGTTGGTCGACGCGGTCTGGGACGCCGACCCGCCGGTCACCGCGCGGGGGCAGTTGCAGACCTGCGTCTCCCGGCTGCGCCGGCTGCTCGCCGTCGCCGGGGTGCCCGGTGAGACGATCGTCACCGGGCCGGCCGGCTACCGCATCGCGCTCGGACCCGACGATCTGGACGCGCACCTCTTCGAGCGGCTGGTGGCCGGGGCCCGGAGCGCCGCCGCCGAGCAGAACTGGCCGGAGGCGCGGGAGGGCTACCGGGCCGCCCTCGCGCTCTGGCGCGGTCCGGCGCTCGCCGGCATCACCGGTACGGCGGTCCGCCGGGGCGCGGCGTCGCTGGACGAGCAGCGCATGCTGGCGATGGAGGACGGCTTCGAGATCGAGCTGCGGCTCGGCGGCCGGAGCGGCGACCTGGTCGCCGAACTGACCGAGCTGGTGGAACGCCATCCGCTGCGGGAACGGCTCCGAGGTCAACTGATGCTGGCGCTCGCCGACAGCGGCCGCCGGGCCGAGGCCCTCGCGGTGTTCCGGGCCGGCCGGGAGATCCTCGCCGGCGAGCTGGGCATCGAGCCCGGGCCGGGGCTGCGGGAGATCCACCGGCGGGTACTCGCCGGCGAGGTCGGGCCGGCGGACGACGAGCCACCGCCCCGGTCACCGGTACGTGCCCTGCCCCGGGCCATCGAGGACTTCACCGGCCGGCACGAGACCATCACCCGGCTGCGCAAGGAGATCGAGGAGGCCGGTCCGAACTTTTCCGCCGTCTACGTCATCGACGGCATGCCGGGCAGCGGCAAGACGGCGCTGGCCGTACACCTGGCGACGGCGCTCGGCGCCGCGTACCCGGACGCGCACCTCTTCGTCGACCTGCACGGGCACAGCCTGCACAGCCCGCTGCCGACGAGCACGGCCGTCGGCACGCTGCTGCGGCAGCTCGGAGTACCCGGGGAGCGGATCCCGGCCGACCTCGACGACCGGCTGGCGCTGTGGCGTACCGAGCTGGCCAGCCGGCGGGTGCTGCTGGTGCTGGACAACGCGGCCAACACCGCCCAGGTCGGTCCGCTGCTGCCGGCCGGCCCCGGCTGCCTGACCGTGGTGACCAGCCGACGCCGGCTGGTCGGCCTGGACGGGGTACGGGCGCAGTCGCTGACCGTGCTGGAGCCCGCCGAGGCGGTCGACCTGCTGGCCCGGATCGCCGGCCCGGAACGGGTCGGGGCCGAGCCGGCGGCGGCGGAGGAGGTGGTCCGGCGCTGCGGGTACCTGCCGCTGGCGATCCGGCTCGCCGGTGCCCGGCTGGCCCACCGTTCCCGCTGGCGGGTGGCGGACCTCGCCCAGCGGCTCGGCGACCCGGACCGCCCGGTACTGGCCGAGTTCGCCGTCGAGCACCGCACCCTGGCGGACGCCTTCGCGCTGTCGTACGCCCAGTTGCCGGAGCCGGTCCAGCGGACGTTCCGGCTGCTCGGCGTGCACCCCGGCGCGCAGTTCGACCAGTACGCCTGCGCCGCGCTGACCGAGCTGCCGCTCGGGGTGGCCCGGGAACATCTCGACGAACTGGTCGACGCCCACCTGACCGACGAGGTGGACGCCGGGCGGTTTCGCCTGCACGACCTGGTCCGGGAGTACGCCGCCGAACTGGTCACCGTGGTCGGCGGCGAGCCGGAGCGGCGGCAGGCGTTGCAGGCGCTGCTCGACTACTACCTGCACACCGCCGCCTCGGTCAGCCAGGTCCTAGAACCGACCGGAAACCTGCGGATGGCCGTACCGGGGCAGCCGGCCCGGCCCGACCTGGTCGCCGCCGCGGCCCAGGAGGGGCGGGACTGGCTGGAGGCGGAACGGCGCAACCTGGTGGCGCTGGTCCAGCTCGCGGTGCAGGAGGGGCTGCACCGGTACGCCTGGCAGCTCGCCCGGGCCAACTGGCGGCAGCTCTATCTCGGCGGCCACCTGGACGAGCTGATCCAGACCCACACCGACGGGCTGCGGGCGGCGGAGGCGCTCGGCGACGACGCCGGGATCGCCATCATGCACAACTACCTCACCTCGGCGTACTTCCGGCTCGGCGAGTTCCAGCGCTCGGTCGAGTCGCTGCGGGTGGTCATCGCGATCTGGGAGCGGCTCGGCGACGTCGCCGGGCGGTCGGTGGCTACGGTGAACCTCGGCCTGCCGCTGATGATGCTCGGCCGGACCCGGGAGGCGGTGCACTACCTCGAACTCGGGTTGGAGCTGGCCCGGCAGACACCGGGCTGGCACGCGATGCCGAACGCCCTGACCAACCTGGGCAGCGTCTACCTCGTCCTCGGCCGCTACTCGGACGCGCTGCGGGTGCTGCGGAACCGGCTGTTCATGGCCCGCCAGGTCGGCAAGATCGCCATGGTGGCGGACACGCTCGGCTCGATCGGCGGGGTCTACGGACGGCAGGGTCAGCGCGACCGGGCGCTGCGCCACATGTCCGTGGCGCTGCGGATCCAGCAGGCCCGGGGCAACCCGTTCGCCGTCGCGGACCTGCTCAACGAGATCGGCAGCATCGAGCGGGAGTGCGGCCGGCCGGAGGTGGCGGTGCAGCGGCACCGGGAGGCGCTGGCCGCGATGCGGGACGCCGGGGACCGGGCCGGCGAGTGTGCGGCCCGCAACCTTCTCGGGCGCGCCATGCTGGCGCTGGGTGACACCGAAGCCGCCCTGGACCTGCACCGGCAGGCCCTGCTCGGCGCGACGAAGATCCAACTGGCGTACGAGCAGGCCCGGGCGCTGGACGGGCTCGCCCGCTGCCTGCGCGAGACCGACCCGGCGGCCGCCCGGTCGTACTGGACCCGGGCGCTGGCCCTGCTGATCCAGGTCGACTCCCCGGACCAGCACGACGTCCGGCGGCGGCTGCGCGAACTGGGCTGAGCCGGCCGCCGGTACCGGTGCCGGCCGCGTGAGGTGAGGCTGGTCCAGGCGCCCTCACCGGCGACCGCGGCGCGGTCGGGCAGCCGGAGCCGCCGATCGGTGACGGCGATCATCTGCGAGCCGGCCGGGGTCGGGGCAGGATGGAACGCGTGACCACACCAGAGGCGGCCGGCTACCGGATCGAACGCGACACGATGGGCGAGGTGGAGGTGCCCGTCGACGCGCTGTGGCGGGCCCAGACGCAGCGGGCGGTGCAGAACTTCCCGATCTCCGGGCGCGGGCTCGAATCGGCGCACATCCGGGCGCTGGCCCAGATCAAGGGTGCCGCCGCGATGGTCAACGCCGAGCTGGGCGTGATCGACGAGGCCGTCGGCGGAGCGATCGTCACCGCGGCGGCGCACGTCGCCGACGGCGGCTACGACGACCAGTTTCCGATCGACGTCTTCCAGACCGGTTCCGGCACCTCGTCGAACATGAACACCAACGAGGTGATCGCCACGCTGGCCGCCCGCGACCTGGGCCGCGAGGTGCACCCGAACGACGACGTGAACGCCGCCCAGTCGAGCAACGACGTCTTCCCGTCCTCCATCCACCTGGCCGCCACCCATGCCGTGGTGCACGACCTGCTGCCGGCGCTGCGGCACCTGGAGTTCGCGCTGGAGTCCAAGGTGGACGAGTTCGCCGAGGTGGTGAAGGCGGGGCGTACCCACCTGATGGACGCCACCCCGGTGACCCTGGGCCAGGAGTTCTCCGGGTACGCCACCCAGCTCCAGTACGGCATCGAGCGGCTGGAGAGCTGCCTGCCCCGGCTCGCCGAACTGCCGCTCGGCGGCACTGCGGTCGGCACCGGGATCAACACCCCGGCCGGCTTCGCCCCCAAGGTGATCGAGAAACTGCGCGAGATGACCGGGCTGCCGCTGACCGAGGCGCGCAACCACTTCGAGGCGCAGGGCGCCAGGGACGGGCTGGTCGAGGTCTCCGGCCAGCTCCGCACGGTCGCGGTCGGCCTCTACAAGATCGCGAACGACATCCGCTGGATGGGCTCCGGCCCCCGGGCCGGGCTGCGCGAGTTGCAGATCCCCGACCTGCAACCGGGGTCGTCGATCATGCCCGGCAAGGTCAACCCGGTGGTCTGCGAGGCGGTCCGGCAGGTCTGTGCCCAGGTGATCGGCAACGACGCCACGGTCACCTTCGCCGGGTCGCAGGGCGACTTCGAGCTGAACGTGATGCTGCCGGTGCTGGCCCGCAACGTGCTGGAGTCGATCCGGCTGCTCACATCCGTCAGCCGGCTGTTCGCCGACCGCTGCGTGGTCGGCCTGGTCGCGAACGTCGACGTGGCGCTGGCGTACGCCGAGGGGTCGCCCTCGGTGGTCACCCCGCTCAACCGCTACCTCGGCTACGACGAGGCGGCCTCGATCGCCAAGGAGGCACTGGCCAAGGAGCTGTCGATCCGCGAGGTGGTGCTCGCCCGGGGCCACGTCGAGGCGGGCCGGCTCACCGCCGAGCAGCTCGACGAGGCGCTCGACGTGCTCCGGATGACCCACCCCTGACGCCGCCGTCGCTACCCTCGAACTCGTGGGCGTGCGCACGGTGGTGTTCGACGCGGACGAGACCCTGGTCGACCTGCGTACGGCGGTGACCGGCGCGCTGGTCGCCGTACTGGCCGAGATGCGGCGGCTCACCCCGGCGGCTCAGGACGTCACCCTGGCGCAGATCGAGGGGGACTGGGACGCCGTCTACGCCGACCACGCCGGTGAGCCGGTCACCCGGGTACGCCGGGCCGCGCTGGCCCGGTCACTGGCCCGGGTCGGCCTGACCGCCGAACTGGAGCCGATCGCCGAGCTGTATTTCGCCCGGCGGTTCGCGCTGACCCGGCCCTTCACCGACACCCTGCCGGCGCTCGGAGTGCTGCGCCGGTCGTACACGCTCGGCTTCGCCACCAACGGCAACAGCCGGCCGGACCGGTGCGGACTGGCCGCCGAGTTCGCTTTCGAGATCTACGCGCACGTCGGGGGCGTACCCAAGAAGCCGGCGCCGGAGTTCTACGCGGCGGTGCTGGCGGCGGCCGGGGTGCCGCCGTCGTCGGTGGCGCACGTCGGCGACTCGCCGGGCAAGGACGTCGAGGCCGCCCAGGTGGCGGGCCTGCGTGCGGTCTGGCTCAACCGCGCTGGCCTGGACCGCCCGGCGGGTCTGCGCCCCGACGCCGAGATCCGCTCCCTGGCCGAGCTGCCGGCGGTGCTCGACCGCTGGCGGCGGAGCCCGTGAGCCACGCTCAGGGAACCCGTAGATCACGCACGATCAGGGAAACAGTGGTCTCCGGCGGACGAGGTGGCCACTGTTTCCGGGAAGCTGCGCGAGCTCCACTAGGAGAGCGCGGCGGCGATCTCGGTGGCGGCGGTGCGGACCTGGGCGCCGGTCCTGGTGACGTCGAGCGGGGCCAGGGCGACCACGCCGACGCTGGCCTCCAGCCCGGGCACGCCGAGCACGGGTGCGGCCACGCCGTAGGCGCCGGCCTGGAGTTCGCCGCTGGTCGCGACCGGGTCGGCCCGACCCTGCCGGCCGGCCAGGATCGCCCGGCCGGCCGCGCCCCGGCCCAGCGGATGCCGGGCCCCGGTCCGGTACGCCACGTGGAACGCCGTCCAGCTCGGCTCCACCACCGCCAGCGCCACCCCCTCGGCACCGTCGACCACGGTCAGGTGCGCGGTCGCCCCGGTCTGCTCGGCCAGCCGGCGCAGCGCCGGCAGTGCCCCGTCGGCGAGCAGCGGCTGGGCCCGCCGGGCCAGGTGCAGCAGCCCCGCCCCGAGCCGCAGCCGGCCACCGGCGTCCCGGCGGACCATCCCGTGTTCGGTGAGCGCGCCGACCAGCCGGTAGACCACCGCCCGGCCGACGCCCAACTGGGCGGCCGCCTCGGTCACGGTCAATCCGCCGGAGGCGTCGGCGACCAGGTGCAGCAGGCGCAGCCCACGGTCCAGGGTCTGCGCCGTCTCGCCGGCCCGGCCAGCGGGCTCCTCCGCTGGGCCGGCCGGTGCGCCGCCCGCCACCCTTGCCACACCAGGCAGCGTACGGCCGGTGCCGGCCGGCACGGGAGCGGGCACGACCGGGGCCGGGCCGGGTGGTGGTCGCGGGGTGAGCCCGGACAGACATCGGTCGGTACCCTTGTACGGTGACGCTACGCCTGTACGACACCGCCGCCCGATCGGTGCGGGACTTCGTCCCCATGCACGCCGGCAGGGTGGGGATCTACCTGTGTGGCCTCACCGTCCAGTCTCCGCCGCACATCGGCCACCTCAGGGGTGGGGTCAACTACGACGTGCTGCGGCGCTGGCTGCTGCGCAGCGGCTTCCAGGTCAACTTCATCCGCAACGTCACCGACGTCGACGACAAGATCCTGACCAAGGCGGTCGAGCAGGGCCGGCCGTTCTGGTCGATCGCGTACGCCAACGAGGTGCTGCTCGGCGCGGCGTACCGCAGCCTCAACGTGCTGCCGCCGACGTACGAGCCGAGGGCGACCGGGCACATCCCGGAGATGCACGAGCTGATCAAGAAGCTGCTCGCCGACGGGCACGCCTACGTCGCCGACGACGGTTCCGGCGACGTCTACTTCGACGTCCGGTCCTACCCGGAATACGGCGACCTGTCCGGTCAGCGGCCGGAGGCGACCCAGACCCAGAACGCCGAGGAGGCCGCCGAACGGGGCAAGCGGGACGCCAACGACTTCGCGCTCTGGAAGGGTGTCAAGCCGGAGGAGCCGGCCGACGCGGCCTGGCCGTCGCCGTGGGGGCCGGGCCGGCCCGGCTGGCATATCGAGTGCTCGGCGATGTGCTGGCGCTATCTCGGCGCCGAGTTCGACATCCACGGCGGCGGGCTCGACCTGACCTTTCCGCACCACGAGAACGAGCAGGCCCAGTCCCGCGCCGCCGGCCTGCCCTTCGTCCGGTACTGGGTGCACCACGGCCTGCTCAACCTCGGCGAGGCCAAGATGAGCAAGTCGCTGGGGAACGTGGTCGACCTCGACCACGTCGCCTCGATCGGAATCCGCCCGGTCGAGCTGCGCTACTACCTGGTCGCCCCGCACTACCGGTCCCGGATCGACTACTCGGACGAGTCGCTGCGCGAGTCCGCGGTGGCGTACCGCCGGGTCGAGGGCTTCGTGCGGCGGGCCGTGGAACGGGTCGGCGCGGGTACGCTCGGCGAGCTGCCGGCCGAGTTCGGCGCGGCCCTGGACGACGACCTCAACACCTCGGCCGCGGTCGCGGTGCTGCACGACACGGTCCGGGACGGCCAGATCGCACTGGCCGGCGGGGACGACGCCGGGACCCGGGCGGCGCTCGCCGTGGTCCGGGCGATGCTCGACGTGCTCGGACTCGACCCCCTCGACCCGGCCTGGAGCACGAACGGGCAGGATGGAGAGCTGCGGTCCGTGGTCGACTCGCTGGTGGCGCTGGCCCTGGAGCAGCGGGCACAGGCCCGCAGCCGCAAGGACTGGGCCGCCGCCGACTCGGTGCGGGACCAGCTCAAACACGCGGGCGTGGTGGTCGAGGACACCCCGCACGGGCCGCGTTGGACGATCGGAGAACAGGACTGATGCCCGGAAATTCCGCCCGAAGAGGGCGTCGGGTCAGCGCCAAGAAGGGCGCCACCACGGGATCCGGCGGCAAGAACCGGGGTGCGCTCAAGGGCCGGGGCAAGACCCTGCCCGCCGACGAGCGCCCCTGGCACAAGGGATACTCCGGCACCGAGCAGCTCCCGCAGCGCACCGCCTGGAAGCAGGCCAAGGAGCGCCGCGCCGCCGCCGAGGAGGGCCGGGCGCCGAAGGTCGGCGTACCGGGGAGCAAGGACACCACCTGGGGCGCCGGCGGCGCCGGTACGAAGAAGGGCGGCCGCAAGTCGGTCAGCGCCGGACGGGGCGCCGCGACCGCCGGGCGTACGGGTGGCAAGCCGGCTCCGCGTCCGGGCGGTCCCCGGGTCGCGCCGGGTCGCCGCTCCGCGCCTGGGCGGGAGGCGGCCGAGCTGCTGGTCGGGCGTAACCCGGTGGTGGAGGCGCTCCGGTCGCAGGTGCCGGCCACCGCGCTCTACGTGGCGCAGGGCATCGACATCGACGACCGGGTGAACGAGGCGGTCCGGACCGCCGCCGACCGGGGCATCGCGATCCTGGAGGTCAGCCGGGCCGAGCTGGACCGGATGACCGGCGGAGTGCTGCACCAGGGCATCGGGGTGCAGGTGCCGCCGTTCGCCTACCAGCCCTACGAGGACATGCTCGCGGTGGCGTTGGAGCAGCCCTCCCCGCTGCTGGTCGCGCTCGACGGCATCACCGACCCGCGCAACCTCGGCGCGGTGATCCGCTCGGCGGCGGCCTTCGGCGCGCAGGGCGTCTTCGTACCCGAGCGGCGGGCCGCCGGCATCACCGCGACCGCCTGGCGGACCAGTGCCGGTGCGGCCGCCCGGGTGCCGGTCAGCCAGGTGACCAACCTGACCCGGGCGCTCAAGCTCGCCCAGCAGGAGGGGTTCCTGGCGGTCGGGCTGGACGCCGACGGCGAGACCGACCTCTACGACCTGGAGGCGGCGGTCGGCCCGCTGGTGGTGGTGGTCGGCTCCGAGGGGCGCGGGCTGTCCCGGCTGGTGGGTGCCACCTGTGACCTGCGGGTCAGCATCCCGATGGTCTCCGAGGTCGAGTCGCTCAACGCCAGCGTGGCGGCGGCGGTGGCGCTCGCCGAGGTCTCCCGGCGCCGTCTGACCGCCTGACCCGTCTGACTCCGCCAGCCTCCGCGGCGATGTCGCTCCTTCCCCGGAAGAGTGGCTTCCGCGCGGATCGAGGCCACTCTCTTCCGGAACGAGCGAGATCATCACGGCCGGAGCGGGCGGACCGGGCGGTGGGCGCCGGGCCGTAACATGCAGGGCCGGGTAACCCCTCGCCCTGCGGAGGAGTCGGTTCATGGCAGGTCAGGACGGAGGCTACGGGCTCGGCGTCGACCTCGGGACCTCGCACACCGTGGCGGTGCTGCGCTGGCCCGACGGCCGGACCAGACCGCTGCTCTTCGACGGGCAGCCGATTCTGCCGTCCGGAGTGTTCCTCGACCAGGACGGGCGGCCACACGTCGGGCGGGACGCCCAGCGGCTGGCCCAGGCCGACCCTTCCCGCTACGAGCCGAACCCGAAGCGGCGGATCGACGAGTCGTCCGTACTCCTCGGAGACCGCGAGATCGCCACGGTCGACCTGCTGGCCGGCGTGCTCGGTGCGGTGGCCGGCGCGGCGGTGGAGGCGGTCGGGTTCCTGCCGCCGGCCGTACTCAGCTATCCGGCCAGTTGGGGAGCCCGCCGGCGGGACACCCTGGCCGCTGCCGTCGCCAGGGCCGGCTGGCCGCCGGTGCTGGCCGGTGCCGATGCGGCGGCCCGGCCTCCCGGCGCCGATGCGGCGGTCCAGGCTCGTGGTGCCGATGCGGCGGTCCGGCCTGGCGGTGGCACTCTGCTGGTGCCCGAGCCGGTCGCCGCCGCCCGCTACTTCGCCGACGTGCTGCGCCGGCCGGTGCCGGTCCGGTCCGCGCTGGCGGTCTTCGACTTTGGCGGCGGCACCCTGGACATCGCGGTGGTGCGCAACGAGGGCACCGACGAGAACGGCCGGGCCCGATTCGTGGTGGTCGGCTCGGGCGGCGTCGCCGACCTCGGCGGGCTCGACCTCGACGCGGCGCTGGTCGAGCACCTGGGCGGGGTGATCCGGACCACGCACGGGCCGATCTGGGAGCAACTGCGCCAGCCGGCCACGGCCAGCCAGTGGCGCAGTCGCCGGCAGTTCTGGGACGACGTACGCGGAGCCAAGGAGATGCTGTCCCGGGCCGCGACGGCACCGGTTCCGGTGCCCGGCGTCGAGCAGGCGCTGTACCTGACCCGGGACGAGTTGGAGAGCGTGGTCACCCCGCTGCTGCGCCGGGGGGTCTACGAGGCCGCGTCAGTGATCGCCGACTGCCGGCTCGGCACCGACCAGCTCGCCGGGCTGTTCCTGGTCGGCGGCTCCTCCCGGGTCCCGCTGGTGGCCCGGATGCTGCACGCCGACCTCGGCATCGCGCCGACCGTACTCGAACAGCCGGAATTGCCGGTCGCGGAGGGCGCGCTCGCCGAACTCCCGGTCACGACCGTACCGGCGGCCCGGGGCAGCGCCGGGGTGCCGACCAGCCGGGCCGCCGCTGGCAGCGCGGTACCGGGACAGACCCGGGCGTACGAGGGCGGGGCCGCGGCGGTCGCCGCGCCACCCGCCCAGGCGGCTGCCGGCGGCTATTCGCCGACCGGCGGCAGCTATCCCGGTCAGCCGGGTCAGCCGGTCCCGCCGGGCAGTCCGGCGTCGTTCGGAGCCGGCGGACCGGGCCGCCCGCCCGGACCTGCACGCCCGCCCGGCGGCAGCGCACCGGCGGGGCTGGCCGGGCTGGTACGCCGCCGAGCGGTCTGGATCGGCGCCGGGGCGCTGGTCGCACTGGTCGGTGTGGTCGTCGCGACGTTGCTTTACCTGACCCGCGACCGCTACCCCGGCATCGACTTCGCCTCGTTCCAGGAGGTCGACCGGATCGCCACCCGGGAGGAGAACCCGTCCACGTTCTTCACCGCCACCGCCGGCCGGCGGGCGTACGCCGCCTACCAGCGGAACGACCAGCGGCTGGACATCGCGGTGCTCGATGCCGAGTCGGCGAAGGTCGAGCGGTGGATCACCACGGCGGCCGGCGCCGAGCGGTGGGACTGGATCACGGCGCTGCCGGACGTGCTGCTGGTCAAGCCGGAGGTCACCAGCATCGGTACTCCGGGCGAGATGGTCGCCTTCGACCCGGCGAACGGCGCGAAGCTGTGGAGCCGGCAGGTCCGCAGCGACGACAAGCTCTACCTCTTCGACGAGTACGTCGTGGTGCTCGACGAGGCCGCCGACACGCTGATCGGGATCAACGCGCGCGGCGGCCCGGGGTGGACCCGGCCGAACCCGAAGGGCGAGTACGACAGCGACTCCGCCGTCTATCCGATGCGGACCGCCGGGGAGGTGGACAGGGCCGCCGACCCGACCGGGGACGCGCCACCGCTGAACCGTGGTGACGGGCCGCGACTCGTGCAGATCGGCGCGGACGACTCGATCCGGGTCGTCGACGTGACGAACGGCAGGGTGTTGAAGTCCCGGGCCGACGCCGCCGACCCCGACGACGAGGTGCTGGCGTACGAGGGCCAACTCTTCGTCGCGCCGAAGACCGACGGCTACGGCCTGGCCCGGTACGACCTGGCGACCCTGGCCACGCCGACCAGCATCTACAACGCGGTGGACAAGAGCCGCCGGCCGACCGCTCTGGAGCCCTGCGGGAACAAGCAGGTCTGCCTGCTGGAGACCGCCGGTTCGGACGCCGAGACCACCGAGCTGGTGGCGGTCCGGACCGACCAGGGCGCTGGCCAGCCGGCTGCCTGGCGGAAAAAGGTGCCGCAGGCGCAGAGCCTGCTGCCGGTCGGCGAGCATGCCCTGGTCCGGCTCGGCTCCACCAATCCGGCGGCGAGACTCTTCTCCGGCGACGGCGACGAGAAGCTGAGCCGGGACGGGTTCGCGGTCCGGGTCGACGGCGGCAACCTGCTGGTCTTCGACGAGCAACCGGGCACGTACAGCCAGGACGCCAGCGTCGCCGGGGTGGCCGCCGAGTCCGGAAAGCTGACCGAGCTCGGCCAGCTCAAGCAGGTCATCGGGACCTCCTGCTCCTGGAACACCTCCGTCGTCGTCTGCGGCGCCCGCTCCGAGTTCGTCGTCGTCCGCTTCACCGCCGGATAGCCCGGGGTGGGCCGCCGGCCCCGAGCTGCGCGGACTGAACCTCTTCCCACCTGGACAGCGCGGCGCGTTCGCCCGGCTGTCACCGGTGGCGACGACGGGCCGTAAGGGGAGGTTGGCAGGGGTTCACTGACCCCGGCCGGGTCGGCGGCCGCCGACCCGGCGCGGCGGAGACCACGGTACGGCCGGTGCTTCCGGTGAGCGACAACTGTCCAGTCAGGGGGGCGGTGATCGTGATCCGATCGGGTACGATCCTCATCCACCACGTGCCTGAACTGCGGTTTGGGGCTCCGTCCTGCCCGATCTTCCGCTCGAAGGTGAACATGACACCTCTTGGACCGTCAGGTCGTCCGTTGTCCGAGGGCCGCTCGGTGTGGTCGGCCACCTTCCTCCTCACCGCCCTGGCCGGTACGGCGGCCGTGGTCGCCGCCGTGCTCGGCACCGATCCGCCGGGGTTGGTGGTCACCGCGCTCGGGGCGGTGGCCGCCGGGCTGGCGCTGGTGCTGCTGGCGGTGCTCCGGCGCCGGCAGCGGGCCGCCCGGGCGGCGCTCGACGAGCGCGAGCGGGAGTTCGAGCGGCAGGTGCGCAGCTACCAGCAGCAGCTGGCGGAGCGCGAGACGCAGTGGCGGGAACGGGCCGAGGCCCGGTCGGCGGCGGTGGACAACGCCCTCGACCATCTGCTCCGGGTCCGGCTCCCGGCGGTACTGGCTGGGGCGCCGGTGCCGTCCAGCCGGCACGATCCGGTGCTGGGCGACCGGACGACCGGCCTGATCGACGGAATCCTCGCCGAGGCGACCAGCGCGCTGAAGCGGTCGGACGAGCGCGAGGAGTCGTTGCGGCTGGCGGTGGTGGCGCTGTCCCGCCGGGTACAGACGGCGGCGCACTCCATCCAGGAGCAGGTCTCGCTGATGGCCGAACGGCACCAGCACGACCCGGACGTGGTGGAGTCCAGCATGCGGGTCGACCACGCCGCCGCGCAGCAGGCCCGGCACGCGCAGAGCCTCGCCGTGCTCTGTGGAGAGTGGCCGGGGCAGCAGTGGCAGGAGCCGCTGGCCATGGTGGACGTGGTACGCGCCGCCTCGGCCCGGATCCTGGCGTACCAGCGGGTCGAGGTCTCCGGCGACCAGGACGTGGCGGTCGCCGCCGAGGTGGTGGAGCCGGTCATCCACCTGGTGGCGGAGTTGCTGGCCAACGCCACCCAGTCCTCGCCGCCGGCCACCAGCGTCCCGGTGACGGTGCGGCGGGTGCAGCGCGGTGCGGTCATCGAGATCGACGACGGCGGCATCGGAATGGACGACCACCGGCTGGCGCAGGCTCGGGAGACCGTCTCCGGACGCCGCCCGGTCGGGCTGGGCGAGCTGGGCGAAATCCCGCAGACCGGGCTCGCCGTCGTCGGTCACTACGTACGCCGGCACGGTTTCCGGGCGGATCTGAGCGAATCCCCGTACGGTGGGCTGCGGGCCGTGGTGCTGATCCCGTCGAAGGTCGTGGAGACGGTGGACCCGCCGGAGGCGGTGGTGATGCGCCCGCCGGCCCCGGTGCTGACAGAGCCGCCGGCCGTGCGGCCGGAGCCGGGGCCGAGGCCGGTCGAGGTGGAACCCGCCGATCCGGAGGCCGGCCCGACACTGCCCCGCCGGCGGTCCCGACGTGGCGAGACCGTGTCGGCCGCCCCCGGAGCGGCGGAACTGGCCGCCCCGGAAGCGGCGGAACTGGCCGCCCCGGAAGCGGCGGAACTGGCCGCCCCGGAAGCGGCGGAACTGGCCGCCCCGGAAGCGGCGGCACCGGCGGCGGTCTCCCCGGAGCCGACGCCGGAGCAGGCCGGCTCCTGGATGGGCGCCTTCATCTCCGGCGGCCGGACCGGTGCGCAAGCGGGCCCGGAGGGCTCTCGCTGACCGCCGACAACCACGAAGGATGACGAACGATGAGCGCGAAGCAAGACCAGAACTGGATGCTGGCCGAGGTGGTCTCGGTGCCGTACGTCCGGCACGCCGTGGTGCTCTCCGCCGACGGTCTGGCGATGGTCCGGTCCGAGCACACCGAGCAGGACGTCGCCGACCGGCTGGCCGCCGCCTGTTCCGGGTTGCAGTCGCTCGGCCGGAGCGTGGGCCGGGAGTTCGGCTCCGGCGGACGGTCCCTCCGTTCGCTGATGATCGACTTCGACGGCGGATACCTGTTCGTCCGGCGGGCCGGGGACGGCTCGCACCTTGCGGTGGTGACCGAACCGGCCGTCGATCCGGCACTCATCGCGCACCAGATGCAGTCCCAGGTCAACAAGATTGGTGAACGCAACCTCGCCACCACGGCCCGGCACGGTGCCGGGGCATGACCGGGGGCGGCGGGGTCAGGACATGACAGACCGGACCAGGGAGCGTGGATGACCCCTCCTGACGACCGGAGCCGCGAATACCGCGACTCGGCGCTGCGGCCGTACGTGCTCACGAAGGGGCGGGCCCGCCCGTCGCGCAACACGATCAGCGTCGACACGCTGCTGATCGCGACCGATCCGGCGCCCTCGCTGCCGATCTCGGCCGGTCGTCAGGAACGTGCCCTGCTGGCGATGTGCCGGGGGCTGCTCTCCCTGGTCGAGGTCGCCGCCCGGCTGGAGTTGCCGGTGAGCGTCGTACGCGTACTCGCGAGCGACCTGGTCGACTCCGGCCACCTGACCGCGCGGGCCGGAAGCCCTCGCGCCCCGCAGCTTCCCCGGGAACTACTCCAAGAGGTGCTGAATGGTCTCCGCGCGCTCTGACGGTTACCTGCCCGGGACCGTGACCAAGTCGGTGAAGATCCTGGTGGTCGGCAGCTTCGGGGTTGGCAAGACCACCCTGATCGGCTCGGTCAGCGAGATTACCCCGCTGCGCACCGAGGAGATCGTCACCCAGGTCAGCGAGGGGGTCGACGACCTGGCCGGGGTGGGTGACAAGCGCACCACCACCGTGGCGATGGACTTCGGCCGGATCACCCTCAACCAGAGCCTGGCGCTGTACCTGTTCGGCACCCCAGGACAGCGGCGGTTCTGGGACCTGTGGGAGGGGCTCGCCGAGGGCGCCGCCGGGGTACTGGTGCTGGTCGACACCCGGCCCGGGCGGCTGGAGGCCAGCTTCGAGGTCTTCGACCAGTTGGAGATCGGCACCGAGTTGCCGTTCGTGGTGGCGGTCAACCACTTCCCGGACACGGTGCCGCACTCCGCCGACGAGCTGCGTACCGCTCTGGACCTGCTGCCGGGGACGCCGATCCTGGACTGCGACGCCCGGGACCGCGCCTCCGTGCTGGCCGCGTTGACGAGCCTGGTCCAGCACGCCCTCGACGTCACGGCCACCGCGCCGGACGACGCCACGCCGAAGATCCCCGTCTCCCAGGAAATGGTCTCGTGACAACCTCCCCCGCGATCGAGAGCCCCGCCGGTGCCCGCAAGCCGCTGGCCGAGCTGACCGGACTGGTGCCGTTGGCCGCCACCACCGCCTGCCCCGACCCGCAGCACGTCTTCGCACGGCTGCGGGCCGAGCACGGCCCGGTCGCCCCGGTCGAGCTGGAGCCGGGCGTGCACGCCTGGCTGGTCATGGGGTACCAGGAGATCCTTACGGTCACCCGGCAGGAGCAGGTCTACTCCTGCGACCCGGACGACTGGTCGGCCCACCACGACGGCAGCCTGCCGGCGGACTCGCTGCTGCGCCCGATGATGTCGCCCTACGACAATGCCTTCTTCGTCAACGGGGAGCGGCACCGCCGGCTGCGTGCCCCGATCGCCGGTGGGATGGCCGAGATCGACCAGCGCGCGATGCGCCGGGCGGTCGCGGCGCTCTGCGCCGACGTGATCGGTTCGTTCGCCGGCCGGGGCGAGGCGGACCTGGTCGCCGACTACGCGGCGATCGTCCCGGTGCTGGCCGTCGCGGACCGGTTCGGTCTGGACGCCGTGCAGAGCCACGAACTCCAGGCCGGCCTGGCCGCGATGTTCGCCTGGGGCGCGGACGCGCTGGCCGCCCGGGAGAAGGTCATGAAGATCCTCGCCGACGTCGTCGCGGCCCGCCGGGCGGCCCCGTTGGGTGACCTGACCAGCTATCTGGCCGGACACCCGAACCTGCGCGGTGACGCCGAGGTCTACGACACCATGGTGCTGCTGCTGGTGGCGGCGAACGAGAACACCATGAGCTGCATCGCCCAGACGCTGCGGCTGATGCTCACCGACGAGCGGTTCGCCGGACGGCTCCGGGGCGGCCGGCTCGGCGTGGACGATGCGATCGACGAGGTGCTGTGGCGGGACCCGCCGATGACGAACGCGCCGGCCCGGTACGCGCTGCGGGACACCGAACTCGCCGGGCAGCCGGTCCGGCGCGGCGACGCGATGATCCTCGGGTTCACCGCGGCGAACGCCGACCCACGGATCCATCCCAGGGGTGAGCCGTGGCGGGAGGTCGGCAACCGGGCACACCTCTCCTGGGGCGCCGGCCCGCACGCCTGCCCGGCGCAGATCCCGGCCCGGCTGATCATCCGTACCGCCGTCGAGACCGCGCTGCATCTGCTGCCGGGGGTACGGCTGGCGATCCCCGTCGAGGAGTTGGTGGCGGTGCCGTCGCCGTGGGGGCGTACCCCGAGGGCGATCCCGGTGCGGTTCACTCCGGTCCGGCAGACCGCCGACGGAGAGTCGGGCTGATCGAGGTCCTCTCCGCCGGAGTCCTGACCGGTCGTCCCGGACGCGGGCCGTACGGCGTGAACCTGTGGCGCCCGGCCGCCGGCCGTGTGGCGTTGCGGGCCGGGTTGACGTCCGGGCCGGGGGCCGGCTATCCGGCATCCTCCGGGGATGGCGGGGTGCCGGCCAGCCGTCGGGTGGTGGCGTGCAACCCGAAGAGGGTGTAGCCGACCAGGATCGGCGTCAACGGCGGCAGGATGAGTACGCAGAGCAGGGTGGCCAGCGCGACCGTGCCGGCCGTGCCGAGCAGGGTCACCGGGCGTTCCCGCACCGTCCGGGCGGCCTGCCGTACCGCGTCCCGCCAGCCCTGGCCGCCCCGCTGGCCGAGGCACACCGCGGTCAGCCCGGCGAAGCCGCCGGCCGCCACCGCCAGCGCGGCGGTCACCACGACCAGCACCGCGCCGCCCGGTACGACGCCCCGGGTCAGCGCCAGCAGGTTCACCGCGAGTACGGCGGCGGCGATCCCGCCGAGCAGGGTGGGCAGGATGCCGGGCAGTACCGCGCGGCGGAAGTCCCGCAGCACCGGCCGTACCCCGGGCCAACTCCCGGTCTCGATCCAGGAGTGCAGTGCGGCGCTGCCGGTGGCGACCGCAGCACCGGCGGTGACCACCGGCAGGGCCGCGACGGTGATGACGATGCCGAGCAGCGCCAGGTCGGTGGCGTTGCGCAGGGTGTCCCGCCAGTCCGGTCGGGTGTCGGGGGCGGGCTGCTCAGGCCAGTTCGGAGCGGGTGGCTGGGTCATCCTCCGAGTCTGCATCCCCGACGCCTCATCCCTTGAGCCCGCTGGTGTTGATGCCCTGTACCAGCATGCGCTGGAAGGCCAGGAAGAAGACGAAGACCGGCAGCAGCGACAGTACCGACATCGCGAACATGGGACCGAGGGACGTCTGGCCGCTGGAGTCGATGAACAGCCGCAGTCCGATCGGCACGGTGTAACTGGTCGGGCTCGGCAGGTAGACGAGCTGGGTGAAGAAGTCGTTCCAGGTCCAGATGAAGGAGAAGATCGCCGTGGTGACCAGCGCCGGCCGGCTCAGCGGCAGCATCACGTGCCGGAACACTCCGTACGGCGAACAGCCGTCGATCTTGGCGGCGTCGTCCAGTTCGCGTGGAATGCCACGCATGAACTGCACCATCAGGAAGACGAAGAACGCCTCGGTGGCGAGCAGTTTCGGCACGATCAGCGGCAGCGGCGTGTCGATCCAGCCGAAGTAGTTGAACATCACGTACTGCGGCACGATCAGCACGTGGCTGGGGAGCAGCAGGGTTCCGATCATGACGGTGAACCAGATCTTCCGCAGCCGGAACCGCAACCGGGCGAAGGCGTACGCGGCCACCAGGCAGGAGACCGCGTTGGCGACCACGGTGGCCAGGGCGATCACGGTGCTGTTGAGGAAGAACCGGCCGAAGCTGAGGTCTCTGATGTAGTTCCAGCCGTCCGGATAGTTGGCCCAGGTCACCTCCTGTGGGATGACGGAGAGGTTACTGACCACCTCGGTCGGTGACTTCAGCGACGAGCCGACCATCCACAGCAGCGGATAGAGCACGAAGGCGAGCACCCCGACGAGCGCAAGGACCCGGACGACGCCGCGCGAGCGGCGGCCGGTGGCCGGGGTTGCCCGGACTGCCTGGACTGCCATCAGTCGTCTCCGTCGGAGTAGTGCACCCAGAACCGGCCGGTGCTGAAGAAGATCACGGTGATCACCGCGATAGCCAGCAGAAAGACCCAGGAGAGCGCCGACGCGTAGCCCATCCGGAACTCTCCGAAGCCCTGGTCGTAGATGTGCAGGGTGTAGAGCAGCGTGGAGTAGACCGGGCCGCCGGTACCGTTGCTGATCACGTATGCCGAGGTGAAGCCCTGGAATCCGTTGATCGTCTCCAGCACCAGGTTGAAGAAGATGACCGGGGAGAGCATCGGCAGGGTGACGTTCCAGAACTGGCGTACCCTGCCGGCGCCGTCGACCGAGGCGGCCTCGTAGAGTTCGGTCGGTACCTGCTTCAGCCCGGCGAGGAAGATCACCATCGGGGCGCCGAACTGCCAGATGGCCAGGACCATCAGCGTCTCGAGCGCCCAGGTCGGGTCGTTCACCCAGGCCTCGCCGCTGATTCCGAAGAGTCCCAGGAAGCTGTTGAACGCACCGTCGCCGCCGAACATGGCCCGCCAGACCAGGGCCAGCGCGACGCTTCCGCCCAGCAGCGAGGGCAGGTAGAACAGGCTGCGGAACAGGCCGACGCCACGCCGCTCGCGGTTGAGCAGCAGCGCGACGCCCAGGGCGGCGGCGAGCTTGAGCGGCACGGCGATCAGGGCGTACGTCAGGGTGACCGTCACCGCGTGCCAGAACGCCGGATCCTCGCCGAACATCCGCCGGTAGTTGTCGAGCCCGACCCACTCGACGAGTTCCCAACTGGAGAGCACGTCGTAGTTGGTGAAGCTCAGGTAGAGCGAGAAGAGCATGGGGAAGGCGGTGATCGCCATCAGGCCGATCAGCCACGGGGAAAGGAAGACGTAGCCGGCGACCCCTTCGGCACGGTGTCGCCGACTGGCCCGCGTCCGCCGGCCCGGCGTACCGGCCGGCGCCGCATCGCCGGGACGCGACTTGGTCGCCGTGGATAGAGCCACGGGTTGGTTCTCCTCTCGAACGACGCCCCAGCAGGGGTGGGGAACGGTTGCCCGGGTTCCCCACCCCTGCCGGGCGGTCAGCCGGCGAGCGCCGCCTGGGCCTCGGCGAAGAACTGCTTCGCGGCGTCCTCGGGGGTGGCGCGACCGTAGGTCACGCTCTCCGCGATGTCACGCAGCTTGTTGCGCAGGCCGCTGTGCCCCTTCGGCGGGGGTACGGGCGCCGGGCCGAACTTGGGAGCCAGGGCGTTCTCGAAGGCCACCGTCGCCTTCATCGCGGGGTCGGTCAGGGTCGACGCGATGGCGGTACGGGTGTCCATGTTCGACGGCAGCCCCCGGTCGACGCCGAAGATCTTCGCCACCTCCGGGTCGTTGACCAGGAAGTTGATCAGGTCGGCCACCACCTCCGGGTGCTCGGTGCTGCGTGACCCCGCCCAGTACAGCGAGGCTCGCGCCCACTGCCCCTTCGGGTCGCCGGGGTACGCGACCATGCCCAGCTCGTTCTTGGTGGCCTTCTGCAACTCGCCGAGCTGGTTGGACCACATGAACGAGGTGGCGGCCTTGCCCGTCACCACGAGCTGGGTCGCGACGCTGCCGGTGACCGCCTCGTGTACGACGTCGGCCGGCGGGGTGGCGTTCTTGGCCCGGGCGCCCTGCCAGAGCCGGAACCAGGAGGCGAGGTCGGCCTCGGTGAACGCCAGCTTGTTGCCGTCGTAGAACTCCTTGCCCTGGGCTCGCAGCCACAGCCACAGCGCCTTGTAGTCGGAGCTGGTGTCCATGGTGCCCCAGTACTTGCCACCGCCCTTGGCGGTCACCTGGGCGGCCCAGTCGAAGAGCTGCTCGTAGCTCCAGCCCTCCTGGGGCTCGCTGACGCCGAGCTCCTTGAGCTTGGTCTTGTCGTAGATCATGGCCGGCGTGTTCTCGCCGGTCGCGACCGCCACCTGCTTGCCGTCGAGCTGGCCGTACTTGGTCAGCCCCTCGGCGTGCTTGCTGAGGTCGATCTTGTTGTCCTTGACGTACGGCGTCAGGTCGAGGGTGACGTTGCGGCTCGCGTACTCCGCCAGGCCGTTGTCGTCGATCTGGAAGACGTCCGGGGCGTTGCCACCGGCGGAAATGGTGGCGAGCTTGTCGTAGTAGCCGTCGAACGCCTGCCAGACGGGGTTGATGGTGACGTTCGGGTTCTTCTGCTTGTAGAGGTCGAGCGCCTTCTGGGTCATCTCGGCCCGGGACTCGCCGCCCCACCAGAAGAACTCGATGCTGACCGGGCCGCCCGGCTCCTGCTCGTCGTCGCCGCAGGCAGCGGCGCCGAGGACGAGGGGCAGAGCGACCATCGCGGCCGTGAAGCGGCGGAGCAGGTCTCGACGGTGCAGGGTACGGTGGCTGGGCGCGGCGGGCGCGTTTGCCGTCGGGGGTGTGGCGGGGTGCATTTCGCTCACTCCTTGGCGTTAGGAGGCGACACTTTCGGGGGTGGCCGCGGTCGCGCCGCCCGGGGCCGGATGGCCGTGCGGGCCCGGGCGAGCAGGAGATGCCGCGCCCGGGCGGTCGGCTGCTGCCGCCGTTCCGGGCCGGTCGGCCGAAGCCGCCGGACCGACGCCCGTCGAGTCGCGGATGACCAACTCGGTCTGCAGGCTTACCTGTGCGGTGGTGCGACGGTCGTCGGCGGTGCTGGTCCGTCCGCCGCCGCGCCCGGCGCGTGCGGAGGAGGAACCGTCGTGTTGCAGGAGCATGTCGACGGCCGTCCGGCCGGCGGCCGCGGTTGGCGTGGCCACCGTCGTCAATTTGGGCCGGGTGAGCCGGCTCAGCGCGATGTCGTCGATGCCGACGACGCTGATGTCCTGCGGCACCCGTAGCCCGAGCGAGTCCAGCCCCTCCATCAGGCCGATCGCCATCAGGTCGTTGTAGGCGAGCACGGCGGTGGCACCGGTCCGGCGGACCTGTTCGGCCATGGCGATGCCGCCGCCCTCGGTGGGCGGGTTGGGGCCGAGCACGGTCAGCGAGGCGTCCGCGGCCCGGGCGGCCGCGGTGGCCGCCCGGCGGATCTCCCGGTTGGTCCACGAACCGCGCGGCCCGCCAAGCAGGGCCAGCTCGCGGTGCCCGAGCCCGGTCAGGTGTTCGACGGCGAGCCGGGCGCCCTGGCCTACGTCCATCACCACGGCCGGCAGACCGGTGACCTGTCGGTTGATCACGACCAGCGGCACCTCACGGCTGAGCTGCTCGATCAGGCTGTTGCTCATCCGTGGGCTGCACAGCAGCACGCCGTCGACCTGCTTGGCCAGGGCGTGCACCAGGTCCTCCTCGGCCGCCGGGTCCTCGTTGGTGTCGGCGATGAAGATGTGGTAATCGCGCTGCCGGGCCTGGCTCTCCGCCGCCTTGATCAGCGGTGGGAAGAACGGGTTGGCGATGTCGGCGATGATCAGGCCGATGTTGTGGGTGCGCCCCGTGATCAGTGCCCGGGCGGCCCGGTTGGGCCGGTAGCCGAGGTGTTCGGCGCAGGCCAGCACCCGGTTCCGGGTCTCCGGGTTGACCAGGTGCGGGGCCGAGAACGTCCGCGAGACGGTGGAGATGTGCACCCCGGAGGCCCGCGCGACGTCTCGAATGGTGGCTGGCACGCGAGTCCTCTCTGTGGCTGCCGGTGTGTCTGCCGTCACTTGGTTGGCCAATTAATGCAAACGGTTGCTCAGGTGTCAACGGGGGTCGGTTACGGCTTTGTTGCGGTACGCAGCTATGGGAGCACTCCCATAGTTACAGATCTGTATAAAAGCCGCAGCTTTGCCGTAGGTCGTTGACGGCCGCCCGGGATGCGTGGTTACTTCTCCTGCAAACCTTTGCAGCCAACGGAGGCGAGCTGGGATGTCGGTAACCCCGGGAAGGCAGCGTTTCGCCCTGGTCGGTACGGGCGCGCGTGCGGAGATGTTCGTCCGGGCCCTGGTGCTGGACCACCCGAACACGGCCGAACTGGTCGCCTTCGCCGATGTCAATCCGGCCCGGATGAACGCGCACAACGGCTGGCTCGCGGAACTCGACTTCGACCCGGTGCCGACGTACCTGGCCAGCGAGTTCTCCTCCATGCTGGAGAAGGAACGGGTCGACGTCGTGCTGGTGACCAGTGTGGACCGGACGCACGACGAGTACATCGTCGCCGCGCTGCGGGCCGGGTGCGACGTGATCACCGAGAAGCCGATGACCACCGACGTCCCCCGGTGCGAGCGGATCCTGCGGACTGTTGCGGAAACCGGCCGGAAAGTTTCGGTCGCCTTCAACTATCGCTACAACCCGTTGCACGAGAAGGTCCGGGAGGTACTCGCCGAGGGTGCCATCGGTGAGATCGGCTCCGTCCACTTCGAGTGGCTGCTCGACGTACGACACGGTGCCGACTACTTCCGGCGCTGGCACCGGGACAAGGCCAACTCCGGCGGGCTGATGGTGCACAAGGCGAGTCACCACTTCGACCTGGTCAACTGGTGGCTGGACGCGAAGCCGGTCCAGGTCTACGCCTCGGGCCGGCTCTTCTTCTACGGCGACGAGGCCGGCAAGCGGCACGGCTACGCCCGCCCGTACGACCGGGCGCACGGCTCGGCGGCCGCCGCGGACGACCCGTTCGCGCTGCACCTGGCCGACCACCCGAGGCTGCGGGCGCTCTATCTGGAGGCGGAGGCCGAGGACGGCTACCACCGCGACCAGAACGTCTTCGCGTCCGGGGTGACCATCGAGGACGACATGGCGGTGCTGGCGCAGTACGACAGCGGTGCCACCATGACCTACCACCTGACCGCGTACGCACCCTGGGAGGGTTACCGGGTGATGTTCAACGGCAGCCGGGGGCGACTCGAACTCGAGGTGGTGGAGAGCGACTTCGTCAGCCCGCAGGCGGCCGGCGAGCTGAAGGGTGCCGCGCTGCACGGCGTACAGGCCGCCGTGGAGGAGGGTTGGGCGAAGATCACTCTGCGGCCGTTCTGGGAGCAGCCCCGGGAGGTACCGGTCTCCGGCTACACCCGTACCGGACACGGCGGCGCGGACGCCCGGATGACTGCGGTGCTCTTCGGCGGCCACACCGACCCGATGGACCGGGCGGCCACCGCCCGGGACGGCGCGCTCGCCCTGCTCACCGGCCTGGCCGCGAACCGATCCTTCGAAACCGGGCAGCCGGTCCGCGTCGCCGAGCTGCTCACCATCCCCTGATCGCAAGGAGCCAGCCCGTGTCCGCACCGTCCGACCGGCCCGACCTGCTCTTCCCGTCCGAGCCCAGCCAGCGGGCGATCGCCCGCGAGCTGTACGCGCTGGTCCGGGACCGGCCGCTGATCTCCCCGCACGGGCACGTCGACCCGGGCATCCTCGCCGACGACGTCGCCTTCCCGGACCCGGCACGGCTGATCATCGTCCCGGACCACTACCTGACCCGGATGCTGCTCAGCCAGGGGATCACCCCGGCCGAGCTGGGCGTACCGGCGGTGGACGGCGATCCGGTCGAGACGGACGGCCGGACCATCTGGCGGCGGTTCGCGGCGCACTGGCACCTGTTCCGGGGTACCCCGAGCCGGCTCTGGCTGGAGGAGACCTTCCGGAACGTCTTCGGGATCGAGACCCGACTCTCCCCGGGCACCGCCGACGACACCTACGACGCAATCGCGGCCCAGCTCGCCCAGCCGGAGTTCCGGCCCCGGGCGCTCTTCGAACGCTTCAACATCGAGGTGCTGGCCACCACCGAGTCGCCGCTGGACGAGCTGGGCCGGCACGCCAAGCTTGCCGCCGACGGCTGGGGCGGGCCCGGCGGCCGGGTGATCACCACCTTCCGGCCGGACAACGTCGTCGACATGGAGTTCGACGGCTGGGCCGACAACGTCGCCCGGCTCGGCGAGATCGCCGGCGAGGACACCGGGACGTACCCCGGCTACCTCGCCGCGCTGCGCCGGCGCCGCGAGGCGTTCGTCGCCGCCGGGGCCACCTCCACCGACCACGGCCACCCGACCGCGCTGACCCTGCGACTGGGCGAGGCCGAGGCGAGCGCCCTCTACGAGCGCGGCCTGCGCGGCGAGGCCAACCCGGAGGACGCCGAGGCGTTCCGGGCGCACATGCTGGTCGAGTTCGCCCGGATGTCCATAGAGGACGGCCTGGTGATGCAGCTGCACCCGGGCTCGGTGCGTAACCACAACCGCTGGCTCTACGCCAAGCACGGCCGGGACGTCGGCGGCGACATCCCGCAGGCCACAGAGTACCTGCACGCGCTCACCCCGCTGCTGGACGCGTACGGCAACGACCCCCGGCTGCGGGTCGTCGTCTACACGCTCGACGAGTACACCTTCACCCGGGAACTGGCCCCGCTGGCCGGCGGCTACGCGGCGCTCTACCTGGGCGCGCCCTGGTGGTTCCTGGACTCCCCAGAGGTGCTGCGCCGGTTCCGCGAGGCGGTGACCGAGACCGCCGGCTTCTACAACACCGCCGGCTTCGTCGACGACACCCGGGCGTTCTGCTCGATCCCGGTACGCCACGACGTGGCCCGGCGGATCGACGCCGGCTTCCTGGCCCGGCTCGTCGCCGAGCACCGGCTGCCGCTGGACGAGGCGGCCGAGACCATCGTCGACCTCGCCTACCACCTGCCCAAGAAGGTCTTCAAGCTCGGGAGCGGTAACAGGTGAGCGCGAGGAATGAGCGAGCGCAGCGAGTGAGTCCCGCAGTCGCGAACGAAAGGCAAGCTCAGTGAATGTGACCATCACCGGCGTCGACGTGCACGACGTGCGGTTTCCGACGGCGGCGGCCGGAGACGGCTCGGACGCGATCAACCGGGGCGACTACTCCGCCAGCTACGTCGAGTTGCGTACCGACGCGCCGGACGGGACCTTCGGGGCCGGGTTCACCTTCACCAACGGCCGGGGCAACGAGCTGACCTGCGCCGCCATCCGCGCCCTGGCCCACCATGTGGTCGGCCGGACGATGGCCGAGATCGTCGCGCAGCCGGTGGCGTTCTGGCGGTCGCTCAGCGCCGACGTGCAGTTGCGCTGGCTGGGGCCGGAGAAGGGCGTCATCCACATGGCGACCGGCGCCCTGGTCAACGCAGTCTGGGACCTGCGGGCCAAGCTCGAGGGTAAGCCGCTGTGGCGGCTGCTCGCCGAGATGCCGAGCGAGGAACTGGTCCGCAACGTCGACTTCCACCACATCATCGACGCGATCAACCCGGCCGAGGCCGCCGCCATCCTGGACAAGGGGCAGGTCGGCCTGGCGGACCGGCTCGCCGAACTGGAGCGGGACGGGTTCCCGTCGTACACCACCTCGGTCGGCTGGCTCGGCTATCCGGACGACAAGGTCCGGGCGCTGACCCGCGAGGCGTACGCCCAGGGGTGGCGGGCGATGAAGATGAAGGTCGGCGGCCCGGTCGACGACGACGTACGCCGGGCGCGGATCATCCGCGGGGAGATCGGCCCGGACGCGCTGCTGATGATGGACGCCAACCAGGTCTGGGACGTCGACGAGGCGATCGCCAACATGTCGAAACTGGTCGAGTTCGACCCGTACTGGATCGAGGAGCCGACGCACGCCGACGACGTACTCGGGCACGCCCGGATCGCCGAGGCGGTGACCGGGCTCTCCGGCGGGCGCTGCCGGGTCGCCACCGGCGAGGTGGCGGCGAACCGGGTCATCTTCAAGCAGCTCATGCAGGCCGAGGCGATCCGGGTCTGCCAGATCGACGCGTGCCGGATCGGCGGGGTCAACGAGGTGCTCTCGGTGATGCTGATGGCGGCGAAGTTCGGCGTGCCGATCTGCCCGCACGCCGGCGGCGTCGGCCTCTGCGAGTACGTCCAGCACCTGGCGATCTTCGACTACCTGCGGGTCGGCACCTCGCTGGACGGCCGGATGGTCGAGTACGTCGACCACCTGCACGAGCACTTCGTCGACCCGGTACGCACCCGTGGCGGCCGCTATCTCCTGCCGGAGCAGCCCGGTTACAGCTCGACCATGAAGCCCGGCTCGATCGCCGAGTACTCCTTCCCGGACGGCCCGGTATGGGCGTGACCGTCGGCGCGTCGCGGCTGGGCCTCGGCGTGCTGCGCCGGCTGCCGGCGTCGAGCCGCCCGCTGGTCCGGCCCGGTGCCGTACCGGCCGGGATCGTGCACCTCGGGCTGGGCGCGTTCCATCGGGCCCACCAGGCGGTCTACACCGAGGAGGCGGTCGCGGCGGCGGGTGGCGACTGGGGCATCGTCGGAGTGGCGCCGCGCAGCACCGACATGGTGAGCACGCTCGCCGCCCAGGACTGCCTGTTCAGCGTCACCAGCAGCTCCGGGGCGGGCAACCAGACCCGGGTGGTCGGGGCGCTCGCCGGAGTCCGGCACGCGGCCAGCGACCCGGCGGCGATCGTCGCGCTGCTGGCCGACCCGGCGATCCGGGTGGTGACGTTGACGGTGACCGAGAAGGCGTACCAGCTCGACCCGGCGACCGGCCGGCTCCGGCCGGACGAGGCGGTGCTGGCCGACCTGACCACCGACCGGCCGCCGCAGACCGTGCCGGGCCTGCTGGTCCAGGGGCTGCTTGCCCGGGCGGTCGCCCAGGCCGGGCCGATCGCGCTGGTGAGCTGCGACAACCTGCCGTCGAACGGGGAGCGGCTGCACAGCCTGGTCGGCCAGGCGCTCCAGGTGGTCGGCGACGCCGCCGGCGGCCGGTCCGAGCGGATCGCCGACTGGCTGCGCGAGAACGTCAGCTTCCCCGGCACCATGGTGGACCGGATCGTGCCGGCGAGCACCCCGCAGACGCTGGCCGACGCGCATGTGGCGCTCGGGGTGAGCGACCTGGCGGCGGTGGCCGCCGAGCCGTACCGGCAGTGGGTGATCGAGGACCGGTTCCCGGGCGGGCGACCGGCCTGGGAGCGGGCCGGGGCGGTGCTCACCGACGACGCCGGCCCGTGGGAGCGGCTCAAGCTGCGGGCGCTGAACGGCGTGCACTCGGCAACGGCGTACCTCGGCGCGCTGGCCGGCCGGGAGACCATCGCGGAGGCGCTGGAAATCCCGCACCTGGCCGGGGTGCTGCGCCGGCTGATCGCCGAGGACGTGGCGAGGAGCTTCACCCCGCCGGACGGCGTCTCGGTGGTCGACTACGGCGAGGAGGTGCTGGAGCGCTTCGCCAACCCGGTGATCCGGCACCGCACCATCCAGATCGCCATGGACGGCTCGCAGAAGCTGCCGCAGCGGGTGCTGCACACCATCGCGGACCTGCGCGCGGCGGGGGCCCGGCCCCGCTGGGCGACCCTGGTGGTGGCGGCCTGGATGCGCTTCGCCCAGGGCCACGCCGACGACGGTACGTCGCTGCCCCTGGACGACCCGCTCGCCGACCGGATCCGGGCGGCCCTGGCCGCCGGAAGGCGCTCCCCGGCCGGCACGGTGGAGGCGCTGTTCGGGTTGACCGAGGTCTTCCCAACGGAACTGGCCGCCGACGACGAGGTACGCGAGCTGGTGGTCGAGTGGCTCACCGCGCTGGACCGACACGGGGTGGAGAAGACGTTGGCGGGTGCGGCATGACCGGGGTCGGGGCACCGCCGAGGGTGGCGCTGGTCGGGGCGAGCGGGCACGGGCTGTGGCACCGCCGGATCATCGCCCCGCTGCACGACGCCGGGAAGCTGGAACTGGTCGCCCTGGTCGACGTACGCCCGGTGGAGGCGGCGCCGGACGCGCCGGTCCCGCCCGGCACGAGCATCTTCACCGACCATCGCGAGATGCTCGGTGCGGTACGCCCGGACGTGGTGGTGATCTGCACCCCGCCGCACACCCACCTGCCGATCGCGCTGGACGCGATCCGGGCCGGCGCGGACCTGCTGCTGGAGAAGCCGCCGGTGCTGTCGCTGGCCGAGCACCGCACCCTGGCCGGTGCGCTTGCCGAGGCGGGCCGGGTGGCCCAGATCGGTTTCCAGGCGCTCGGCTCGACGGCGCTGCGCGAGCTGACCTCCGCGGTCGCCGACGGCCGGCTGGGTCGGGTCACCGGGGTCTCCACAGTCGCCTCCTGGCAACGCACCGACGGCTACTACGCCCGCGCTCCGTGGGCCGGCCGGCGCAGCCTGGACGGGCGGCCGGCGCTGGACGGCGTACTCGTCAATCCGCTGGCGCACGCGGTGATGCAGTGCCTGGCGGTGGCCGGGGTGGCCGTGGCGGCCGGCGCGGTCGCGCCACTGGGCGCGGTCGACGGCGCGCCGCCGGACTGGCCGGCGCAGGTCGAGTTGGAGCGCTACCGGACCCGGCCGATCGAGGTGGACGACACCGCCGCGCTGCGGGCGACCCTCGGTTGCGGCCTGCCGCTGCTGGCCGCGGTGACGCTCGCCGGTGAGGACTTCATCGCCGGTGAGGTGATCGTGCACGGCACGACTGGCCGGGCGGTGCTGGAATACACCGCCGACCGGTTGACGCTGCCCGGTGACCCGGGGCCACGCGAGGTGCCGGGCCGGGTGAACCTGCTGGAGAACCTGCTGGAGAACCGGGCCGACCCGGGCGGAGTGCCGCTGATCGCGCCGCTTGCCCGGACGGCGGCGTTCACCGCCCTGGTGCAGGCGATCTCGGCCGCCCCGGAACCGGAGCTGGTCGGCGGGGACCGGGTGGTGGCGACCGGGGCGGGGCCGGACCGGGTGTTGACGATCCGGGGAGTGAACGCGGTACTGCGCCGGGCGGCGGCCGAGGGCGTGCTGCTGTCGGAGCTGGCTGTGCCGTGGGCGGTGAAACCGCACCGGGCGGCGGTGGAGAGGGAGACGGGCGATGCGTGACGGCCGGAAGTCCTGCGTGACAACGGACGGCAGACTGCAAATCTCGGGGAGAACTGTTCGATAGAAATCGGACCGAATATCCCTCTACTCGGCATAGGGTCGCCGAGCAAATCGTTATTGCCTCTATTCAGTGCAACATACCTGCAAACAGAACGCATTGACACCCTTAAGTGCTGATGCCTACCGTTCAATAACAGGAGGATTTCGTAGCCGTTACGAGATCCGGCAAACGGTAGACAGACGCGGAGAGTGGGATGCGATCGAGCAGGTTGACCGCCGCCGTGGTCGGCAGTCTTCTCGTGGTCTCCGGCGCCCTGGCGGCGCCCGCGACGGCCGGCGCACACGGGAAGGACGGATTGTCCTGGGGGGCCCGCTCGCTGGGCCGGCAGGTGTTGCCGGCCGGTGACGGCTGGGCCGCCGCCGGCCCCGGCACCACCGGAGGCTCGGCGGCCACCCCGGACCAGGTGCACGTGGTCCGGACCAGGACCGAGTTGGTGCAGGCGCTCGGTGGCGACAACGCCACCAACAGGAGCAACGCGACTCCGAAGATCATCTATGTCAAGGGCCGGATCGACGGTTTCGAGGCCGCCGACGGGCGGCTGCTCGACTGCACCGACCTGGCCGACCCGGAATACTCGCTCGACGCCTACCTGGCCGCGTACGACCCGGCGATCTGGGGGCGGGTGGCGCCGTCCGGGCCGCTGGAGCAGGCCCGGGTCCGGTCGGTGGCGAACCAGACCCGGCAGACCCAGATCAACGTCGGGCCGAACACCACCATCGTCGGGCTGCGCGGTGCCACGCTCGCCGGGCTGACCCTGATGGTGGACACCGCCAACAACGTGATCGTGCGCAACCTGACCCTCGCCGACGCCCGGGACTGCTTCCCGGCTTGGTCGCCGACGGACGGGGACGCCGGCAACTGGAACTCCCAGTTCGACCTGATGTCGGTACGGCGCAGCGAGAACGTCTGGGTCGACCACAACACCTTCACCGACGGCGCCAACCCGGACAGCGGGCTGCCGGTCTATTTCGGACGGCCGTACATGGTGCACGACGGGTCGCTCGACGTGACGCACACCGCCAGCCGGGTGACCGCCTCGTACAACCGGTTCGTCGCCCGGGACAAGGTGATGCTGATCGGCTCGTCGAACACCGTCGGCCCGGACGTCGGCCGGCTCAACGTCACGCTGCACCACAACCTCTTCGACGGCACGATGCAGCGGCTGCCCCGGGTGCGGTTCGGCCAGGTCGACATCTACAACAACGCCTACCGGCTCGCCGGTGACGGGTTCAGCTACGCGATCGGGGTCGGGGTGCAGTCGGCGGTCTACGCCGAGAACAACCACTTCACGCTCGGCTCCGGCGTCACCGCGGCGGACCTGCTCTACGACTGGGACGGCACGGCGATCACCGAGCGGGGCAACTGGGTACGCGAGGGCCGGAAGCCGGCCCGGCCGGTGAGCCTGCTGGCCGCGTACAACGTCGAGCACGACCCCGACCTGGGCGGCGACGCCGGTTGGACGCCGACGCTCCGGGCCGGGCCGGCGCTACCCGCTCCACTCGTCCCGTTGGTGGTGCAGGCCCTCGCCGGGGCCGGTCGGCTTCCGGTCTAGCCCCGGCCCCTCGATTCCATCGGTACCGCCGGTGGTGCGGACCCTCGCCGGAACCGACCGGCGGCCGGTCCGGCCCTGACCCGGTCGTCCCACCGGGTCAGCCCGCGGCGGCGCGGCGCCGCCGAGAACGCAGTACCCCACACCGCCGCCGTCGCCGCGCAGGCGGCGGCCCACCACCCCCACCACCACAGGGAGGCTCACTGTGCATGCCAACCAGTCCGGGGGACGACCGAGGTGGCGGCTGGTCGCCGTCGCGGGCGCGGCCGGAATGCTCGCCGCTGCCGCGATCACCGTCGCGATGCCGGCCGCCTTCGCCGACAGCCTGCTCACGGACAACTTCGAGGACGGCAACTCCTCCGGCTGGTCGACCTCCGGCGGAAGCTGGGCGGTGGCGACCGACGGCACCCGGGTCTACCGGCAGTCCGGGCAGAGCAGCGACGCGCGTACCCTCACCGGCACCACCTCGTGGAGCGACTACGCGGTGCAGGCCCGGGTCAAGCCGACCGGGTTCAACGGTGCCAACCGGCACGTCGGGGTGATCGCCCGGGCGCAGAGCTCCAGCCGCTACTACGCGTTCGTGGTCACCAGCAGCGGCGGAGTGCAACTGGTCAAGCGGGACGGTTCGGCGCCGGTGGCGCTGGCCGGCGGTTCCGGCGCGGTACCGGCGAACACCTGGGCGACGCTGCGGCTGGAGGCGACCGGCAGCACGCTGCGCGGGTACGTCAACGGCAGCCTGTCGGTGCAGGCCACCGACTCCGTACTCGCCTCCGGGCGGGTCGGCCTGGCCGCCTCGTACGCCAGCGCCTCCTTCGACGACGTCGAGGTGGCGACCGTGACCGGTACGCCGCCGACCGGTGGCCCGACCACCGGGCCGACCCTGCCGCCGACGGGTCCGCCGCTCGACCCGGGCGCCCCGCCGGTCGGCTTCGCGTCGGTGAACGCGCTCGGCCAGAACGGCACCACCGGTGGGGCCGGCGGCCCGACGGTGACCGTCTCGAACGCCACCGACCTGCTCACCGCGATCAGCCAGCCCGGCCCGCTGAACATCCGGGTCAACGGCATGATCGCGCTGCCCGGCCCGATGCACGACGTGATGTCCGACAAGACCATCGTCGGGGTGGGCGCCAACTCCGGGATCACCGGCGGCGGGCTGAACATCGGGCTGCCGGTGAGCGACGCGACCAGCCCGCCGGCGAACGCCATCCACAACGTGATCGTCCGGAACCTGAACTTCCGGAACACCGTCGACGACGCGATCAACGTGCAGATGTTCTCGCACCACGTCTGGATCGACCACAACGACCTGTCGGCCGGTTACGACGGCCTCATCGACGTCAAGCGGGGCGCCAGCTACGTGACGGTGTCGTGGAACCACACGCACCACCACACCAAGAACATGCTGCTCGGGCACGACGACAGCAACGCGGCGCAGGACACCGGATATCTCAAGGTCACCTACCACCACAACTGGTTCGACCGTACGCCGCAGCGCAACCCCCGGGTCAGGTTCGGCGACCCGGTGCACGTCTTCAACAACTACTTCGTCTACAACACCGACGTCGGAGTGGCCTGCCAGATGAACTCGGGCTGCGTGGTCGAGGGCAACTACTTCGAGGACGTCGAGGTGCCGTGGTCGATCAGCTACGCCGGGGACCGGGGCCGGCTGGTCGCCCGGAACAACGTGCTGGCCGGTACGAGCGAGCCGGGTGACTCCGGCGGCTCGGTGACCGAGCCGAGCAGTTACTACTCCTACACCGTCGCCGACCCGAACGGCATCCGGGCGACGGTGATGACGGGCAGCGGCACCGGAAAGTTGCCCTTCTAGGGATTCCGCGCGCGGCGGTACCGGCCCGCACCACCGCACCGCCGCGCGGTTCCGGCACAGGCCACTCCCGGTCGGTCTCGTACGCCGGCAGGTCGCCACGCCGGCCGTCCCCGTGGTCCCGTTTTCTCCGCACGCCCCCGCGTCGAGTCTGGCCGTCCCGGGGCGATCCGGCACCTAAAGATCGATAGACGTCAATGCAAAGCTCATGATTTCGAGGCCGGTGCCCGACAGGGCAAACACATAACCCGAGGAGGTTCCGTGAGTATCACCGAAACCCGGCGGAGACACCGCCGTGGTCTCCTGATCTCGACCGGCGCCGCGCTCGCCGCGGTCGCCCTCGCGGTCGGAATGGGCGCCACCGCCCAGGCCGCGACGCTCTTCTCCGACGACTTCGAGGACGGCAATTCCAGCGGCTGGACCGCATCCGGCGGCTCCTGGTCGGTGGGCACCGACGGCAGCCGGGTCTACCAGCAGGGTGGCAGCAGCAGCGACGCCCGGGCGCTGGCCGGCACCACGAGCTGGAGCAACTACACCGTGCAGACCCGGGTCAAGCCGACCGCGTTCAACGGCTCGAACCGGTTCGTCGCGGTGCTGGCCCGGGTGCAGAGCAACACCAGCTACTACTACCTGGCGCTGCGCAGCAACAACACGGTCGAGCTGAAGCGGCTCTCCGGCGGCTCCTCGACCACGCTGGACACCGCCAGCGTGGCAGTCGGCCTGAACAGCTGGTACACCCTGCGGCTCGACGTCTCCGGCAGCTCGCTGCGCGGGTACGTCAACGGAACGCTGCTCACCGAGGGCACCGACAGCCAGTACGCCACCGGCCGAATCGGGGTGGCCACCTTCAACGCCACCGCCAACTTCGACGACGTACTGGTCAGCGACAGCGTGAGCACGCCGACCACCCCGCCGACCGGTGGCCCGACCACCACCCCGCCACCGACCGGCAACCCCGGGACCAACGTGGCCGACGGCTGGGCCGGGGTCAACGCGCTCGGCCAGAACGGCACCACCGGTGGCGCGGGCGGACCGACCGTCACGGTCACCTCGGCGGCACAGTTCGTCACCGAGGCGGCGTCGGCCGGATCGAAGATCATCCAGGTCAGCGGAATGATCGATCTGCCCGGACCGATGCACGAGGTCAGCTCGGACAAGACGATCGTCGGCCTCGGGTCCAACTCCGGCTTCACCGGCGGTGGCCTCAACATCGGCCTGCCGATCGACGACGACATCACCTCGCCGCCGTCGAACGCGGTGCACAACGTCATCCTGCGGAACCTCAACTTCCGCAACTGGGACGACGACGCGGTGAACGTGCAGATGTTCTCGCACCACATCTGGATCGACCACAACACCTGGACGACCGGTGCCGACGGCGGCGTCGACGTCAAGCGCGGCTCGTCGTACGTGACGATCTCGTACAACCACGCGGACGGCACCGACAAGAACATGCTGCTCGGGCACGACGACGGCAACGCCGCTCAGGACGTCGGCTATCTGTTGGTCAGCTACCACCACAACTTCTTCGACAACACCAACCAGCGCAACCCCCGGGTCCGCTTCGGCGACCAGGTGCACGTCTACAACAACTACTACCTGAACACCGGCAACTACGGTGTCGCGTCGACCGAGAACGCGGGCGTGATCGTCGAGGGCAACTACTTCGAGAACGTCGACGACCCGTACCACCTCGGTGAGGGGGACTCCGGGGACGGCCGGCTGGTGGCCCGGAACAACTGTCTGATCAACTCGGGCGCCGGCCAGACCGGCGGTAGCGTCAGCAACCCGCCGTACCCGTACACCGTGCAGACCGCCTGCGACATGAAGGCCGTGGTCTCCGCGCAGGCCGGTGTGGGCCGGGTCGGGCTGCCCGGCGGTCCGACCACGAACCCGACGACGCCCCCGCCCACCACTCCGGCACCCACGACGCCGCCGCCGACCAGCGGCCCGCCGCAGACCGGACTGGTCGGCTGGGCCGCCCAGGCCGGTGGCACCACCGGCGGTGCGGGTGGCTCCACGGTCACCGTGACGAGTTTCGCGGACTTCCGGACCCAGGCGCAGGCCTCGGGGACCAGGACCATCCTGGTCAACGGCATGCTCAGTGGCTCGGGGACGGTGGAGATCACCGCGAACAAGACGATCCGGGGCGTCGGCGCGAACTCCGGCATCTCCGGCACCACCCTCAACATCGAGGACATGCAGCCGGCCAACGTGATCATCCAGAACATGAACATCCGCGGGGTGACCGGCGGGGACGCGATCCAGATCGAGAACGCGACGCACATCTGGATCGACCACAACACGCTGTCCAGCACCATCGAGGACGACCCCGACCACTACGACGGCATGATCGACATCACCCACGCCGGTGACTACATCACGCTGTCCTGGAACGTCGTCCGCAACCACTGGAAGACCTCGCTGGTCGGGCACTCCGACGGCAACTCCGGCGAGGACGTGGGTCACCTGCGGATCACGTACCACCACAACTGGTTCGACCGGACCTTCGAGCGCAGCCCCCGGGTGCGCTTCGGCGAGACGGTGCACGTCTTCAACAACTACTACTCCAACGTCAACAACAACGCCGACTCCTACGCCATCGCCTCCACGATGAACGCCGGGGTACTCGTCGAAGCCAACGTCTTCGAGAACGTGCAGCAGGCGTGCTGGTCAGCGAGCGGGTACGCCGACTCCGATCCCGGACGGCTGGTGGCCCGGAACAACTCGCTGACCAACTCCGGACCGTGCGAGACCAACGGATCCGTGGCCCCGGTCCCGTACGGATACACCGCCGACAGCGTCGGCACGGTCAAGGCGGCCGTCACCGCAGGTGCGGGCGCGGGCAAGATCTGACCTCGCCGCACATCAGGCGCAGGTAGCGAGGTCGGCGACCGGCATGGGTCGGTCCCCGGCACCCGCGACGCGACCTGGACCACGGATTCGCCGGCGTCGCCCGGCACGGCGCGCTGGCGGACTGCGTGGAAAACGATCGGGGCGGGCGCTTCCGAGTAGAAGCGACCGCCCCGACGTGTTCGTCCGGTCGGATCAGATCCGGTTGCCGGTCACGGCGTGGAACGCGTGGTTCCGGCCGGTACGCGGCTTGACGTAGACGGTGTCACCCATGTTCGGCATGTGCCGTCGGTCGGTACGTACCACGAACCGCTCCGAGGTGCCGTCGATCGCGGCGTGGCCATAGATGTTCGCGTCCGAGCCCAGGTCCTCGACCAGCTCGACGACGACGGCGAGGCCGCCCTCGCCCTCCGAGACCAGGTCGCAGTCCTCCGGACGGAAGCCGACGGTCACCTTGCCGTTGCCGCCCTCGGCCTTGGCCGCGGCAATCTGCTCCCGGGTCAGCGAGATGGCCAGATCGGCGAACATGGCGCCGTTGTCCGTCAGCGGCACGGTCTTGATGTTCATGGCGGGGGAGCCCATGAAGCCGGCGACGAAGACGTTGGCCGGGGTGTCGTAGAGCTCACGCGGGGTGTCGACCTGCTGGAGTACGCCGTCCAGCATGACCGCCACCCGGTGGCCCATGGTCATCGCCTCGACCTGGTCGTGCGTCACGTAGACGGTGGTGACGCCGAGCTTGGCCTGGAGAGTCGCGATCTGGGTACGGGTCTGCACCCGGAGCTTGGCGTCCAGGTTGGACAGCGGCTCGTCCATCAGGAAGACCTGGGGCTCGCGGACGATCGCCCGGCCCATCGCGACCCGCTGGCGCTGACCGCCGGAGAGCGCCTTGGGCTTGCGGCTGAGGTAGTCCTCCAGCTGGAGCAGGGCGGCCGCTTCCTTGACCCGCCGGTCGATCTCCGACTTCGAGGTCTTGCGGAGCTTCAGCGCGAACGCCATGTTCTCGTAGACGGTCATGTGCGGGTAGAGCGCGTAGTTCTGGAAGACCATCGCGATGTCGCGGGCCTTCGGCGGCAGGTGGGTGACGTCCCGGGTGTCGATGTAGATCGAGCCGTCGTCGACGTCTTCCAGCCCGGCGAGCATCCGCAGGCTGGTGGACTTGCCGCAGCCGGAGGGGCCGACCAGGACGAGGAACTCGCCGTCGCCGATCTCCAGGTCGAGGTGGTCGACCGCTGGGCGCTCCGTACCCGGGTAGATCCGGGTGGCTTTCGAGTAGGTGACCGTAGCCATGGTGCAGCGCTTCCTTTCACCGGCAGGAACGTGCCGGACGATCCGAGTGAAAGAGCGACCGGCGCGTCACCGCACCGGTCCGGGGAAGGCATCCGGGCAGCCGTGGGCAGCCTCGGGTGTCGTCCGCGTCACGCCACGGTAAACGGGTTTTTCTCACATGCCAAGGTCGGGGGCCTTTCCTGGGATCTATCTGACGAACATTTCGGGCATCTTGGCACGCTCCCCCACCAAGGGTGTGGGGTGCCGGCCGGTGTCGGGTATCGGAATCGGTGCCGCCCATGGTAGGAGGGCATCTGTGGCTATGCTGACCACGAACATCGCGCCCCTGTAGCTCAGTTGGCCAGAGCACTCGCCTTGTAAGCGAGTGGTCGTCGGTTCGAGTCCGACCGGGGGCTCCAATACCCTCCCGCCGGTGCCAGGATCACTGCGTCAGCCATGCCGGTGATTTGGTGGCGACGTTGTAGGCATCCTGGCGCGGGCCTGCGGCGTCGGGTCGACGACGCAGGCGGCGATCTGCCGTGGTCCCTCAGGCGTCACCACCGAGAGGGTCAGCAGGGTCGTACCGATGGGGCAGGTCGGGCCGGGCGGACCCGGCTCGCCCGTCGGCCCGGCGGGACCCTCCGGGCCGGCGGGACCCTGCGGCCCGTCCGGCCCGGTGGCGCCCGGCTCGCCGTTGGGGCCGCTGGGGCCGGGCGCACCGGCCGGACCGGGATCGCCCGGCGGTCCGGGCGGCCCGGGCTCGCCGGGCGGGCCCGGATCACCGGGTCTACCGTCCCGACCGGGCAATCCCGGTGGCCCGGGTGGGCCCTCCGGACCGGCCGGGCCCTGTTCGCCGCGCAGGTTGGCGGGGTCGACGACGCACTCGCCGCCAAGTTGGCGTACCTGCTGGCAGAGCTGCTCGGCGCCGGAGACGGCGGTCGCCGCACGGCGCTGCTCCACGGCGGCCTGCCGGTCGAGTCGCGCCCAGGCCCAGCCGCCCGTCGCCGCGATCAACGCGGTCGCCACGACCACGATGACGAACCGACGTCGGATGCGCCGGTCCATCCGACGGCGGAAGATCTCCGTCTCCTCGGTCATGCCGCCCTACCTCTCATAGAGCCCGACGGGTGGTGTTCGTACGGGCCTGCTCGCCGCGCCGACACCTCGTCGGGGTCATGCCGAGCTGTTCGGGCGGTAGCGGTGCAACTCGCGTTCGACGAGGGCGAGCGCGTCCTCGGCGGCCCGCCGCGCCCGGCGGGCCTCGTCCACGGCCTGTTGCAGCCCTTCCGCGCGCTGTTCGGCGGCATCGGTCCGGCGTGCGGCGTCGTCCGCGCGCTTCTCGGCGCGGTCGATCGCCTCCTGGTACTCCTTGCGATCAGCCCGGTTGGCATTGAGCAGGTACGCCACGATCATGACGAGCAGGCCCCCGACGCCGACGGCACCGACGCCGCCGGCGGGGAGGAGATTTGCCAGTTCACCCACACGTCAGCTCGCCGGGGTGCCGAGTTTCGCCGCCAGTTCCGTCGCCCGGTCGCCGAACGCGGTCTTCAGGGCGGCCGCGACGCTGTCCATGTCGCGCTGGCCGAGCCCGGCCAGGACCCCGTCGACGATGGCCTTCTCGTCAGTCGTGTCCTGGCCGACAGCGTCGAGCAGGGCCGCCTGGTTGACGGTCAACTGCTGGACCCGGGCCAGCAACTGCTGGATTCCGGTGTCGGCCATCACCTTGGTCTTGGTACGGGTTGCGATCTTGTCGATCGTCGCGTCGTCCACGTCTTCCTCCGTCGGGTCTCCGAGCGCGATCGTCAGGATCCGCTCCATCACGCGTCTGTCGGCGCAGGAGCGCCGGTCGAGGGTCAGGTGCCAGTGCCACAGGTGGCTGGAATCGCTGCTCGCGGCCCGGTTCCGTACGTTGTCCCAGCCGTCGACGACCTTGTCGCCGTCGACGTTGCCGTAGAACTCGCGTACCTCTTCGAGATGGCCGGCGCGCAGGGCGGCGTAGAGCCGTTTGCACTGCGCGACCATCTGGCCGGCCGACCCCGGCGTGAAGTCGACCCCGGCGATGTGTCGCTGTTGGACGGCGGTCAGCCCGGACTGCACGGTGTACGTCCGGGAGGTGCAGTACCGGGACTTGAGGATCCATTCCTGGGAGCGGTGGGCGCCGCGCAGGTGGTTGTTGTCACCCTTGGCGCCGAAGGCGCCCCGGGGACGTTTGGTACGTCGGCACAGTTCGTCGCCGAGCCAGTCCAGCTCCGGGGTGATGATCTCCCGACCCCACCATGATTCAGCCTGCAATTGTGCATAGGTCGGCATCGGACCTGCCTATTGTGAATGGTTCTCTAAAATTGGGGCGATTCAGACTAGTATTGATATTTGTCGTGACTTGCCAGGTTGCGGAAGAAACAGTCGTCAACCCGACAGTGTCGTAACGGGACACGCCCTGACCGGCGCATTCACGAACGCCTGCCGGAGCCCGGGCGGGCGCATACCATCGGCTCCGATGCCACCGGCCGGGGAGCGCGGATGACCAGGTACGTGATCGTGGGCGGCGGGATCCTCGGGCTCGCGGTGGCGCACCGGCTGCGTACCGCCCGGCCCCGGGACACGGTGACCGTGCTGGAGAAGGAGTCCGGCTGGGCCGCGCACCAGAGCGGCCACAACTCGGGCGTGATCCATGCCGGCGTCTACTACAAGCCGGGGAGTCTCAAGGCGACGCTGTGCCGGGCCGGCAGCGCCTCGATGCTGCGGTTCTGCGCCGAGCAGGAGCTGCCGTACGAGGTCTGCGGCAAGCTGATCGTCGCCGCCGAGGCCGGCGAACTGCCCCGACTGCACGCGCTGCACGAGCGGGCGGTCGCCAACGGGTTGCCGGTCACCCTGCTCAACGCGATCGAGGCGGCCGAGTACGAGCCGCACGTCGCCGCCGTTTCCGCGCTGCGGGTCGCCTCGACCGGGATCGCCGACTTCGGCGCGGTCTGCCGGAGGCTCGCCCACCTCCTCGCCGAGAGCGGTGCCGAGCTTCGCCGGAACACCACGGTCACCGGGATCCGCGGCCGGGCCGGCGGCGTACTCGTGAACACCAGCGCGGGGGAGGTGGCCGGCGACGTACTGGTGAACTGCGCGGGGCTGCACGCCGACCGGATCGCCCGGCTGGCCGGCATCGACCCGCCGGCCCGGATCGTGCCGTTCCGGGGCGAGTACTACGAGCTGGTTCCCGAGCGGCGGAAGCTGGTGCGTGGACTGATCTATCCGGTCCCCGACCCGCAGTTCCCGTTCCTCGGCGTACACCTGACGCGCATGATCGACGGCACCGTGCACGCCGGTCCGAACGCGGTGCTCGCCACCGCGCGCGAGGGCTACTCGTGGCGCCGGTTCGACCCGCGTGACGTCTGGGAGCAGGTCGGCTACTCCGGCCTGTGGGCGCTGGCCCGCCGGCACTACCGGTACGGGCTGGCCGAGGTGACCCGGTCACTCTCCCGGAAACGGTTCGCGGCCAGCCTGGGGCGGCTGGTGCCGGAGCTGACCGAGGCCGACATCGTCCCGGCCGGCGCCGGGGTACGCGCCCAGGCCGTACGCCCGGACGGCGGCCTGGTGGACGACTTCCTGATCGTCGAGGCGGAGCGGCAGGTGCACGTGCTCAACGCGCCCTCCCCGGCCGCGACCAGCTCGTTCGAGATCGCCCGGCACATCGTCGACCGGCTTCCCGCCGACCGCTGACGGGCTGTCGCCCCCGGCCCCGCCCCGGCCCCCGGCCCACCGGTCGCCGAGTGTCCACTGGTCATCACCGTCCGTCACCGGATCGGGCGATGGCGATCGTCGACCCGTGCCGGTGACACTGGCTTGGTGGACCGCCCCGGTGTCGCCTTCCTGCTGGTCGGAGTGGCGTTCGGCCTGTTCGTGGGCACCGCGTACGCGGTGGCCCGGCGGGCCTGGGTGGACTATCGCAAGACCCGGGCCACCCTGCCGGGGCTCCGGAAGACCGCGTGGACGGTGACCCGGATCGCTACCAGCCGTGGTGGCATCGTGTTGCTGATCTGCCTGGCCGCCGTCGGCTGGGCGGCCGTCGGCAGGCAACGCTGACCGCCGCAGGACCGAAGTGTCGCCAGGACAATGTTTCTGGCGCACGCTGTCGAGCTGGGTGCACAAACGGGGCGAGACATTCCGGACCGCTACCGAGCGGAAACCCGATCACCAGCCGCAGGTGTTGGCCGTCCGGGGACCGGGACCGGATCGAGCGGCGCAGCGGGCGGCTCGCGGGCGCACAGACGGGGCAGCTCGACAGGCGCGCGGACAGCCGCCTTCCGCTCGGCGCCGCCCGCCCGTCCCGGCCGTAGCGCGCCTGGCGACGCGGCCGGCGGCCAGGATCCGCGGCCGGGGCCAGATCCTGGCGAGGGAGGGCGCGGAGCGAACCAGTCGGTCGGGTTGGGGTGCCGGTCGGGCTGGGGTCAGGGCCGGCACCGACCGCGGGTAAGCAGGCCGTACTGGGGGATGGTCCGGATGGGCTCGGTCGCGGCACCGGCACGCCGGAGGATGTGGTTGGCGGCGAGCATCCCGGTCAGGGCGGCCCGCTCCAGCAGCGCGCTGGGCAACTCGGTGCGGATGCCGTCGCCGGCCAGATAGAGCCGGTCCGCGTCGGTGAGCACGCCGGGGCGGCCGGCCGAGCAGCCCGGGGGGAACGCCGGGGCCCGCCGCTCGACCCGGCAGCGCAGGTCGCGTACCGGCAGGCCGGCGACCTCCGGCCAGAGCCCGGCCAGTTCGGCGTGCATCCGCCGGGCCAGCTCCGGCGCGGGTACGCCGTCCGGGCAGGCGTACGCGTGCAGTTCCAGCACCGCTCCACCGGTCCGGGCGGCCCAGTCGCGTGCCTGCGCCTCGAGTCGGTGATAGAGGGTCACCGAGTCCAGGGTGGGTTGCCGGGACACCCCGCTGAAGACCGCCCGGTCCGGGGCCACGTCGCCGGCCAGCCAGTACCGGGCGACCGCGTACGGCGGGCCGGTGCCGAGCCGGGCCACCTGTCCGGCGAGTACCGGTGCCTGGACGGCCAGCTCCGGCGAACCGGCCAGCAGCGCGGTCAGGGCCGGCGGGTCCACGGCCAGTACGAGGTCGCGGGCCCGGTGCTGAACCCCGGCGCCGGTCTCCAGCCGCCAGCCGTCGCCGTCGGGCAGTACCGCCGTCACCGGCTGCTCGAGGAGGATCCGGGCACCGTGCCGGCGCAGGTGGCCGGCGAGCGGTCGCCAGATCGCCGACTCGTAGTCCCGGTCCGGGGCGTCGAAGCCGAGCCCTTCCGGGTTGCCGAGGAAATAGAAGTGGAAGTTGGCGACCAGTTCGGCGGCGGAGAGGTCCGCCTCGTGGTTGAAGAACGAGTGCGAGAAGACCTCGAAGAGCATCGCCCGGGCCCGGTCCGGCAACCGCAGCGCGTCGAGCAACTCCTCGGCGGTGCTGCCGTCGAATTCGGCGTACGTGCGTCGGGGGTGGTAGGCCAGCAGCGGCAGGGCCGCCCGGCCGTCCATCCTGGGCAGGTCACGCAGCCGCAGGCTGGGACTGCGGGCCAGCAGCGCGAACAGGCTCCACGGCGGCCTCGCCGGCAGCCGGGCGAAGTCCTCGGCCGGCCAGTCGGCGTGCAGCACCGGATAACCGGGTACCGGCCGGAGCAGGGCGAGCGCCGGATCGATCCGGCGCAGGACCGCCCGCAGGTTGTGGTACTGCCGGAAGAAGGCGTGGAAACCGTGGTCGACCGGTGCGACCGTGCCGTCGGTCAGCGTCTCCGGCCGGGTGTCCAGCCGGCCGCCGAGCCGCGGCCGGGCCTCCAGCACGGTGACCCGGACACCCCGCTCGGCGAGCACGACCGCCGCCGAGATCCCGGCGACGCCGCCACCCACCACCAGCGCGTCGGTGTCGCGTCGCACTCGCTCCGGCGGCGGTCGCATCAGGACTGCCCAGGAGGCGGAGCCGACGGCCGACAGGTTGGTGGGCGGTCGGAGGAGGGCCAGACGTACGGCACCTCCGGCACCCCGCCGAAGATCGGTCCATAGTGCACCGGATCCTTGCGCAGCAGTGCCGAGCGGTGACTCAGGTGCAGGTCCTCCCGGCCGATCCAGGGCGGCAGCTCACCTGCGGCGGCCAGCTCGTCCTGCCGGCGTACCCGGGTCAGGCCGCAGCCGGCGGCGAGGTCGGCGACGAGCGTGCCGGCGCAGGTGTCGGCCCGGCCGGTCGAGACCCACTCGGCGCAGACGTCCAGGCCGTACCGGACCAGCGCCTCCTCGTAGCCGGCCCACATCTTCACCGCGGGGTGGTGCCGCCAGCCGTAGCCGGGGCGGACCAGGCCGCGCAGCACCTGGATCGCCTCGACCCGCTGCTTACCCAGCCGCAGCCGGTCCAGGCTCCGGGCGGTCTGACCGAAGTCCGGATACGGCAGGAAGGTCTGCACCGGAGTGCACTACCCGTGACCGGGCCTTCCATTCTTCGACACGCTGGGTGATCGTGCTGCCCCGTCCGGTTTCCGGCGGGTCCCGTGTACTGATCACAGTGACTACCATCCGGGCATGGCGGATCTCTGGCGGACCCGGGCCCGGCGCGCTTTCGAGACGCAGTTGCGGGACGGCCTGCGGACCAACGGGGACCACCGCCCGCACTATGTGGTGTGCGGCCAGGACGCCCTCGCGGTCCATCTCGTCAGCGAGCTGCTGGGCAACGATCCGCAGAGCAGCGGCGTACGGGTGACCGTGATCGTGCCGTACCGCCGCCGGTCGGACGGGTCGGACATCCGGTCGGTCCGGGGCGTGCGGGTGATCCAGTCGGACCGGCTCGACGAGGAGACGTTCAAGACGGCCGGGCTGGTCGGGGCGACCGGTCTGGCGCTGCTGCACCAGGACGACGTGGGCAACATCCACGCGGCCCTCTGCGCCCAGGAGGTCGAACCGGACCTCCGGGTGGTGCTGCGGATGTTCAACATGAGCCTCGGCAACGGCATCCGCCAGCTCTTCCCGAACAGCGCCGTACTCTCCGACGCCTCGATGGCCGCGCCCGCCTTCGTCGCGGCGGCGCTCGGCGAGGTCGCACCGTCGTACTTCCGGCACGGCGGTCGTACCCTCTTCGTCGCGTCCCGCGCCGAGGTCCGGCCGGAGCAGGTGGTCTGCGGCCTGGCCGACACCCGGGACCCGCACCACCCGGTGGTGCTGCCCGCCGATCCGGCGGACGCCGACCTGGTACTCGGCGAGGCGGTCGGCCAGGTCGGCACCGAGCAGGCCACCCGGCGGCGGCTGCTGCGCACCCAGCGGCCGGGGCGGCGCCGCACCTCGGTACTGCTCCGGGCAGTACGCTCGTTCGCCACCCGAAAGATCGGGATGGCCACCATCGCGGTGCTGATCGTGGTGGTGGTGCTCGGCTTCCTGCTCTCCTTCGCCGAGGACACCAGCATCGGAAACGCGATCTACCTGACGATGGTGACCACGATCGTCGGCGCCGATCCGGACGTGCACAAGGGCGCGGCGGCCCAGGTCCTCCAGGTGGTGCTGAACCTGGCTGGCCTGGCGCTGATTCCGCTGATCACCGCCGCGGTGGTGGACGGGATCGTCAAGGCCCGGCTGGCGCTGGACGCCGGGCTGCTGCCGAGCGAGCGCAACGGGCACGTCGTGGTGGTCGGGCTGGGCAACGTCGGTACCCGGGTGATGTGGCAGCTCAACGACCTCGGCGTCGAGGTGGTCGCCATCGACAAGGACCCGGAGGCGCGGGGCGCGGCGGTCGCCCGGCGGTTGAACATCCCGCTGATCGTCGGGGACGCCGCCCGGGAGGAGACCCTGGACACCGCCTCGGTGGGTACCGCCCAGGCTCTGGTGGTGGTCTCCACCGACGACGTGACCAACCTCCAGGCGGCGCTGAACGCCCGGGCGCTCCGCGCCGACCTGCGGGTGGTGCTGCGGCTCTCCGACGGCGACTTCGCGCAGCGGATCCAGAAGACCTTCCGGATCGGGGTCTCCCGCAGCGTCTCCTACCTGGCCGCGCCGTCGTTCTCGGCGGCCCTGCTCAACCGGGCGGTGATCGCGACGATCCCGGTGGCCCGGCACGCGCTGCTGGTCGCGGAGGTGCCGATCGCGCCCGGCGCGGTACTGGCCGGGCAGGAACTCCGGGTGGTCAGCCAGGCGGAGTGGGTCCGGGTGATCGCGCTGACCGGTGCCGGCCAACGGCGCTCCGAGTGGTCCCCGCCGCCGGGGCACCAGCTCCGGCCCGGGGACGTGTTGACCGTGGTGGTCCGGCGGGCCGGACTGAATCGCCTGCTCAGAGAGGCGAGTACCCCGCTGCCACCGCCGTCCGAGCCGAGCGGGGGATCGGCGGGCCGGCCGGGTGAACCGGCGGGCCGGTCGTCGGATCCGAGCCGGCCCAGCCGGCGGACCGTAGCCCGGCAGTCCGGACGGGCGGCGTCCCGGGATCGCGGCGGTGAGCAGTCCGGCCAGCCGGGGCGGGCGGGCACCCGGGGTCAGCCCGGTCGTCCGGCTCGGCGGGGGGCGCCGAGTCCGCCACCGGCCGGCCGGCCCGATCCCCCGCACTAGACGGCGGTGATCCTGAGGATCGGTGCACCTCGACGATCCTGAGGATCAGCGCACCTCGACGCCGAGTACGGCCTGCTCGTCGGGGCGGTGCACCAGCTCGTCGGCGAGGAACGACTGCACGGCCGGGGCCAGCCCGACGTCCCGGCCGGCGCGTTCGGAGAGCCGCCAACGGTGCTCGATGACCTGCACGAAGAGTTCGGCCGGTTCGAGTTTTCCGCGCAGGTGTGCCGGCACCGCCCGGACCACCGGCTCGAAGACCTCGGTCAGCCAGCGGTGCGCCGCCTGCTGCTCGTCGGTGAGGTCGCTCTCCGCCCGGTAGGTGTCCAGGTCGTTGAGGAGCCGCCGGGCCTGGTTCTCCTCGGCGTCCAGCCCGGTCAGCCGGAGCAGCCGGCGGCTGTGGTAGCCGGCGTCGACCACCTTGGGCCGGACCAGGTAGCGGCCGTTGTCCACCACCGACATCGCCACCTCGGCGACGTCGAAGCCGAGTTCGTTGAGCCGGCGGATCCGGCCCTCGATGTCGTGCCGGGCCTCCCGCTCGATCTGCTGCTCGTAGGTGATCTCGTGCCACAGCCGCTGGTAGCGCTGGACCACCTCCTCGCAGACGACCTCCGGGTCGATCGAGGGGTGCAGCAGCCCGGCGGCCTCCAGGTCCAGCGCCTCGCCGAAGATGTTGACCCGGGCGATCTCCAGGTCCTCGTCCCGTTGCCCGTTGGAGAGCCGGGGGTGCAGCGCGCCGGTCTCGGCGTCGACCAGATAGGCGGCGAACGCACCGGCGTCCCGCCGGAACAGGGTGTTGGACAGCGAGCAGTCGCCCCAGAAGAAACCGGTCAGGTGCATCCGGACGATCAGCGCGGCCAGCGCGTCGAGCAGCCGGTTCAGCGTCTCGGGGCGCAGCGTGTGCGAGAAGAGCGCCCGGTAGGGAAGCGAGAATTGCAGGTGCCGGGTGATCAGCACCGGGTCGAGCGGCTCGCCTCGCTCGTCCTGCCGGTCGGCGACGATCGCGACCGCCTGCACGGACGGGAAGTCGATCCGTTCCAGCGAGCGGAGCAGGTCGTATTCCCGCTCGGCCACCCGTTCGCCGGTCTCCTTGACCGCGTACACGGTGCCGGCGAGGCGGACGAATCGCACGATGTGCCGGGAGATTCCCTGGGGTAGCGCCACCAACTGGTCGGCGGGCCACTGCTCCAGCGGGGTCGACCAGGGAAGGTCGAGCAGCGCCGGGTCGACGAGGGCCGAGGTGATCCGCACGGCAACAAGCATGCCGGTCCGGGCCGCCGCGCGCCGCCTCACGTGTGCGGGCACACATCGCCGGCCGTCACCCGCGGGTCAGCGGGGCGGAAACCGGCCGGCCGCCGTCCTGCGCCGGCTCCGGGGCGGCCGGCCCGGTAGCGTGGTCGGGTATGCGGGAGACCACGACGGTACGCCGACCACTGCGGCTGCGCCCCGTCCGTCCGGCCGGTTGGTGGCTGGACGGCGTACTGGTCGCGGCGGTGGTCGCGCTGACCGCCGCGCTCGCCGCCGGCCAGTTGCTCGGGCTCGATCTGGCGGTACGGGACTGGGTCGACGCGCACCGGCCGGGGCCGGCGTACTGGGTGGCCCGGGTCCTCAACTCGCTGGGCCAGGGCGGCTGGTTCCTGATGCCGATCGCGTTCGGGCTGGCGGTGCTGGTCGGCTGGCGTACTCGGTCCGTCCGGCCGCTGCTGGTGCCGATCGGCGCGTTCGCGCTGACCTCGTTCACCATCGGCCCGCTGAAGCTGTGGCTGGACCGGGGCTATCCGCACAACTTCGAGCTGGCGCACCCGGAGGAGCTGTTCAGCGACCCGGTGGACGGCATGGCATACCCGTCGGGGCATGTGGCGAACGCCATCGTCTGGTACGCGGCGATCGCGCTGCTGCTCGGCGCGCTGCTGCGTACGCTCGGCCGGCCCGACGCCCCGACCGGGCTGTACGCCGGGATCCGGGTGGCGCCCCCGGTCATCGTCTTCTGCACCACCACCTACCTGGGCTGGCACTGGATCACCGACTCGGTCGCCGGGCTGCTGCTCGGGCTCTTCCTCGGCCGGCTGCTCGACCGGGTGCCGTGGGACGACGTACCGTTGCCGGCCCTGCCCGGTGGGGTGCACCGACGCGGAGTGTTCACCGACGACCTCTAGGTTCCCCGTTTCGCCGCGCTGGTCGATTGCGCTGTGCGCGCCGTCGGCCCCGGCCAATATCCCCGAACCGGTCACCGGGACGAAACTGATATGTCCGGCGAGCGTGATACCACGGAGTCATCACGATGACTCCGTGGTATCACCGCCGCATTGAAGATGCCCGGCCGCCGGGGCCGCCGCCGGGGCCGCCGTGCACGGTGCCGCCACGACTACCCACTGGGGGCCGCACCGAAAACGTCGCCCGGAGTGCGGGCATACCCTCCTGGTCCGAGGCCGGTGATGCTACTGACGGGTGACGCGGATGCGGACCTTTTCTCCTAGCGTCGGCCGCATGAAGAAGGCTCTTGGCGCCGTCGGAATCCTGTTCGGGCTCTATCTGATCGTTCGTGCCGTCGCCGAGCCGTTCGTGATCGACATGACCGATCCGGCCAGCTACCGGCAGGACTGGGGCGGGCCGAGCCTGGCCGGGGTACTCCTGGTCCACTGTGGTCCCGGCCTCGTCTCCGCGGTGCTGATCGGGCTGGCCGCGCGTTCGTGGTGGCGACGCCGGTCACCAGTCGGGCGGAGCCGGGACGGCGAATGAGCGCCGATCTCCATCGCGCCGCCTCTCCTCGGCACTTCCGGCGAGTTTGTTTGGTGACCGGGCAACCTCTTGCGCGCCTCGCCGCTCCAGGGGCAGAGTTCAGTCATGTCGACTCAACTGGAGCCGGAGATATGGCTTAGGGACTACGCGATCCTGGCCTTACGCGTCAACAAATCGTTGACTAAGTCGACCGGTGGGACCGTGCTCATCTATCGGGGCGCCGCCGAGTGGAGCGCCCAGGTCGAGGACGAGGCGCCGAGGCCACCCGCCGAGCTGATCGAGGACTGCGCACACCTGCTGCGCGAGATGCCCTTCGTCGGGACCCGGGCGGCCCACCTGTCCGGTCAGCTCCGCGCGATGCGGGCGATGGTCGGCGGCGCGGACGGCGCGCGTCCGCCGTTGGAGGAGTACGCCAGGCAGTGTCTCGGCGTGGCGGCCACCTGGCAGCCGGAGACGGTTTTCGCGGTGGCGCACGACCAGCTCGACGGCGCCCTGCCCGCCGGAGGGTCACTGGCAGCCCGCCTGCACCGCTGGCAGCAGACGTACACCCTGCCGCCGGACCGCTCGGACCGGCTGCCGGAGCTGGTGCACCGCGCCATCGCCGAAACCCGTGCCCGCACCGAGGCGATCGTGCCGCTGCCCGCGGACACCGCCGTCGAGTGCGTCCTGGACCCCGGCCCGCACCGGGGTCACTACCAGGGCGGGCGGCGAGCGACGCTCTACATCTGCGACAGCGTCCCGGTCAACCTCGCCGACCTGCTGTACGTCGTCGCGCACGAGGGGTTCCCGGGGCACATCGCCGAGTCCATGCTGAAGGAGATCCACCTGGTCGAGGGAGCGGGCCTCCCGGAGCATCAGGTCCGATTCATGATCTCGCCGTCCTTCGTGCTGAGCGAAGGGCTCGGGCTGCACGCGCAGGAGATCGTCTTTCCCGGCGACGAGGCGCAGCGGTGGCTGACCGACAACATCCTGAGCCCACTCGGAATCTGCCCGGACGGCAGCGACTTCGCCGCGATCCACGACGCCCGGAACGTGCTCTGGGGCGCCTGGGGCAACGCCGCGTTCCTCGCGGCCGAGGGACGGCCGGACGCGGAGATCGTCGACTACCTGACGCGTTGGGCCCTGGTCACCGACGCGGAGGCGAGGTGGGCCGTGGACTTCGTCCGCACCCCCGGGATGAACGTCTACGTCCTCGGCTACTACCACGGCTGGCGACTGCTGCGGCCCTGGCTCGACCACCCCGAGAGAGCCGCCCGGGTACGCCGCCTGCTCACCGAGCCGGTACTCCTGACCGAGCTGGACGACGACCCGGACCGGCAGTGACGCGCCTCGGGGACGCCGCCCCGACCGGTTCGCGTGGCCGGGACGGTCCGCCCGTTACCGGGTGGTGGTGATCCCGCCGCCGCAGGGCGCCCCGGGCTCGATCGCGGCGGTCTGCCGGTAGGCGGAGATGAACGCGGCGATCGCGTCGTCGTCGGCGTCGTCGACGGTGAGCTGGTAGCCCCAGGCCTGGAGCGAGATCGGTGTCGACTGGCCCGGGTACGGGCTCAGCATCATGTGCGACAGCCCGCGTACCCGGTCGATGAGCTTGCCCACATCGGACGCCGGCAGGCCCGGCCGGTACGTGATCCACACCGCGCCGTGTTCCAGGCTGTGTACGGCGTTGCCGTCCTCGATCGGCGCGGTGTAGACGTCGCCGTTGCAGTTCTGCCACCGTTGGAAGTGCGGTCCGCCGGCCGGTGGGGTCATCGGGTAGCTCACCGGCTCCTGGACGTGGTCCGGTGAGAGCGCCCCGGGGTTCGTCTCCCGATAGTTGATCACCCTGGAGAGGTCCCCGCCGCTTCCGCCGTCTCGCTGCTGGTACCAGAGGAACGCGCCCACCCCGCAGACGAGCAGCAGGAGCAGGGCCACCCCGCCGGCCACGATTCCGATGATCAGCCCGGTACGCGACCCCGACTTCGGGGCCGGCACCGGCTGGCCGTCCTGGTACGGGTACCCCGGCTGTCCGTAGCCGGGCGGCGGAAGCGGCGGTTGGCCGGGCGGCTGGCCGTACCCGGGCTGAGGCTGCCCGTATCCCTGTTGCGGTATGGGCGGGGTGCCGTAGCCCGACTCGGTTCCGGCTGACGGATATCCGGGTTGTGGCGGGTACGGTGCGACGCCGGGGGCGGGCTGCGGCGACACTGACGGGTAGCCGGGTGGCGTCGGGAACTGTCCGGGCACCGGTGGTGGTCCGGCAGGCGGGCCGTATCCCGGCGGCAGCGGGCCCGGCGGGGAGGCCGGCGATTGCTCGGCTGGCGGTTCAGGGTCGCTCATCGTGATTCGCCTCCGACCGGTGCGCGGGCCACGATCCTACCCAGGGCGTACGCGTCGCGTCGTCGAGCCGGATCCGACGCCGGCCGCGCCGCGCTCTCCATCCGCTATGGACGCCCCTGCGCACTGCGGTCGGACCGGGCACCCCACCCGGTGGCGTCGATTGGCCTTCCGGACCGATCTACCCAGCACGCTCGGCTGCGGCGAGCCCCGACCTCTTCGTGTCATACGCAATAGAGGCGAGGATCGACAATACCGAGACGACGATTCCGGTCTATCTATACAACTACGGCAATGCTCCCGCGACCGACGTGACCGTGGCCTTCGACGCCAGCGGGCTGCGCGACGTAACGATCAAGGCGTGGGAGTACGCCGAGGAGTGCAAGCTCGCGGGTGCGGTCGTGACGTGCGAGTAGCCCGACCTCGCACCCGGGCAGACCGAGATGGTCTATCCGTTCACGCCGGCCAGCAAGCCACGATCGGAGCCAGGTCCGGCGGGCACGGTGAAGGCGATCATTCGGGGCGTGGCGCCCGACGGCACCACCTACAGCGGTGGCGGCGATCTCGACGTCACGATCCCGCCATCTCTTCCGAAAGGACCAAAGTGGGACGCGAGAAGGTGTCGGCAGCGGCCCGAGGGGACACGCTGAGCCATCCAGCCCGGCAGCCTGTCCAGCCGGTCCAGGTCCGTGCGGCCACGTTCCGTTCGCGGTGGCGCGGCCTCGACCCGGAGCAGGTGTACGCCTACCTGCGCCGCCTCGCCGACGAACTGGAGGACCTGCGGCGGGCCGAGAGCGCCGCCCGAGCCGAGGCGGAGCTTATCCGGCAGGGGCTGCGACACTGCCAGTCACGGCACGCCCGATGCTGGTTCGTCGACCCGGTTCGGCGTACGCCGAACCGGGGGCCGTGGTGAGCGCAACCGGGCTCGATCTGTTTCGCGCCTGGCGATGTTGTCCAAGATCTATCACGTTGATACAGTCATCGCCTGATGGCTCAGCGTAGCCACGTCAATCGGGGGTTCCATGCATACTCGGCGTGCCCGCCTTTGGCCCACCACCCGCGGTTGGCGGCTTTCGGCGCTGCCGACCATTTCCGCCGTCCTGATCGCCGGCATGGTCCTGGCCCCCGCCGGCCCGGCCGCCGCGTCGCCGACGCAGGATCGGTTCGAGCGGTCGAACCAACCGGTGCCGCGCCTCGCGACCGGCCGTAACGCAAAGCCGAACGCGCTGGCGGACCCCAAGTCGGACGGTAAGCCCTGTGCGACCGGAGCCGCACGGCCGTACGTGCTGACCACCACCCCGTTCCTGACCGGCCGGCAGTCCGATCCGGACACCGGGCAGCAGTCGTTGACCACCTGGTTCCACTGGTGGGCACTTGGCGGCGCCCGGAACGACGTCGACACGGTGTCGCAGGCGTCCGGCAACCCGTCAGCGGTGGCGAAGGCGATTCCCTCCGGCCGCCTGGTGCACGGTGGCACGTACGCGTGGCAGGCCCGCACCTCCGACGGCTCCCGGTACGGTGCCTGGTCCGGCGTCTGCGAGTTCACCGTCGACGTCACCCCGCCACCGATGCCCGGCAACGTGACGTCGACCGACTACCCGGACGACGGCGCCCGGCACGGCGCGGTCGGCTGGCCGGGGGTGTTCGAGATCGCGGCACCCGAGGTGGATCCGCACGAGGTCGAGGCGTACGCCTGGACCTTCGACTCGGGGACGCTGCCGACGACCGCCGACACGATCCCGGCCCGGTCGACCGACCACGGGGCCACGTTGACGGTCGGCCCGCCCCGCGACGGGATCAACATGCTCCGGGTGTGGTCGAAGGACCGCGCCGGCCGGTTCTCGACCCAGGCGCGGATCTACACGTTCTCGGTGCGGGCGCCGTGGGGGCCGGCCGCGCACTGGACCTTCGAGGAGACCGGCGGTGACGCCGTCGACGTGAGCGGACACGGCAACACGGCCGCCCTCGACGCCTCCGCCACCCGGGTGCCGGGACGCTCCGGCGTCGGCACGGCACTGGCGCTGGACGGCAGCGCGGCCGGCACGGTGAGCGGGCCGGTGACGCTGACCCGCCCGGGTGAGAGCACGGCGGCGCCGGTCCGGACGGATGCGGACTTCACGGTGGCCGCCTGGGCCAGGATCACCTCGCCGGCCGGCCCCGCAGACCAGGTCGTACTGGCCGGGAACGGCACGCGCACCTTCGCGTACTCGTTGAGCTACGCGGGCGACGTCGAGCGGTGGCGGTTTTCGATGACCGGCGCCGACACGGACGACCCGGCCGTGTCCTCGGTGACCTCCGACGCTGCCGCCGTGCCGGGGAAGTGGACGCATCTGGCCGGGGTCTACCAGGCGGCGACCCGGGCGCTGACCCTCTATGTCGACGGGGTCGCGCAGAGCACGACCACCGTGTTGACGGGTGGCTTCGGCGCCACCACCGACACCACGATCGGCAAGCGCCGGTGGAACGGTGCCGACCAGGGGTTCTTCACCGGCGCGGTGGACGACGTACGGCTCTACGACTACCCCGAGACCCCGGCGAAGCTCGCCGGGCTGGCCGTACCGCTGCCACCCGCAATCACCTTCCCCGGTGGAGCCGTGGCCGATGCCGGCGGCCAGTTGACCGTCGTCTTCGACGCCCGTGGCGACACCAACGTGACGAGATTCCGGTACAGCGTCGGTGATGCCGGGCTGGGTACCGAGGTGGCGGCGACGGAGCCGGGTGGCACGGCGACGGTGACGTTCGACGTCGGCAGCCTGTACGGCGACCGGTCGGTGTTCGCGGTTGCGGTCGACAGCGGCAACCGCGTCAGCGGCCTGGCGCGCGGGGAGTTCACCGTGATCGGGCAGCCGTACCTCACCGGCACCGTGATCGACGTCGAGACGTTCATGCCGGTCCCGGGCGCGACGGTGCGACTGGAACCGGGCGGCTTCGAGTCGACCACCGGTCCCGACGGGGTCTACTCCTTCACCGGCATCCCTGCCGGCACCTACACCGTGTCGACCAGCCACGAGGGGCGCTGCGCCGGCGTAACGATCGATGTCCCCCCGTCAGGGACGTATTTCGACCTCTACCTGTTGCCGTGCCCCGGGGTTGGAAGGGGCTGAATCGGAACCGTAGCTGAGCGGGTAGCGGCTCAGGGCCCACGACGCGGGACCCTCCGCCGGACCGTCGCGGTAAAGCCAAAGGAGTAGCGCCGGCCGGCCCGGCCTGATGCCACGCCGTCCGAAGGGGAGTGTCAACCAACGGGATCGGGACTAAAATGTTCAACGATTCGGGGCGAGCGGTCCTCACACGTCAGGGTGGCCGTTTCGTTCCGACGGTCACGCCTTCCCCGATGCGCGAGAGGTCATCGAGAGGCAGATGCTTACGCCCGATCCGGGATTTCCGCTTCCACCCCGTCCGGTCGAAGTAGACGATCGCGCCGCCCAGTTCCCGGACCTCCTCCACCAGCAGGTCGTTCCGGCCGAGGCGGCGATGCTGGCTCCAGCGGAACAGCCCTCCGTCGCTCCGGAACGGCAGTGGATCCCTCGGCAGATGCCGGTCCCCGACGTCGAGGCGGTACGCCAAACCGGCCGCGCGGTGGCCGACGGAGCGGCGCAGGCTGCCGCGTCGGTGGCGTCCGGAGCGGCCCGGACGGCGCGTACCGCCGCCTACCGGGGCACCCGGCCGATCGTGAACTTCGCCGCCGGGATCGGTTACTTCTTCCGGGGCTGCGGGCGGTTCCTCGGCAGCCCGGCACTCTGGCCCTACGCCGTGGCCCCGCTCGTGCTGCTGCCGTTGGCCATGTTCGGCATCGCGCACACGGTCGGGTCCGGTGCCTTCGCCGTGATCGATTGGTTCACCGGCGGCTGGCCACAGTGGATCCACGACACCGTCGGTGAGATCCTGCTCTGGGGCGTACGGATCGGCGTACACTTCGCCCTCGGCTATCTCGTACTGCCGCTGAGCATTGTGCTCGGCGCCCCCTGTTACGTACTGCTCGCCCGCCGGCTGGAGCGTCGGCTCGGCCCGGTCGAGCCGACCGCCGCCACCGGTGCTGGTGCTGGTGTCACCGGCCGGACCCCCTCGTTGTGGCGGGCGTCCGGGGTTGCCATCCGGCAGGCCGTCCTGGTCACCATCGTGGTGCAGCTCGGTTGGCTGCTGCTGGTGCCACTGCTGCTCGTGCCGGGGCTGAACGTCTTCGTCGCGGTCGGCGCGGTCGCCACCTTCAACGGGTTCCTGGTCGGACTCCTGATGCTGGCGATCCCGCTGCACCACCACGGCACGGCGACGTTCCGGGGGCAGCTCCGGGCGGTCTGGCGGCACCGGGCCAGCGCGATCGGGTTCGGTGCCACCAGTGCGCTGCTGCTCGGCGTACCGGTCACGCCGCTACGCGCCCTCGTCGCGCCGATGGTCTTCACCGGAGCGGTACTGCTGCACCGGCGGATGCGCCGGGCCGACCTGGTGGCCCTGGGTGCCCCGGTCGCCCCGGCCCACGTCGAGCCACCATCCGGTACGGCCGTCGCGGTGGCCCGACCCGAACTGCCGCCCGGCCCCGCGACCGCCCAGCGATAAAACCGCCGGACCCGATCACGGCCCTTCCTCCGATCGAGCGACGCGGACGGTAGTCGGAGTCGCCGGCAGGTCCGCCCCGGGCGGGCGCGGATCCGGCGGGGGTGGTCAGTCGCCGACCCACTCGCCGGCACGCATCACCTGGACGACGTTCAGGTCGTCGTCCAGCACCACGAGATCGGCTCGCCAACCCGGCATCAGGGCACCGATCCGCTCGCCGAGCCCGATCGCCCTGGCCGGGGTGGTCGCGGCCATCCGGCAGGCGTCCACGATCGGGACACCGGCCGCCACCGCCGCGCGCAGCGCCGCGTCCATGGTCAGCACGCTGCCGGCGATCGCACCCGGCGAGGAGTCCGAGGTGGCCAACCGGACGGTGCCGCCGGCCACCACCACCGGCTGGCCGCCCAGTTCGTACTCACCGTCCGGCATTCCGGCGGCGGCCATCGCGTCGGTGATCAACGCGGCCCGGTCCGGGCCGGCCACCCCGGCGGCGAACGCCAGGGTGCCGTGGTGCAGGTGTACGCCGTCGGCGACCAGCTCGCAGACCACGTTGGGCGAGCCGAGCAGCGCGAAGACCGGCCCCGGCTCCCGGTGGTGCGCGCTGGGCATGCCGTTGAACAGGTGGGTCGCCACGGTCGCCCCGGCGAGCACCCCGGCACCGGTCTGCTCGTACGTGGCGTCGGTGTGCCCGATCGCCGCGACGACCCGCCGGGAGACGAGCAGTTCGATCGCGGCCAGCGCGCCCGGCAACTCGGGGGCGAGGGTGACCATCCGGACCGTACCGTCGCCGAGGGCGAGCAGCTCGGTCAGCTCGTCCAGGGACGGGTCGCGGAGGAACTTCGGATTCTGCGCACCGCACCGTACCCCGGACAGATAGGGCCCCTCGTAGTGGACGCCGGCGAGTACGCCCTCCTTGACCAGCGGGGCGAACGCCTCGGTGGCGTCCCGCATCAGCTCGTACGGCGAACTGACCAGGCTGGCCAGGATGCTGGTGGTGCCGTGCGAGAGGTGGAACGCGGCGGCGGCCCGGGCCTCGTCGGCGTCCCCGGTGGTGAAGGTGTGCCCGCCGCCACCGTGGCTGTGCATGTCCACGAAGCCGGGCACGACCCAGTGCCCGTCCCGGATGGACGGATATTCGGCGACCGCCGAGATCCGTTCGCCGTCCAGCTCCACGCATCCCTGCCGGATCACGCCGGTCGGGGTTACCACCTTGCCACTGACCCGGACGGTCATGTCGTCTCCTCGCTGCGCTCGTCGTCGCCAGGACATATCAGACCGGGCCGACCGACGATCTCGTCAGGCTCGGTCATGTCGTCGTGGTTGCGTCGCGCCGATGGCCGGAACGGCTCGTGACGGGCCGGCCGAGCAGGGCGGCGTGGCCCGCTCACGGCCGGTTGAGGGTGTCGAGGGCGAGCAGCGCGGCGCCGAGGGAGCCGGCCTCGTCGCCGAGGGCCGCCCGCAGCAGCCGGGGTTCGGTCTGGAAGGTCAGCCGTTGCCGCAGCGCCACGCCGAGCGGGTCGAGCAGGTCGGCGCCGGCCTCGGCCAGCCCGCCGCCGAGCACCACGACCTCGGTGTCGTAGAGCGCCTGGGCGATGGCCAGCCCGTCGGCCAGGGCGTCGATCGTCTCCCGCCACACCCGGGCCGCAGTCTCCTCACCGCCGGCCGCCCGGGCGACCACCTCGGCGGCGGTCGCCGGAATGCCGGTCAGCGTCGCGTAGCGCCGGCCGACCGCGGCGGCCGAGGCGACCGCCTCCAGGCAGCCGAGCCGGCCGCAGCCGCAGCGCGGCCCGTCGGGGCGTACCACGACGTGGCCCAGCTCGCCGGCGGCGCCGTGCGCGCCCCCGAAGGCCGACCCGTCGACCACGTGCGCGGCGGCGATCCCGGTGCCGATGGCGAGGAAGAGCACGTGCCGGGTGCCCCGCCCGGCGCCGAGTCGGGCCTCGGCGAGTCCGCCCACCCGCACGTCGTGGCCGAGCGCCGCGGGCAGGCCGAGCCGCGCAATGACCAGCTCCCGCAGGGGTACGTCCCGGAAGCCCAGGTTGGCCGACCAGACCGCCCGGCCGGTGGTCTCGTCGACCACCCCCGGCACGGCGAGCCCGACCGCGACCGGGGTGAGCCCGTCGGCCCGGGCCTTGCCGGCGAGTCCTTCGGCGACGTCGAGGATGCTCTCCACCACGGCCGCTGGGCCGCGCTCGGCCCGGGTGTGGTGCCGTTCGGTGTGCGCGACGCGTCCGTCCGGTCGGACCAGGGCGCACTTCATCCCGGTCCCGCCGACGTCGAGCGCGACGACCACGTCTCCGGGCGGGGCCTGGCCGGTGGCGGCGCTGGTCGCCGGCACGGCGGGTTCGGTCACGCGAGCACCACGGACCGGCTGAGGTGCCGGGGCGCGTCCGGGTCGAGACCGCGCCCCTTGGCCAGGGCGACCGCGAAGCGCTGCGCCAGGATCAGGTCGGCCATCGGATCCAGCGGCGGCCGGCCCGCGGCCCAACCGCCGATCACCGCGTGTACGCCGTTGGTCCGGCTGTGCACGAACGCCGCCCCGGTGGCCGCGATGTCCTCGGCCAGCCCGTCGGGGATCTCGCCGAACGCCCAGACCACCCGACCCGGTCCGGCGATCGAGATCGGGCCGTGCCGGTAGTCCATCGCCGGGTACGCCTCGGCCCAGGCGGTGGCCGTCTCACGGCACTTGAGCGCCGCCTCGTGGGCGATCCCGACCGTCCAGCCCTTGCCGAGGAAGGTGATCTGCTCCACCCGGGCGGGGTCGAACGGCAGCGGGGCGCGTACCGCCACCTCGGCGTCGGCGGCCAGTGCGGTGATCCCGGTGCCGAGGTGGGCCCGGAGCAGGGCCAGAGCGCTGGTGGCGAACCGGGTCTGCACCACCGAGCGCTCGTCGGCGAAGGGCATCGCGACGGCCTGCTCGGCGAGATTTACGGCCGGCGAGCCGGGGTCGCCGACAATCACGGTGTTCGGCCGGCGCCCGCCGAGCGCGGAGAGGACGTCCAGCACCTCGGTGGTGGTGCCGGACCGGGTGATTGCCACGACCCGGTCGTACCGGCGGTCGAGCGGGAATTCGGAGGCCTGGAAGGCGTCGGTCTCGCCGTGCCCGGCGCGCTCGCGCAGCCCGGCGTACGCCATCGCCATGAACCAGGAGGTGCCGCAGCCGACCACGGCGACCCGTTCGCCGGGTCGGGGCAGTGCGGCGGCGGAGTCGGCGGCCAGCGCGGCGGCCTGCCGCCAGCACTCGGGTTGACTGGCGATCTCCGCGTCGACGTGGCCCATCTCAGCTCCTCGCGGGCGGGAGACCGCACCGGCGGGGCGGCGCCATGTGACGGCGGACCGGCCTGCGCAATACGGCTCGGTTTGACGATCTTTCGCGCGTTATTCTGCGCGAAACATAACGGTCGTGGCAACCGTGCGCAGCTTTGCGCAGAACATCGTTTTGCGGCTGCGCGTTTCGCGCACTATTGTGCACGGAATCTCCGCATCGCACGCAGCTGGAGGCCCGGGGTGGATCGCTACGCCAGATGGAACGCGCTGCTCGAACTGCTGACCGACACCGGTCGGGTCAGTGTGGAGGACGCCGCCGCCCGGCTGGACGTCTCGCAGGCGACCATCCGGCGCGACTTCGACCAGCTCGCCCAACAGCAGATGATCACGCGTACCCGGGGCGGCGCGGTCGCCAACGGCGTCTCGTACGACCTTCCGCTGCGCTACAAGACCGCCAAGCACTCGGCCGAGAAGCAGCGGATCGGCGCTGCCGCCGCGGCCCTGGTCGCCCCGGGCATGGTGGTCGGGCTCAACGGCGGCACCACCACCACCGAGGTGGCCCGGGGGCTGGCCGTCCGGCCCGACCTGAACAGCAGCGCCGACGGCGCCCAGTTGACCGTGGTGACCAACGCGCTGAACATCGCCAACGAGCTGCTGGTCCGGTCCCGGATGAAGATCGTGGTGGCCGGCGGCGTGGTCCGGCCGCAGTCCTTCGAGCTGGTCGGCCCGCTCGGCGGCGCACTGCTCCGCGAGGTCACCCTGGACGTGGCGCTGCTCGGGGTGGACGCCATCGACGTGCAGCTCGGTGCGGCGGCACACCACGAGGGTGAGGCGTCGATGAACAACCTGATGGTGGCCCGGGCCAAGCGAGTCGTGATCATCGCCGACTCGTCCAAGCTGGGCGGGCACGCCTTCGCCCGGATCTGCCCGATCGAGCGGGTCGAGACCCTGGTCACCGACTCCGGCGCCGACCCGGTGACGGTGCAGGCGTTCCGGGACGCGGGCGTCAACGTCGTCTGCGCCTGACCCGCGACGCCCAGGACGGGGCGCGGGATTTTGCCGGTCTGCCTGGCCGGACGCCGCCACATTGCCGATCTCTGTGGGCGCTTGACACCAAGAAGCTAAGAACATTAGCTTTACGGCTATGATGAATCCCCGATTCACGGCGACCTCGACGCCTGTCGCCACCCGTACCCGGCTCGGTGCTTTCCTGTTCGCCGCCGCCGGCGCCCTGTTCGTCCTCTATCCGGCCGTTCGGCCCTGGGACGACGAATCCACCCCGGCCGGGGCGATCGCCGCGATGAGCTCCACCGCGTGGGTGGCCTCGCATCTGTTCGCCATGATCGGTTTCATCCTGCTGCCGCTCGGGCTCCTCGCGCTGCGCAGAGCGGTCGACAGCACCCCGGGCGAACGGCCGGCGGTCGCTGCGATGCTGACCGGGTGGATCGGCGCCGGGCTGATCCTGCCGTACTACGGCGCCGAAGACTTCGGCCTGAACGCCCTCGCCCGGGAGGCCGCCGAGGGCCAGCGGTTCGACCTGCTCACCGTGGTCGAGACCGTACGCTTCAGTCCGGTCGCGATCACCACCTTCGGGATCGGACTGCTCGCGCTCGGCATCGGCGCGGTGCTGGCCGCGGTGGCGGTCTGGCGGTCGGGGACGCTGACCCGCTACAGCGGGATCCCGTTCGCGCTGGGGTTCGCCCTGTTCCTGCCGCAGTTCTTCACGCCCGCCGCGGTGCGGATCACGCACGGCGTGCTCGTCGGGATCGGCTCGGCCTGGTTGGCCTGGGAGCTGTGGAGAGCGGAAGCCCGGTAAGCCGAACGGCGGGCCGGAAGGGCGGCTCCGGCCACCAACGGGCGATGTGGACGAACCGGGCATCGCCGTACGGTCGTCTCCGTCCAGTCCGAATCAGTGATGGCGAGGTGTTTCCGATGACCGGACACGACGACCGGAGACGGTTCCTGCGGCGTGCCGCAGGTGCCGGCGCAGTGGCGATCGGTGCGGCGGTGACCGCGATCGGTGCGGCGGTGACCGCGAGCGGGGTGGCGGTGGGTGCGGGCGGGGCCGCCGAGGCGTCCCCACCGAACCGCCGGAGGCCGGACAGCCCGGGGCTCCACATCGCCACCGGTCGCTGGGAGCCCACCGGGCGGCGTACCGTCACGTTCACCCTCTGGCAGGTGCTGCCGGACGACCTGTTGGGGATGCCGCTGCGCTACAACGGCGAGGTCCGGGCCCTGCACCACGCCGAGGTACGCGGCGACACGCTGACCAGCCAGGGCACCTACCGAGGGCTCGACATCGACGGCAACGAGACCGGCCGGGGGCCGGTGAGCGCCCGGGCCACCCGGTTCGACATCAGCACGTTCTGAACGTTCGGCGGAGCGGGCCGGCCGACCCGGCTCAGCGGACCAGGCCGGCGCGGTGCGCCAGGATCGCCGCCTGCACCCGGTTCGTGAGCTGGAGCTTGGCAAGGAGCCGACTGACGTGGCTCTTCACGGTGGCCTCGCTGAGATAGAGCCGCCGGCCGATGTCGCTGTTGGTCAGTCCCTCGCCGAGCGCGCCCAGTACCTCCCGTTCCTTGTCGGTCAGCACGTCGAGCCGGCGGAGGGCGTCGTGGCGGTCCGGGTCGACCGGCTCGGCGAACCGGTGCAGCAACCTGCGGGTGACCTGCGGCGACAGCATGGCGTCACCGGCGGCGGCGCTGCGGACGGCGGCGGCCATCTGGTCGGCCGTGGCGTCCTTGAGCAGGAAGCCGACCGCGCCGTGCCGGAGCGCCGTCGCCACGTACTCGTCGAGGTCGAAGGTGGTCAGCACGACCACCTTCGGCGGCATCGCGATCCGGGCCAGTGCGGCGGTCGCGTCGAGCCCGTCGGCGCGGGGCATCCGGATGTCCATCAGCACCACGTCGGGCCGCAGGTCGCGCGCCTGGCGTACCGCCTCGTCCCCGTCGCCGGCCTCGCCGACCACCTCGATGTCGTCGTACGTGTCCATGATTGTCCGGAGCATGGCCCGGACCATCCACTCGTCGTCCACCACCAGCAGCCGGATCACGTGCCGGCCGCCAGGTCTGGGCCGGCAGCCGGCAGCCGGGCCGACACCTCGAAGCCGCCGCCGGCCAGTCGACGGGTCCGAAGTGTGCCGCCGACCAGCCGGACGCGTTCGGCGATGCCGAGCAGCCCGTGCCCGCCGCCCGGCGCCACGGCCGGTGCGCTGGTGCCGCCGTCGTCCCGGACCACCAACCAGAGCCCGTCGTCGTCCGAGCCGACCGCCACGGTGGTGCGGGCGTCGTACGCATGCTTGTGCACGTTGGTCAGCGCCTCCTGCACCACCCGGTAGACCGCGTGCTGCACCAGGGCCGGGGCGGAGAGTCCGGCCTCGACGGAGAGTTCGACGGTGTACCCGAGTGCCCGGGACGCGGTCACCAGTTCGGCCAGGTCGTCCAGACCGGGCTGTGGTCGCAGCGGCACGGCGGCGTCGTCCCGCAGCACGCCGACCAGGGTACGCAGCTCGGCCAGCGCCTCGCGGCCGATGCCCTGGATGCGGCCGGCGATGGTCACCGCGTCCCGCCCCTGTGCCGACTCCAGCGCGGTGGCGTGCAGCACCATCAGCGCCACCCGATGGGTGACCACGTCGTGCATGTCCCGGGCGATCTGGGCCCGCTCCTCCGCCCGGGCCTGGTCGATCCGGAGCCGCTGCTCGCGCTCGTTGCGCCGGGCACGCTCCTCCAGGTTCGCCAGCACCTCCCGGCGGGACGACAGGTAGAGGCCGACCAGCACCGGCAGGATGCAGAGCCCGACGCTGAGCGGTACGCCCGCGTCGCCGCCGTTGGTGCGCCAGATCGGCCAGGCCACCGCGGTCACCATGACGGCGGTGAGCACGACGCGCAGCCGGGCCGGGCGGAGATGGGCACCGACGGAGTACTGCGCCAGGATCGTCGCCGGGTACGCCCCGACGACGGCCCAGCAGAGCAGCGCGGAGCCGTACAGCAGCAGTGGCCGGTCGCGCCGGACCAGTACGGCGAGCCCGGTGAGCACTCCGAGGGCCGCGTTGACGGCCAGCGGGGCGCGCTGGTTGACGATCGGCGAGCCCTCGAACAACCCGGACTGGAGCCCGTCCCAGACGCCGGCCAGCACGCAGACCGCGGCGAGCAGCAGGTCCACGGCGCGTTGCTGGCGGGGACCCATGCCGGAGAAGTGTATGCAGGTCGGACGCGTGCCGCCTCGGCCGTTGGATTCATCCGTCAGTAGTGCCCGGGCCCGGCACCGAGCGACCATCGGGCGGCGATGCGGGGTATCTCGGCCGATGACGACCGGGTCGGGCGTACCTAGCGTCGAGGCATGTCTCTCGATGTCCGACCGGAGCGGGGCCGCGTGTCCAGGCCCGCTGCCGTCACCCTGCTGCACTGGGTTTTCGTCGGTTTCGCCGTGCTGACCGTCGGGTCGCTGCTGGGCGGCTCCGACGCTGTCGTACTCCGGGTGGCGGCACTGGTCGGCTATCCGGTGGCGGCGCTGCTGTCGGTGGTCGCCGCGCTGCGCGGGCCGGAGCGCGGTCGCCGGATCACCATCGTCCTGCACCTGGTCCTGGCGCTGGCGCAGTTCGTCTTCAGTATCCCGGCCCCGGTCGCGCTGCTCGGCATCCCGCTGTCGCTGACGATCCTCGGGGTCAGCCGGCCGAGGTTTCCCCGGATGTCGCCCCGAACCAGGAAGATCTGGCTGATCCTGCACGTCGGGTTCAGCGTCGGCTGGCTCGGCGTGGCGCTCACCATGACGGTACTGGCGATCGTCGGCAGCGCCGCCGAGTCGCACGCGCTCCGGCACGGCGCGTACGAGGTGCTGCACGTGGTCGATCTGGCGGCGGCGATCCCGTCGATGTTCCTCGCCATCATCACCGGCCTGGTGCTCTCGCTCGGCACCAAGTGGGGTCTGGTCCGGCACTGGTGGGTGCTGGTCAAGTTCGCCATCTCGGTGAGCATCCCGCTGGTCGCCGGGACCGTGGAGAGCACGCTCGCCGACGAGTTGGCGCTGCGTACCGTCGACCCGGACGCCGCACCGGGTGCCACCGGGGTCGCCCTGACGGCCTGTCTGGCCGCGTTCACCGTCGCGCTCTGGGGTGCCACCATCCTGTCGGTGCTGAAGCCGTGGCCGCGTACCCGGTGGGGGCGCTCGGCCGACGCCCGGGAACGATCGGCGCGCCGGGACGCGGTCCGGCCCTCGGCGTCGGCCGGGTCCCGGTCATGACAGCGATGGACGTACGCCGCCCGGACGGGTCATCCGGCGCCGGTATATATCCCGGTCGAGCGTGATACCACCAAGTCATCATGATGACTTGGTGGTATCACGCTCCATGGCCGCACGCCCAAACTCCACCCGCCCGATGACGGGCCCCCGCGGGTAGCCGGACCGCCGGGCCGCACCCGCGGACACGCGACCCGCGGGCACGCGGGCACGCTGTAGAGCTGCCGCCCGTGCACCCGGCCCGGCCACCGCCATCGGCAGCCCTTCACCTGTACGCCAGAGGCGTTACCGAGCCGGTAACGCCTCTCACGTCCAGGTGACCGATCCGCCGGCGTGGGCGGGACGACCAGGCTCGGCCCGAGCACACCTCGGGTCGCACGATCGTTGTCAAGGCCGGCGCGAGCGCCGAAGTCGTCCGGGTTGCCTAGGCCCGGATCGATTGTCGCCACCGAAGTAGCGTGTATAGCGCGGTAGCGCGCAAAGCGATGGTACGGTGTCGGTCGTTACCGGACGTAAGCGATTCCGGACACGACCAGAGAGGCCGAGATGGCTGCCGTACTGGAGATCGAAGGTCTTCGCAAGACCTACCGGAGTAGACGCCGGGGCACCCGGCAGGCGTTGGACGGCTTCGACATGCGGGTCGAGGCGGGCCAGGTGCACGGGTTCCTCGGCCCCAACGGCTCCGGTAAGACCACCACACTGCGTACGCTGCTCGGGCTGATCCGGCCCAACGGGGGCCGGATGGCGATCCTCGGCCAGGAGGTGCCGGCGGCGCTGCCCTCGGTCGCCGGCAGCGTCGGCGCGATCGTGGAGAGCCCGCAGTTCTTCCCGCACTTCTCCGCCCGGGACACCCTCTCGCTGCTCGCCGGGGCCGGCGGCGTGCCGCAGACCCGGGTGATGGAGGTGCTGGAGCTGGTCGGGCTGCGTGAGCGGGCCAAGGACCGGGTCAAGACCTACTCGCTGGGCATGAAGCAGCGGCTCGCGGTCGCCTCCGCCCTGCTCAAGAACCCGAAGCTGCTGATCCTCGACGAGCCGGCCAACGGCCTCGACCCCGGCGGCATCCGGGAGATGCGCAGCCTGATGCGTGACCTCGCCGCCTCCGGCATGACCGTGGTGGTCTCCAGCCACATCCTCGGTGAGGTGCAGCTCATCTGCGACTCGGTCACCATCATCTCGCTGGGCCGTCGGGTCGCCGCCGGTCCGGTCGCCGAGGTGCTGGCCGAGCACTCCGGCGGCGGGCTGCGGGTCCGGCTGGAGGCGGTCACCGACCTGCCGGCCGCCGTCGACCTGCTCACCCGGGCCGGCGCCCGGGTCAGCCCGCACGACGACCACCTGCTGGTGTACGAGGTGGACAAACCAGCCACCATCACCCGTACGCTCGCCGCCGCCAACCTCTACGTCAGCGAGCTGGCGCCGGTCACCGTCGACCTGGAGAGCGTCTTCCTGGAGCTGACCGCCACCGCTCCGGTGCCGGGCCAGCACCGCCAGGTGGACCAGTCCGTCATCGTCGACAGCACCGACTCCAGGGCGAACGGGGGGTGGGGGGTGTGAACCTCTACACCACGGAACTGCGCCGGCTCGCCAAGCGGCGGTTCGTCCGCTACCTGACCCTGGCCGGACTGCTCGTGCTGGTCGCCGTCGCGGTCGGGATGTTCTTCACCAACCAGAAGATCGGGCCGGCCCAGGTCGCTCAGGCGGAACGCGCCGCAGATCAGGAATACCAGCAGAACGTCGCGATGACCGAGCAGCACCGGAAGGAGTGCGAGCGGGCGAAGGCGGCCGGCGACACCTCGACGGACCGCTTCCCGGAGGAGTGCGCGAGCATCCAGCCGCCGCCCCGGGAGGTGTTCCGGGCCGACTGGCACCTGCCGGCCACCTTCGAGTTCCGCGACGAGTTCGCCAGCACCATCACCACGCTCACCGCCGTACTCGCGCTGGTGGCGTTCGTCGGGGGTGCCTCGTTCGTGGGTGCCGAGTGGAGTACCGGCGGGATGATGAACCTGCTGCTCTGGCGACCGCAGCGGATCCGGGTACTCCTCACCAAGCTGGGCGCGCTGCTCTCCGCGCTGTTCGGCGTGACGGTGCTGACCGGCGCGCTCTGGACGGCGGCGTTCTGGGCGACCGGCAGCCTCCGGGGCAGCACCGCGGGCATGACCTCCGGGGCCTGGCAGTCGTTCGGCCTGACCGGGCTGCGCGGGCTCGTCCTGATCCTGGTGGCCGGGGTGCTCGGCTTCGGACTGGCCTCACTCGGCCGGCACACCGCGCTGGCCCTCGGCGGGGTGCTCGGGGTGATGGTGGTCGGGCAGTTCGGCCTGGGCATCGTACTGGCGATGGCCCAGGTCAGGTTCATCGAAAGCTGGCTGCTGCCGACGTACCTGCTGGCCTGGATGGACAAGAAGGTCACGCTAGAGAACTGGGACGCCTGCCAGGCCTCGTTCAGCGGCGAGTGTCACCCGCTGACCAAGGACATCACCTGGCAGAACTCGTCGGTCCTGCTCGCCGTCGGGCTGGTGGTCGTGCTCGGCGGGGCGATCTGGTCGATGCGGCGACGGGACATCACCTGACGGGACATCACCTGACCTGTCGCGGCGGCGGGTGACGGTTGTCGCCGGTGGCGCCCGGTGCGGTCTTGGCCGGGCGTCGGTAGGCTGGTGAGCCGCAGGTCGTGCCGTGTCTACCCCGGAGGAGCGCCATGAGGAACGCCTCTGCTCCGGCCGACGACGAGGCGGACGACACCGCCACCGGGCACGCCGGGACCGTCCACGTTCCGCAGCCGCGGCCCGCGCCCGGTGCGGAGTCGGAGGACGTACCCGAGATCCCCGCCCCGGCGCCGCCGGCCGATCCGGCACTGTCCGAGCGGGAGCGCGAGATCCTGGCCTTCGAGCGGCGCTGGTGGAAGCATGCCGGCGCCAAGGAGCAGGCGATCCGGGACGCGTTCGACCTCTCCGCCACCAGGTACTACCAACTCCTCAACGGACTGCTGGACAATCCGGCCGCGCTGGAGGCCGAACCGATGCTGGTCGCCCGGCTCCGCCGGCTCCGCGCGGCCCGCAGCCGCAACCGCCGCCGCTGACCCGCTCCGGACGGGCCGCGCCGGGCCGCCCGGGACCGGTCGGTCACTTCTCGTACGTCCGCAGCCCGTTGCCGAGTGCGATGAAGGTCGGCGCCCACTCGCCGATGAAGATGCCCCAGCGATCCGCCCGGTCGATCCCGGCGCTCTCCATCTGCTTCGACAGGCACCAGCTCAGGAACGACAGCCCGATGCTGGCCGCGCCCGCCATGTACATGTGCTCGGCCCGCAGGCCCATCCGGTGCAGGTGCTCCAACATCTGCGCTCCCCCCTCGTGTCAAGCCCGCCACTGACGTTACCGTCGGTAATCGTCGCTGGCGGGCAGGTTCCCCGGATGCGTTCCGCCAACCGCGTCGACGTCCGCTCGGGCACGGATCGCCCACCTCGACGACTGGGCGCAGGAACTTGGGACGACTGGGCGCGGGAACTGCTTCCCCGCCCGTCGATTCCGGCCGGGCCGGGCCCGATTCGCGGTAGACAGGGGAGGGAGAACCACCGTCGGAGCGCCGGGGAGCCGCCGATGAGACCGTCAGGCAGCCGGGAGCGGCCGGAGCCGCGCCGATGATGCGGGTGTGGTCGGCCTCGGCGGCCGCGCCGGGACGGCTGGAAAACGAGGACCACGTCTTCCGGTACGGGGAGCTGGTCGGCGTACTCGACGGTGCGACGGTGCCGGACGGCTTCGACACCGGCTGCGTGCACGGTCCGGCCTGGTACGTCCGGCGGCTCGCGGCGCGGCTCGGGCTGGCCGCGGCGGACCGCCCCGCCGCCGCGCTGACCGGCAACCTCGCCGCCGCGATCCTGGCGGTACGCGCGGACCACGGCGGTGCCTGCGACCTCGACCATCCCGGCACCCCGTCGGCGACCGTCTGCCTGCTGCGGCACGGTGGCGACTCCGTCGACTACCTGGTGCTCTGCGACAGCCCGCTGGTGCTCGACCTGGGCGAGCGGATCCAGGTGGTCTCCGACGAGCGGCTGCGGACGGCAATGGCCGATCTGCGGCAGAAGGCGACCACCGTGGCGCGGGTGGGCGGTGAGGTGGACCCGGCGACCCGGTTCCGCCGGGCGGTGGCGTTGCAGCGGGAGCAGATGAACCAGACCCACGGCTACTGGGTGGCCGCCGCCAACCCGGATGCGTCGTACCACGCGGTCGCCGGCAGCCTGCCGCTGCACGGGCCGGGGCGGGTCCGCCGGGCCGCGCTGCTCACCGACGGTGCCTCGGTCGCGGTCGAGCAGTTCGGTCTCTTCGACTGGCGTGGCCTGCTCGACCTGCTCAGCGAGGCCGGACCGGGCGAGCTGATCCGCCGGGTCCGGCTGGTCGAGGCCGGCGACGGCCAGCGGCGCAGCGGCTTCAAGCGGCACGACGACGCCACTGCGGTGCTCTGCGAGTTCGGCGCCTGAACGCCGGCCCGGGCGCGGCACCGGCTCGGCATCGCGGGTGGCGGTTCGAAACCGGGTGGCGGTTCGAAACCGGGTGGTGGGTCGAAACCGGGTGGCGGCGATCGCCGGGTACGGCGACGATCGGCGTCGTGTCGATTCCCCAGCGGCAGGTCCGGGCCGGCTACACCGACGAGACGATCATGGTCTACCAGGCGTACCCGCCGTCGATCGCCGAACCGGCGCTGGCCGCCGGCCGGTTCGTGGCCCCGTTCAAGCGGGAGCGGATGACCTGGATCAAGCCCTCCTTCCGGTGGATGATGTACCGCTGCGGCTGGGCGGAGAAGCCCGGCCAGGAGCGGGTGCTCGCGGTCGAGATCACCCGGGACGGCTTCGAGTGGATGCTCGGCCGGGCCTGCCTGAGCCACTACGATCCGGACCGGTATCCGAGCCGGGCGGACTGGGCCGCGCGGCTGAAGACCAGCCCGGTACGCGTGCAGTGGGATCCGGAGCGCTCGCTGGAACTGGCACCGCTGCCGCACCGGTCTCTCCAGGTCGGGCTGAGCGGCCCGGCCGTCGCCCGGTACGTGGACGAGTGGACCGTCGACATCCGCGACGTCACCGCGACCGCGCGGGCGATCCGGGCACACCTGCGGGCCGGCGAGCGGGAGGCGGCGACCGCACTGCTCCCCGCCGAGCGCCCGTACCCGCTGCCGGAGCCGGTGGAGGCGGTCATCGGCGCGTCCTGAGGCGGGCCGGCGGCGGTCGTACCGTGCCCGCCCGAGGCGTGTCGCGGGTCCGCCGGCCGGCGTCGGGGGAGGCACGACCAGCCAGTCGGTGAGGGGGTCGCCCGGTCGGGTCGGGGTGGCCCGAACGGAGCGGGTCTGGCAAACCGGTGGACGTGGCGGCGAAGCGGCGAGAAGCATCGAGATCGTGACCCGTGAGGTACGGCTGACGCCGGTAGACGAGCAGAATCTCGAACCGCTGCTGTCGGTGGCGGTCGCCGAGACCGAGCCGGACGAGGTGATGCCGCCGGTCGAGGCGCCCGCCGGCTGGTCACAGGCTCGGCGCGACGCGTTCCGCGAGTTCCACCGGGCGAACTTCGGCGGCCTGGACGGGCCGACCGGCAATCTGATGTACGCGATCGTCCAGGACGGCGACGTGGTCGGGATGGCCCGGCTGGGCCGGCACGCCGAGCCGGGCACCCTGGAGACCGGGATGTGGCTCGGCAAGTCCACCCGGGGGCAGGGCATCGGGCTGATCGCACTGCGGCTGCTGCTGGCCGAGGCGGTCGAGGCCGGCGCCCGGCGGGTGGTGGCCGAGACCCGGGCGGACAACATCCCGGCGCTGAACCTGCTGGCCCGCTGCGGCGCGGTGCTGGGCGGCGACGGCACGGCGATCCGGGCGGAGATCCGACTCGGGGTCAACGAGGACGTGTCAGCGCCTGGTGAAGCCCGGGCGGCCGGCGGGACCGGGTAGCCGCTGGCCGCCGCCGTCAGCGGGCCGCGCCCGGCCGCAGGCCGGCAAAGATGATCGCCAGGGTACGTTCCCGCAGCTCCGCGTCCCAGCCCCCGTGCAGGGCGCCCTGGCAGGTACTGGCGAGCAGCGCCATCACCTCGGGCAGGCGTACCTGCCGGTCGACCGTGCCGGCGGCCCTGGCCTGACGGAGCAGGCCGTGCACCGCCTCGCCGAGCACTTCCAGCACCTCGGGAAGCTGGATCTCGACGCCGGTCCGGGCCAGCAGGTCCGCCACGGCCTTCGTGGTGGCGGCCTGCTCGACGGTCTGGGCGAAGAACGTGAACAGCCCCGTGCCGTCGTGGTTGTCGCCGCTCAGCGTGGTGGCCTGCTCGACCAGCCCGGTCAGTACGCCCTTCATGATCGCGGCGAGCAGGTCGTTCTTGGTCGGGAAGTGCCGGAAGACCGTACCGATGGCGACCCCGGCCCGGGCCGCGACCTCCTCGGTCGACGCCGCGACGCCGTGCTCGGCGAACACCTCCTCGGCGGCCGCCAGGATCCGGACGCGGTTGCGCTGCGCGTCCGCGCGCAGCGGTCGGCCGGGATCGGCTCTCCGGGACGTCATGCGGAGCTGCCCTCCTTGCAAAATGAGTCGAGGCTCATTATCTTTCTAAGTTGAGTCGTCACTCACTCTAGTCCCGGAGGAGATCTTACCGATGAGCACGCCCAGCGAAGCCTTCACCCGGATCCGGGACAACTTCCTGGCCAACACGGCCGTCTTCGACGAGGACCAGCTCGCCGAGGACGTGGTGGTGGAGATGCCGTTCGCCGCACCCGGCCGGCCCAACCGGATCGAGGGCAGGCGGGAGTTCCTCGACTTCGCGGCCGCCGGCCGGGCCCAGCTCCCGCTCCGGATCGACGACTGCCGCAACGTGGTGATCCACGAGACCGCCGACCCCGAGGTGATCGTCGTCGAATACGAACTCGCCGCCACCGTGACCACCACCGGCGTCTCCGCCTCCGCCCCGTTCATCGCGGTGCTCCGGGTCCGGGACGGCCGGGTGGCGCACTGGCGGGAATACCAGAACCCGGCCGCGTTGGCCCTGGCGACCGGCCAGGACTGAGTCACCGGGGCGGCCGCGAGCCGGCACCCGGCTCACCGCTGCGCGGCGTATGCGGCCAGCCAGGCGACCTGGCCCGGATTCAGGGACGGCCGGACCCGGGCCCGGGCCGTCGCCACGTGCCCGGCGTGCACGAGGCTCGCCTCCAGGGACTCCCGCATCGCCGCGAGCGCCGCCTCCCGGACCAGCGCCGCGCAGTCCGCCGCGGAGAACCCGTCCAGCTCCTCGGCCAGCGCCGCCAACTCCACCTCGTCGGCCAGCGGCACCGACCGGGCCGCCGCCCTCAGGATCTCGGCCCGGGCGGCGGCGTCCGGCGGCGGCACGTAGACCAGCCGTTCCAGCCGGCCCGGCCGCAACAGCGCCGGATCCACCAGATCCGGCCGGTTCGTCGCACCGACCACCACCACGTTGCGCAGCGGCTCCACCCCGTCCAGTTCGGTGAGCAGCGCCGCGACCACCCGGTCGGTGGTGCCGCCGTCGGTGGCCTGGCCGCGTACCGGGGCCAGCGCGTCGACCTCGTCGAGGAAGACCAGGGTGGGGGCCGCCTCCCGGGCCCGCCGGAACAGCTCCCGGACCGCCCGCTCGCTCTCGCCCACCCACTTCGAGAGCAGTTCCGCGCCCTTCACCGACAGCACGTTCGCCCGACCGGTACCGGCCAGCGCGCTGACCAGGAAGGTCTTGCCGCAGCCCGGCGGGCCGTAGAGCAGTACGCCGCGCGGCGGCTGCACGCCGAGCCGGGCGAAGGTGTCCGGATAGTTCAGCGGCCAGAGCACCGACTCGGTCAGCATCTCCTTGACCTCCGCCATGTCACCGACGTCGTCCAGGGTGATGTCGGCCAACTCCAGCATCGAGGACTCGGCCATCGAGGTCGGCCGGACCACCTCCAGCGCCGCCGAGAAGTCGGCCATCGCCACCGTCGGCGCGGTCGCCTCCTTCTGCCGGAGCGCGGCGCGTACCCCGGCCTCCCGGGTCAGCGCGGCCAGGTCGGCGGCGACGAATCCCGGCGTACGGGCGGCCACCTCGTCCAGCCGGACGTCCTCGGCCAGCGGCATCCCCCGGGTCAGCACCGTCAACTGCTCCCGGCGCAGCGCGGCGTCCGGCAGCGGGATCGCGATCTCCAGCGAGAGCAGGTCGGGGGAGCGCAGCGCCGGATCCACCGACTCGGGTCGGCTGGTCGTGCAGACCACGGCGGCTCCGGCGCGTACCGTCTCGGCGAGCAGTTGCCGGAAGACCGTGCCCACCGGACCGGGCGTGTCGCGCGGGGCCAGCGCCTCGACGTCGGATACCAGCAGCACCGCCGGTGGCGCGTCCCGGACCGACGCGGCGGCCTCGCGCAGCCGCCGGGCGGCGGCGTCGTTGGTCAGCGCGGCGACCTCGGGCGCCCAGACCGCGGCGAACCGGGCGCCCACCGCCCGGGAGACCGCCCGGACCAGCGCGGACTTGCCGGATCCGGCCGGACCGGTCAGCAGTACGCCGAGCGAGACCGTGGTGCCCAGCCGGCCCAGCACCTCGCGGTGGTGGAAGCCGAGGTCGAGCAGTTCGGTCAGCTCCTCGGCCTGGGCCCGCAGCCCGGGCAGCTCGTCCAGCCCGGGCGCCGGATCCGGCACCTGCCCGGTCGCCGCCGGAGGACTCTGCCCGCCGGTGACCGCCCGCAGCTCGGCCGCGGTCGTGCCGTGGGTGGCGTGGCCGTCCTGCCAGCCGACCACACTGTCCATGGTCACCAGCACCGAATCGGTCCCGCCGCCGGTGTCGGGTGGCCCGGCCGGGCCGTTCGCGGACTCCGCCGACGTCACCGTCAACAAGGTACTGGTCCAGGCGTAGCCGACGGTGTTCGCCAGGCTGCGCCGGGCCGCCTCGACCAGGGTCCGCACCGCCGCGTCGGGAAGCACGTCCTGGGGCAGCAGGGAGACGTCGTCACCGGTGGTCACCATCTTGCCGAGCAGCGCGAGGCGGAGCATCTCCGGCGAGACCACGGCGACGATCTCCGGCGGGCCGGTCAACACCACCCGGCGGGCCGCCACCACCGGGGTCGGGGCGACGGTGATCTGGCTGCCGTCCCGTACCCCGAGGTTGCCGAGGACCAGGTCGTCGGCGTAGAGCAGGGCCCGGCTCGCCGACGGCTCCGCCCGGGCCACGATCCCGGCGGTGGTACGGCGTCCGGTGAGCCGTACCGGAGCGCCGGGGTGCAGACCCAGCGCGGTCAGTACCTCCGGATGCAGCCGGACGATGCCCCGGCGGGCGTCCAGCGCGGCCGGCCGCAGGCTGGCAGTGAGCGTGAGATCCCGACCCGTCACCGGCCGAGAGTACCGGCCGGGAACCAGCCGCCGGGACGCGACGAGTGAACCTTTTTCAACCCCCCTTTACTGTCCGGCGGACCGCAAAGGCCGGACCCGGTGCGTGAGCGCCGCGCGGTTGAGAAAGGTTCAGTGCGCCGGTAGCTGTTGACGGCCTCAGCCGTGGTCGTCGGGGCCGAGCAGGGACGGGTCCCGCCGGATCAGGTCGGCGAGCCGGGCGGCGGCGTCCGGGGCCGGCGGATCCTCCGGAGCGGCCCAGCTCGGCACCGTCCGCACCGACATCGGCCAGGAGTGCGGTGGCTGCCCGGCGGTCGGCAACGCCGGCTCGGCGGCGGGGCGTACGGTGACCACCCCGTCCGACCAGGCGACATGCATCGCCGAGATGTTCGGTCCGTTGGCGACCCACATCGTGACCGCCACGTTCGGATACTGCGCGACGACCCGCTGGACCGCGTCGGTCACCTCCTCGACCGGTGACCCGGCCCGGGCCGCCGCCTCCTGGGCCCGTCGTCGTTGCAGCGCCTCCCGGCGCTCCATCCGTGCCAGTGCGTCGTCCAGTTCGCCCCTCATCGTGATCACCCTTCCCGGCCAACCGCCGACCCGTCGCGGCCGGACCGTCGCGGGCTAAGTCTCCCGCTCCCGGATCGCTCGATCCAGGGCCCGATCCAGCACGATCAGTAAGGCGTCGCGTACCGAAAGTCGATCTCTGGCGTCGAACTGGACCAATGGGACATGTTCTCCGATCGCCAATGCCCAACGGATCGCCGTCAGGTCGTGCGCGATCTGGCCGTCGAACGCGTTGACCGCGACGACGAAGGGTAGACGGGCCCGCTCGAAGTAGTCGATGGCGGGATAGCAGTCGTCGAGCCGCGAGGAGTCCACCACCACCAGCGCTCCGAGCGCGCCCCGGGCCAGGTCGTCCCACATGAACCCGAACCGGGACTGCCCCGGCGTGCCGAAGAGGTACAGCTTGAGACTGCGGTCGATGGTGACGCAGCCGAAGTCCATCGCCACCGTCGTGGTGGTCTTCTCGGAGCGGATTCCCGGATCGTCGACGCCGATCCCGGCGGTGGTCATCTCCGCCTCGGTGGTCAGCGGCGCGATCTCCGAGATGGCGCCGACCGTTGTGGTCTTGCCGACCCCGAAACCGCCGGCGATCAGGATCTTCACCGGAATCGGCGGCGCGCTGCCACGCCGCTGCTCGGACCGGTGCGCCCCGGCCGGGTCGGCGCCGGTCTCCCGGGCGTGCCGGGGCGGCACGTGGCGGGTGGGCGGGGCGTACCCGGCGGGCAGCCCCCGGCCGGGAGTCCCGACGCCGTGTCCGGGCGGGCTGCCGTACCGGCCGGGTGCGCTGTTCGCCAGGGGGCCGGCCGGCGGCGAGGCGGGCCAGTCAGGAGATCGCACGAAGTCCATCGATCACTCGCATAATGAGGTCGGGGTCGTGGGCATCCTCGACGGGACAGACGTGCACGTCGAGGTGGCCGGCGGCCCGCAGGTCACCGACCAGGATCTTGGTGACGCCGAGATGCATCCGGAGCCGTGCGGAGATCTCCGCCACGGACATCGGTTCGGCGCACAGCGCGACGATCTCCTGGAGTTCCGAGGAGAGCCGGTTGACCGGTGGGCTGGTCCAGGACGTGGCATCGATCCTCGCGGTCACCTGGGTCTCCAAGCCGATCGCCGGATCGGCCCCGGTGACCCGCCCGGAGGTCAGCACGAACGGGCGCAGCCCGGTCGGCACCGGCTGGACGATCGGCAGCTCTCCGGTGTCGGCCTCCGGCTCCGCCTCCTCCTCCGCCAGCGCGGCCTGGAGATAGGGACGGATCCGGACCGTCGGCAGTACCTCCGGCTCCGGCTCGGCGTCCGGCTCCGGCACCTCGCTCCGCTCGGTCATGCCGGTCCCTCACCCCGCCCGCGGGCGTTCCGGGGTGTACGGCGCGGCGGGCCGCCGCCCACCGCAGCACCCGCGGTCATGACTGGACGGAGTTCTTCAGTTCGACGATCAGGCGAGGGGTGAGCGCGCCTCCGGCCCGACCGGCGAACAGGGTCATCTCGTAGGCGACGGTGCCGAGGTTGGCCGACCGGTCGGCGACCACCCCGAGGACCGAGCCGCTGCTGATAGCGCTGACCAGCAGGTAGCCGTCGGTCATGTCCACCACCACCCGGTTGAGCGCGCCCAGCGTGTACCAGTTCGCGGCGCCGCTGGCCAGGCTGGTCATCCCGGAGACCACCGCGGCCAGGCGCTCCGCGTTGGACCGGTCCTTGATCGACGACATGGCCATCAGCAGACCGTCGGAGGAGACCGCGATCGCCTCCTGTACCCCGGCGGTGCCGGACGTGAACGAGTCCAGCAACCAGTTGAAGGTGCGTGCCTCCTGGCTCAGCTCGCCGGTGCCCGCTGCCTGCTGGTCCTGTTCGGTACGGATGAAGGGAGTGCTCATCGTGGGGTTCCCTCTTCGTGGCGGTGTTCTGTTCGGACTTCGCTCAGCGCGCGGGCGACACCGGACTCGAACTGCATCATCAGCTCGCGTACCTTGTCCGGGTCACCCGGTCCGGCGGCGGCGATGGCCGGTGCCTGGCCGAGCGGGGTGGTCGGCAGCGGAATGCTCAGGTTGGCTCCGGGGACCCTGCGGTTGAGCCGCGGCGGAGCGTCCGTCGCGGCGGGGGTCGCCGCTGCGATGCCGTTGGGTCGGGAGGCCGGCCCTGCCGGCCCGAGGGTACCGCCCTCCGGACGCGGGCCGGTCCGCTCCGGCGGGGTAGCTCCCCGCGGCCGCTGGTCGGTCCCCTCCGGACCGGCGGCCGCCGGCCGTGGGGCGCCCTGGCGGGGCTCTCCGGATCCGGTGCCGACCTGCTCCGGCCGGAGATCCGGGCCGGCCGGTCGGGACTGCTGCTCGCGCTGCGCCCGGCGTACCCCGGCCTCGAACTCCTCGATCAGCGCCCGGACCACGGACGGGTCGGCCGGGGTCGGCTCGGGGCGGGTCCTGCTGGTGGTGTTCGGCAGTTGGGCGCCCGGGACCCGCTGGCGCAGCCCGGTGCCGGGGCCGGACGAGGCGGGTCCCGGGCTGCTGTCGGCGGAAGGCGTCGCCGGCGCACCGGAGGACGCCGGGCCACCTCCCGCATCCGGGCCACCGGGCCGGTCGCCCGGGGCGCCACCGCCCGGTTGCCCCGCCGGGTCCGCGCCGGTCCTGACGGCACCGGGCCGGGCGGTGTCGGGCTGGGCTGGGCCGGTCCCGGTGGCGCTGGGCTGGGCAATGCCGGGCTGGGCAATGCCGGGCTGGGCGGTGCCGGTCTCGGCGGCGCCGGGCTGGGCGGTGGCCACCGGGCGGGTCAGGAAGGCGTTCCAGGGCTGGCCGGACGTCAGCGACCGGGTGGCCCGGCGGATCAGCTCCTCGTCGAAGACCGGTCCGGCCGGTACCGCCACCGGCATCAGCTCGGGCAGCCGGAACACCGGCGCGGTCTCGGCCATCGCCGGCACCGGTTCCGGAAACACCGGCGCTGGCCCGGCGGGGCTGTGTACCGGTGCCGGCTCGGTGGGCCCGGAGGGTGCCGGTTCGGCGGTCGGGGCCGTCGCCCGGCCGACCAGGGCGCCGGCCTCGGTGATCCGGACCGGCCGGACCGGCAGCGGTGCCGAGGCACTGGCCCGGGGCGTCGGCAGTTCGGACTCCGGGCGGCGGGTGACCAGCAGCCGGTCGTCGATCTCCACCCCGACGGTGACCCCGCCGCCGGGCGTGGTCGCCGAGAGGATGACCCGCCAGCCGTGCCGGCGGGCCAGCCGGCCCACCACGAACAGTCCGAGCACCTCGGTCGGGACCAGGTCCAGCCGTTCCCGCCGGGTCAGCCGGGCGTTCTCCTCGGCCAGCCGCTCCGGGGTCATCCCGATGCCGTGGTCGACCAGGTTGAGGCGTACCCCGCCCGGGACGACCTCGGCGAGCACGGTGACCCGGGTGTGCGGCGGGGAGAAGGCGGTGGCGTTCTCCATCAGCTCGGCGAGGGTCAGCACCAGGTCGCCGATGACCCCGGGCGCCACTCCGACGTCGAGCCGGACCTGCACGTCGACCCGGGTGAAGTCCTCGATCTCACCGAGTGCCAGCCGGACCACGTCACCCAGCGGCAGCGGGGCGACGTGCCCGTCGCCACCGGCGCCGCCGGAGAGCACCACCAGGCTGCTCGCGTTGCGGCGCAGCCGGCTGGAGACGTGGTCGAGCCGGTAGAGGTGCTGGAGCCGGCCCGGGTCCGTCTCCTGGTGTTCCAGCCGGTCGATCAGGGCGATCTGCCGGCCGACCAGGTTCTGGGTACGCCGTCCGACGTGCCCGAACATCTGTGCCACGTTCCGCCGGCTGGCGGCCTGCCGCTCCACCAGCCGGGCGGCCGTACCCTGCACCCGCTCGAAGGCCCGGGCCAGGTCGCCGATCTCGTCGCGACCGTCCACGTCGACCGGGTCGAGCCGGATCGGCTGGTACGACTCGGACTCGTCGTCGACGATCCGGGTCAGCTCCTCCTCGGCGACCCGGGCCATCCGGTCGGCGGAGACGGTCAGCCGGGTCAGCGGCCGGGCGACGGTACGTGCCACCGCCAGGCTGAGCAGCATCATCAGCGCGATGATCAGCAGCACCAGCAGCCCGACCGTGTACGCGCCGGCGATGGCCCGCTGGCGCTGGTCGGTCACCTCGGTGACCACGTCGGTGACGATCTTCTTCTCGATGAACTGGCCGAGCGTGATCAGCGAGGTGGCGGCCGGGAACAGGTCCGCCAGGTTCAGGTCGGCGATCGCCTCGGTCGGGTCGGCGGCGCCGGCGCTGAGGAACTCCGGGCCGGTCCGGGCCGCAGTCGCCCGCTCGATGAGCCGGTAGAGATCGTTCTGTGCCGGGGTGGCGAAGCTGCGGAACCGGGCCAGATTGGATTCGAGCCCGGCCATGGTGCCGACGTACGCGATGCCGGCGGCCGGGGTCTTCGTGCCGGCGACCAGCACGATCAGGCTGGCCGCGGCGCTGATCCCCTCGTCGGTGAGGAGCACCGCGTCCAGGGCGATCATCTGGCGGCCCTCGGGCGTGGTCGCGTCGGCGGACCGGACCAAACCCAGCGACGCGATCAGTGCGGTGTGTACCTGCCCGAACGCGGTGATGACCTGGTCCGGCCTGGCCCGCCGGGCCAGTACGCCGGCCCGCAGGTCGGCCAGCCGCCCGACACCCGCGATCGCGCTGTCGATCTCCCCGGTCAACTGCTCGCCGAGGTCGGCCCGCAGGTCGGCGATCCGGTCACCCACCTGCGCGCTCTGCTGGACCAGTTCCGAGCGGTCGACGACGTTCAGCAGGTAGCCGACGGAGAGCAGCCGCTCCCGCTGGAGATCCTGCACGAGGGTGCCGACCTGGCCGGCCCGGCGCACCGTGTCGGCGGTGTCGGCGGCCTTCTGGGCCGAGGAGATCCGGTCGGCCAGCACCGGGACGGCGAGGCCGATGGTGCTGAGCAGTGGAAGGATGACGAGCAGGGCCAGCCGGCCCCGGATCCGGAGCCTACCGAGCATCGGGACGTCCCCACGGCGCCGGGCGTTCCGGCACGGCCGACTGGACGGCCTGGCCGGCGGGTACCGGATCCTGCCAGTCCGCCAGCGGGGACCGCCGGCCCGGCTCGCCCGAGGGGTCCGGCCGGCGCGGCCGGCGTTCGGGCAGCGGCGGCAGCCCGCCGGCCGGCGGCCCGGCCAGGGCCGCGCCGACCGGCCGCGCCGACTCGGCCAGCGGCGGCCCGGTCGGCGGCGGTCCGGACTCGGCGTCGGCGACGGGGCGCACCCCGCCGGTGGTCGGCTCGCCGGCCCCGGCCGGGGTGCCGCCGCCCCGGGCGGATCGGGCGGCCAGCACCGGCAGGGCGGCGAGGGCGAGCACCAGGAGTACGGCCAGCACCAGCGCGCCGGCCGCGATCCGCTGCTCGCCGGTCAGCTCGTCGACCCGGTCCCGGAGCAGGATGTCGAGTTCGGTCAGGATGATCGTGGCCAGCCCGGATCCGGCGAGCTGCGCGGAGGCTCGGGCGGCACCCACCTGGATCGGGTTGGGTGCGGCCGAGTCCCGGGTGAGCGTGGCCAGGTCCTCCACCGCACGCTGGTAGCCGTCGAGCCGGCTGAGCAGGTTGCCGCCGAGCGTCCGGCTGGCGGTGTTCTCCACCGCCGCGCGTAGGTTTTCGACCAGGTCGGCGGCGGGGAGGAGTACGGCGGACCGGGCCAGGGCCAGCTCGCTGGCGGTACGCAGCGGGTTGCCACCCGAGCGGCCGGCCGCGAGTACCGCGCGGTCGGCGAGCCGTCCGGCCGCGACCAGGGCTTCCGGCAGTTCCTCGGCCACCGCGTCCTGGAGGTGGTAGGAGTCCGACTCCGGGTCCCGGATCAGTCCGGAACTCTCCCGCACCTTGGCGTAGAGCGCCAGCAGCAGGTCGGTGGTCTCGGTGTAGACCGTCCAGGCGTCCTGCGGGTTGGCCGGCGGGCGGTCCGGCAGCGCCTCGATCTTGGCGTGCAGCCCGGCCCAGCGCTCGCTGGTACGCAGCTCGGCACCGTACCGGACGTCGACCGCGCTGGTCTCCTCGACCGCGGTACGCAGCGCGGCGGCGGCCGCCGCGCGGCCCGCCACGGCACCGGACTGGGCGTCGACCAGGGCGAGCGTCACCTGTCCCAGGGAATGCAGGTATTCGACCCCGTGCCGTTCGCGTTCGGCGATCGTGAGCCGGTCGTCGTTGTTGCGCCAGGCCGAGCTGAACAGCACGCCGGCCGGAAGCAGCAGGGCGACCGCGAGCAGTACTCGCAGCGCCGTACCGGTCCGGTTCGGCTCGCGCCGGGACCGTTGCGCGGGAACTGTCATCGTCCATCTCCATCGGCGCGAGGGGGTCGATCTGCGTGGCGGGCGTGGGGAGACCGCCCGGTCCCGTCCACCGGACCGGAAAACTAGTAGACGTCGGACCCGCTCGATCCGGGTCGAGCAGTCAGTTATGCGTCACTTGGGTACAGGTAACACCCGGTGAGCAAAAATGTGACTCCTTGTGCATAGTTGCCTAGGCGCATGTATTGATTTAGTGGGCGCTGCACCGAAAGATCGGAATTCACAGGATCCGAAGTCGCCGCACCGGATACCCGGTGGTGCGACGCGGACGACGACTCACGAGGACCGAACGGACCAGCCGGACGGACGTACGGCGGATCTCAGCCAACGCTCAGCTCCGTAGCCGTACGGTGTGACCCATGCCTTCCCGACTGCTGGCGCGGCTGCGCCGTGCCCGGCCGACCCGGCGCCGGTTGATTGCCGGATCGACCGTGCTGGTGTTGCTGGCCGCGCTGGTCGGCTGGGCGGTGTGGCCGGAGAACCCGCCCTACTCCACAACGGACTCCATGATCTCCGTCCGGTCCGGACCGGGCGGCGACCAGCCGGTCGACCTGGACACCAGGTTCTACCTGCCGGACGGGGCGAGCGCCGACCGGCAGGTACCGGCGGTGCTGCTGGCGCACGGCTTCGGCGGCACGAAGCGGTCCGTCGAGTCCGACGCCGAGGACCTGGCCGGGCTGGGTTACGCCGTGTTGACGTACACCGCCCGGGGGTTCGGGCGCAGCGGCGGGCAGATCCACCTGGACCACCCCGACTACGAGGTACGGGACGCGGCCCGGCTGCTCGACTGGCTCGCCGCGCGGCCGGAGATCCGCAAGGACACGGCCGGCGACCCCCGGGTGGGAGTGGTCGGCGGCTCGTACGGCGGCGGCCTGGCCCTGCTGCTGGCCGCCCAGGACCAGCGGGTGGACGCCATCGTCCCGATGATCACCTGGAACGACCTGGCCCGCTCCTTCCTGCCCGAGTCCACCGGCCGGGAGCCGGTCGACGGGGTGTTCAAGAAGGGCTGGGCCGGGATCTTCTTCGGCAGCGGCGGCGCTACCGGCCTGGGCGGACTCACCGCCCCCGGCGCCGCACCGGGCGGCGACTCCGGTGGGGGCGACTCCGGAGCGGACGACGAGGACAGTCCGGCCGGCGGCCAGGATCCGGTGCTCGGCACGGTGCCGGGTGCCGCGCCGGGTGGTACCCCGGACGACCCGGCCTGCGGGCGCTTCGCCGCCGACGTCTGCGCCGCGTACCTGCGGATCGCCACCACGGGCCGGGCCGACCCGGCGGCGGTCGAGCTGCTCCGCCGGTCCAGCCCGGCCGGCGTGCTCGACCGGATCAAGGCGCCCACCCTGCTGGTCCAGGGCGCGGCCGACACCCTCTTCCCGCTCGCCGAGGCGGACGCCAACGCCCGGGGCATCGCGGCCGGCGGCACGCCGGTCCGGGTCGCCTGGTTCACCGGCGGACACGACGGCGGCGAGGGCCCGCAGACGGACCGGGACCGGCTGCGCTTCCTGATGGCACAGTGGCTGGAGCACTACGTCAAGGGCTCCGGCGACGCGCCGTCGACCAGCTTCACCTGGTCGCGGATCGCCGGCTTCGACGCACTGGACCGCGGCCTGGTCGCCACCGGCTTCTCCGTCACCGACTATCCGGGCGTCGGCGGCACCACCGACGAGTCGATCGCGGTGGCCGGGCCGGCACAGCGGATCGCCAACCCGCCGGCCGGCAACCCGGCGGCGATCTCCGCGCTGCCGTTCGGCGGCGGCTTCTCGTCCCTGCTCGACGGGGTCGCCGGTGACCTGCCCGGCCAGCACGCCCGGTTCGAGTCGGCACCGCTTCCCCGGGCCGTCGACGTGGTCGGCTCACCGACGGTCACCATCCGGGCCGCGTCGCCGACCGGCGAGGCGGTGCTCTTCGTCAAGCTCTACGACGTCGATCCGAACGGCCCGGCCGCGCTCTCGAACGGTCTCGTCGCGCCGGTCCGGCTGACCGGGCTGCCGGCCGACATCTCCGCCGCGACGCCGGTCCGGGTCACCCTGCCGGCGATCGTGCGCCGGATCGAGGCCGGGCACCGGCTCCGGATCGTGGTCGCCACCTCCGACCAGGGCTACGCCACCCCGGTCGAGCCGGTCACCTACACCGTCGCGCTGGCCGGGCCGGCCTCCGGGGCCGTACCCGGGATGCCGGCCGGCGCCGCCCTGACCGGCGCCGAGGTGTCGCTGCCGACCGTGGTCGGCGAGCCGATCGCCACCCCGGCGGTGGCCTGGCGCTGGGCGCTCGCCGGCCTGGTCGCCGCGATCGTGCTCGGGCTCGTCGTGGTGGTGGCCGTGCTCCGCCGCCGGCACCGCCGGCACGACACCTCGGTGCATCCGGAGTACGCCGACACCCCGCTGGTCGTCCGCGACCTGCGCAAGGAGTACGCCGACGGCTTCGTCGCGGTCTCCCGGATCGACTTCGAGGTGCACCGGGGCCAGGTGGTCGGGCTGCTCGGGCCGAACGGCGCCGGCAAGACCACCACGCTGCGGGTGCTGATGGGGCTGACCCAGCCGACCACCGGCGAGATCCACGTCTTCGGACACCGGCTGGTGCCCGGCTCGCCGGTGCTGTCCAGGATCGGCGCGCTGGTGGAGGGGCCGGGCTTCCTGCCACACCTGAGCGGTCTGGAGAACCTGCGGGCGTACTGGCGGGCGACCGGCCGGCCGGAGGCGGACGCGCACTTCGAGGAGGCGTTGGAGATCGCCGGGCTCGGCGACTCGATCCACCGCAGGACCCGCAAGTACAGCCATGGCATGCGGCAGCGGCTGGCCATCGCACAGGCCATGCTCGGCCTGCCGGAGCTGCTGGTGCTGGACGAGCCGACGGACGGGCTGGACCCGCCGCAGATCGCCGAGATGCGCCGGGTGCTGCGCCGGTACGCCACCGACGGCCGGGCGGTGCTGGTCTCCAGCCACCTGCTGGCCGAGGTGGAACAGACCTGCACGCACGCGGTCGTCGTGCACAAGGGGCAGATCGTGGCGGCCGGCAGGGTGGAGGAGATCGTCGGCGAGTCGCCGAGTACCCAGTTCGACGTCTCCGACGTCGACGCCGCCCGGGCGGTACTGGACCGGCTGGCCGGGGTACGGGTGTTGCCGGAGACCAACGGCGGGCTGGTGGTCGACACCAACGGCACCGCCCGGAGCGAGGTGGTGGCCGAACTGGTCCGGGCCGGTGTCGGGGTGGACCGGGTGGTGCCGCGCCGCCGCCTGGAGGACGCCTTCCTCGCCCTGGTCGGCGAGAACTCTCGGGGAAGCGGGGACCGCTGATGACCGCCACGGAGACCAGGGCACCGGACGCGGCCGGCGGTGCCGCCGGGTACCGGCCCCGGGCCACGCTCTCGATCGCCGCCGAGTGGCGCCGGCAGGCGTCCCGCCGGCGTACCCAGTTCGCGCTCGGCTTCATGGTGCTGCTGCCGCTGATCATCCTGATCGCGTTCCAGTTCGAGGGCTCCGGCGACGACGACAACGGCGGCGGCGAGTTCGGCAGCCTGATCGAGCTGGCCACCAGCGGCGGGCTCAACTTCACCCTTTTCGCGCTGCTCGTCTCGTCGTCGTTCCTACTGGTCGTGGTGGTGGCGCTGTTCTGCGGCGACACGGTGGCCAGCGAGGCGAGCTGGGGCAGCCTGCGCTACCTGCTGGCCGTACCGGTGCCCCGGGCCCGACTGCTGGCGGTCAAGCTGCTGGTCGCACTCGGGTACTCGCTGCTGGCCCTGCTGCTGCTGGCCGGCACCGCGCTGCTCGTCGGCACCCTCCGGTACGGCTGGTCCCCGCTCTCCAGCACCGTCGCCGCGCAGATCCCGGCCGGGGAGGGACTGCTGCGCCTGCTCGGCATCCTCGGCTATCTGGCGGTCGTACTGCTGGTCGTGGCCGGCCTGGCGTTCCTGCTGTCGGTGACCACGGACGCGGCGCTCGGCGCCGTCGGTGGCGCGGTGCTGCTCTGGATCCTCTCCAGCATCCTCGACCAGATCACCGCGCTGGGGGTGGTGCGGGACTTCCTGCCGACGCACTACAGCAGCGCCTGGCTCGGCCTGCTCTCCACTCCGGTGCAGACCGACGACATCGTCAAGGGCGCCATCTCGGCGATCTGCTACGCCACCGTCTTCTGGTCGCTCGCCTTCTGGCGCTTCACCCGCAAGGACGTGGTGTCGTAGTACTCCGGAAGGAGACCTGCGTAGAGATCCCGAGTTTTGAGGCAGGGGATCGTGACCTCGATCAGTGAGGGCGAGTTCGAGCGGCTGTTGGTCGGCTTCGAGCGTGAAGCCATCCATCTTGAGACGCGTGACGCCTATGGCACGGCAGTGGAGCTGCCGCACATGGCGAAGTGGGCGAACGGCGAGCCGGATGACCTGGCGTGGTTGGAAGGCTGGTGCGAGAGCCTGCGGCGGCACGTCGAGGCGGGTCGGTCGGTGCGGCGGGCGCGGATCGTGTCCGAACCGCTCAGCGACTACCAGCGCTGGTCGTGGAGCATCGCGCAGCCCATGGTGGAGGCTGGCGAGGACATCCGTTGGATACCCCGGCGACGCGTGTCGTCGGTAGCCGTGCCTGGCAACGACTACTACCTCTTCGATGACCGCCTGGCGGTCTTTCTCATCTACGCCGGCAACGGCTTGGCCGTAGATCGGGTGGCCTCTTCCCAACTTGCTGACCTGCGATTGTGTCGGTCGGCGTTCGAGGCCGTGTGGCAGTTGTCCATCCCACACCGTGACTACCAGCCCATCTAGTGCCGCAGGCCGGAGCCAGGAGGCCCAGTGAGGCAACGGCTGCCAGCGGTGCGCGGCTTCGCGAAATCCTGGACAGCGGTCGGGAGGTACCTGCCGGCGGTCGCGTGCCCCTGATCGGCATGATGGTGGGCATGCGGCTGCTGGTGCTCGGTGGGACGTGGTACGTCGGTCACGCCATCGTGAGCGCCGCCATCGAGGCGGGTTGGGAAGTGACCACGTTCAATCGAGGGACATCTGATCCGTTCCTCGAACAGGTACGAGCGGTTCGAGGAGACCGGAACCAGGTCGATGATGTGCGTGCCCTGGTCGCCGCTGGCACCTGGGACGCCGTCGTGGATACGTCCGGTTACGTGCCGCGCAACACGCTCGACGTAGCGCATGCCCTCGCGCCCGTTGCCGGCCGATACGTCTTCATGTCGACCGTGAGCGTCTATCGGGATTGGCCGATCGAGCCACTCACCGATGAGTCGGCACTCCTGGACTGTCCGCCCGATGCCGGCCAAGACTACGGCGAGGATACCGAGGATGGCCCGACGAGGTACGGCTACCAGAAGGTGGGTTGCGAGTCCGCGGCGCTCCTGGCCTTCGGTCCGGATCGGACCACGATTCTCCGTCCCGGTGTTGTGCTTGGCCCGCGCGAGTACGTCGGCCGCCTGCCGTGGTGGCTCCGCCGGGTCGCTGCCGGGGGTCGGGTACTGGCTCCCGGCTCGCCGGAGCGTGCGATTCAGCCTGTGGACGTGCGCGACCTTGCGGCGTTCGTGCTCCGGACCATCACCGACGGGGCATCTGGGACATACAACGTGACGGCGCCGATCGGCGGGACGACCTTCGGGGATCTACTCGCCGCATGCGCCGAGGTGACTGGGTCCGACGCATCGTTTTTGTGGGCCCCTGATTCCGTGTTGCTGAGCCATGGCGTCCGCCAGTGGTCGGAAATGCCGTTGTGGCGGACGTCTCCGGGTGTCTGGAACGTCGACGCTGCTAGGGCGCGAGGTGTTGGTCTTCGATGTCGGTCAATCCGTGACACGGTGTCCGACACGTGGGCATGGCTTGTGGCAGCCAGTTCAACCAGCAATCACGAGCGGGCCACAGAAATCGGCATCGGTGGCGAGAAGGAGTCCGAGATCATTTCCAGGCTTGCATAGCCAACTCCAACGGTCGAGCTGAGGCGCAGGCAAGCCACTCCGATACTCGCTCCGCCAACTGATGTGCTTCCGAATCTGCATTCCACGGTGGAACCGAAAGCAGATTGCGCACCTTCGTTAGTCGGCCGATCAGCGAGATGTTGCGCTTGTGGATTGGCAGGTCCAAGACTTCACACAGTGCGGCATGCGCCCCATTGAGGTCGCCCATGTGTAGGTGTCCGGCGGCAATGTCGATCTGGGTGCCGTTGATTTGCGAGTACGGTCGCCGAGGCACGGGTATTGCCACGTAGGACGCCAGCGCCGCGCATGCGTTTTTCGCAGCTTCAGCACCATTCCCGAGGTCGAGCCATGCCGCCGCCGCGCATGCTGCTGCCCTGGCTTCACCGAACGCGAATTCGCCGCCGACCGACTTGCTCAGATCATCGGGACTGGCCCCTATGCCGTCCTGGTCTCGCTGAGCAGCCTGTAGGACTTCCGAAACTGAAACGCCATCGCCGAGTAGGGCATACGAGCGGGAGGCTATATGGCGTAGGCGGAATCTAGGTTCGCCGGCCGGAGCCACACGCATGCCCCGCGCGTAGTAGGTCAGCGCAATATCGGGTTCGTTACGCCAGTTCGCCAAAGTCATCTGTAGGCCATAGGTCCATGCTTTCAGTGAGGCATGGCCGGCCAGGTCTGCGTACCGCGTTGAGGCCCGTGCGAGTGCTGCTGCCTCGTCCCAGCGTCCCAGATCGAAAGCCGTAGAGGCCATCAGAGAAGTTCCCTGTCCGATCACGGAGTACAGATTAGTGAGGATGCCGGGCCGCCGCGTGTGCTCCGCGAGCGATCGGGTTTCGTCTCGCAAGCGGCTGACCGCCCTGAATACGTCAAATGCGGCCATGCCGCCGGCCCGGGCGAGAAGTGTCATCTCCTCCTGTAGCGATTCGACTGATTCTCTGGGGGTGATTCCCTCGGACAAGAGAGGGTCGTTGGAGATGTTATCGGTGGCGCGGGTGACAACATCCACAGCCGCATGATCGTTCGTGGAGGTTGCCGAAGTTTTAGCGGGTTGTGAGATAGCTGCCGCGAATCTGGTTCGGGCCGCATCGGAGAGTCGTCCGAGAGCGGCCGCGAGTACATCCTGATTTGCCTGACCGGGAACAGTCTCGGGACGGCTGTGCCAGTAAGCGACAGTACGGACCGCTATTCCAAGCCATGCTGCGAAGCGTTCGTTGGTCATGTTCATCGACGCCTGGAGTGTGCTGGCCAGGCCGCCAGTCCAGCGTTCGACTTCGACCATGGCCACCTCCTCTGCCGGCCCGGGCTGCACTGGCATTGCATGTGGTTGCACTGCGCTTGCATAGGCTACTGGCCCTTGCTCGGCTTCACTGGATGCATCCACGGAACTACCTCGGGTGTCCAGAACGGGCACCACCACTTCTATCACGCCGCAGGGAGGTTGTGGTGGTTCATCCGCATCGGCTCGTCTGGCTCGTACTGAGGGAGCTGTAGGTGATGGCCGCAGTAGGCGGGGCAGCCCGTCGGCGGCGAGAAGTCGTGCATCCGCCGTGGTGCGTACCTCAGCGCTGTGAGTTCCTGGTTCCGCCTCAGTTCCAATATGGACTCCGCCTGCACAAGGGGCCGGTGCGGCTGCTTGGAGATCGGCGTGGTGGCGGCAGCGTAGCCGTGTACATGGTCGCCGCGCAGGCAGGCCCGCCCATGCTGGGGCTGCACGCGGCCGGACGATGGCGGGGATCCGGAGGTGCGCTTCTTCGGCTCGTTGACGGATGGCAGCTTGCCCGGCACCTGGACCACGTGCTGGGCGAAGCGGGATTCACGTCGCCGGGGGGAGGCGGCGATGCCCGAGTATGAGCGGAAGGGCGGAGCGGCGAGATCGGCGCTCGGCATCGCTCCCGATACCTGCCCGCTGTGGTGTCAGGGCTGCTTGTCGAGCAGCCCGAGGCACCGTAGTCGGCTGGCGACCGTCGGCAGGGAGGGTAGCGGTTGGCTGAGTGTCCAGCTTGTCGCCGATCGAGGGGCCGGTCAGGCGCCACTGTTGCAGATCGACGTCACGCGGCACGGATCCACCGAGACGGTGCTGCTCACGTTCGCACAGACGGCGCGGATGATCGGAGAGATCATCCACCTTCCGCATCCGATCGGAGCCTGGCAGCTTCGAGACGATGCGGCACCGGGGGACGAGTCAGGAAACTGACGGGTATCCCGTTCCCCGGGCAGGCTCGGGGAAGCCCTGGGCGGCGAAATCTGCCCTATAGTCGGCAGGTCGGGGCTGGGTGGCCGTCCGGTGATTCTGTGACAGGGGTGGGTTCTGTGTCGGAGCTTGCCACCCGGGTCGGGCGACCGCCCCGGCGGATGAGCCGGTTCCTCGCCGAGGCGCGACTGGGCTGGGTGGACGCCCGGCTGATGGTCACCATGCCCGGCCGGGAGCGGGCGCTGCGCTTCATCGCCGTGGTGCTGTTCTGCCAGCGGGCCAGCTACATCGTGCCGGCGCTGCTCGGCATGTCCAGCGGCGACACCCGCTACCACAGCCCCGCGCTGAACACGACGCTGCTGGTCGGCGTGGTCGGCTGGAACGTCCTGCTCGGTGCGTTCGTGTGGCGGCGGGGTTGGTTCAGCTACGGGCACGTCGTGCTGGACGTGGCGGTCATCTGCGGGCTGCTGGTCGTGGTCAACGCCAACATCCGGTCCGGCTACGAGCTGTCGGCGGCGAACTGGGCCGGCAAGTTCGCCCTCGGCTCGGCGGCGCTGGTCGGGGCGGTGCTGAGCCTGCGGGCGCTGCTCGTCGGGCTCGGGCTGCTGGTGCTGACCGCGGTGGCCGCCGCCTCGGTGCAGATCGGCGGACTGCCGCCCTGGGAGTCGGGTTTCGTCAACCACGTCAACTCCAGCCTGTGGTTCGCGCTGGTGCTGCACTTCACCCGCCGGTTCCTCTGTGCCCAGGCCAACGCCGTCGACGAGGCGACCCAGCGCCGGCTCGCGGCCGAGACGGCGACCGCAGCCGGGGCGGCCCGGTACGCCGAACGGCTGCACCACTACCGCCGGCTGCACGACACCGCGCTGGCTACGCTGACCGCGATCGCCCGGGGCGGGCTGGACCATCGCGCCGAGGACGTCCGGCGGCGCTGCGGCCGGGAGGCCGACTACATCCGGAGCCTGGTCACCGAGGACCGGGCCGAGGCGGAGAGCACCCTCGGCGCCAGCCTGGCCGAGGTGGTGGCCGACGCGACCGGGCTGGGCCTGCGGGTGCACCTGCGCTCGGGCAACGTGCCGTCCCAGCCGCCCCGGCACGTCGTACGGGCGGTCTGCGACGCGGCCCGGGAGGCGCTGAACAACGTGGCCCGGCACGCCGGTACCGGCGAGGCGTGGGTCACCGTCGACTGGTACGACGGCGTGCTCGGCGTACGGGTCGTCGACCGGGGGGTCGGGTTCGACACCGACTGCGTCAGCGGAGGTTTCGGGTTACACCGCTCGATCGCCGAGCGGATGACCGAGGTCGGCGGTGAACTGCGGCTCTTCTCCGAGCCCGGTCACGGCACGAGTGTCGAGCTGCTCTGGCCGGCGTCGTCGCCGGAGGCGGACGAGTAGCGGTGCAGCCCGTCCTCGCGGACCCGGTCGGCGAGGTCGAGTTTGGTGTACGTCGGCCGGCCCGCGTCGCCGTACTTCGCCTTGACCCGGTCCAGGTACTGCCGGGCGGTCGTCGGCTGGATGCCGACCTTGCGGGCCACCGCGGTCAGCGTCATGCCTGAGGCGTAGGCGACCAGTACCGCCCGTTCCTTGGGCGCCAGCTTGGGCCGGTCGGGCCGTTCGTCGCAGGACCAGGCGAAGGCCAGCTCGGGGGAGTGCGCCACCTCGCCCCGGGCGACCGTCCGGATCGCCTCGGCCAGGCTCGGCAGGTCGTGGTCCTTGGTGAGGTAGCCCGACGCGCCGGCCCGGATCACGTCCACGCCGTGCACCACGTGCGGCACCACACTGACCACCAGCACCGGCCGCCCGGTGGCGACGAGCCGGCGGACGTTGTCCACCGGCGAGGACCCGTCCGCCAGCAGCAGGTCGAGTACGACGACGTCGGCCCGGCCCGGTTCGGTGTCGAGGAGCTGGTCGACGGTGGCCGCCGTGCAGAGCAGCCGGAGGTCGGGAACCGAGCCGAGCCAGGCGGCCATGCCGTCCAGCAGCATCCGGTCGTCGTCGACCACGGAGACCGAGAGCGCGGACACGATAGACGGCACCTCGCCTTCCGCCGGGGAGGGTGACTCCGGAGCCTGAGACGGTGGGGTGGCAGGGGATCCGGACACTAGAGCCCCGCCGATCCGCTGTCAAGACGCAATTTTTGCTTTCTGGTACGGCCCGGTGACAGTCGGTGATCCTTTGCTGGACTCGAGTCCCGTCGGTGAGACCCGCCGCACGGACCTCGGGATACCGGGGAACCGCCCGACGGCGGCTCCCCCCGGCTGGACGGGGGAGTGCTCATGCGACTGTCGGCGGTCTGGAGTTCCCTGGTCGTCCCGGACGACCTCGGCTACTTCCGCTGCCGGGGCCGGTATCTGGTGGAGAATCCGGACCTGGCCGCCTGGGCGGTGCTCACCGAGGAGGAACTCGGGCTGCTGCGGGCGCTCGCCGACGGCGCCGCCCCACCGTCCGGATCCGGCGGGCCGGGTGAGTTGCACCGTCTCGAACGCCAACTCGCCACCCTGGTGCTGAACTGGCTGGTCTACCTGCCAGGCCGGGTACCCCGGGTCCGGCCGGCCGAGCCGAGGCTGAGGGCGGTCCGCTACGCCATCACCGACGGCTGCCACCCGCCCTGCCGGGAGCGCTCCGGCTCCTGCGCCCACCGGCTCCCCGGTGAGCTGGAGCCGGCGGAGTCCCTCGACCTGGTGGACCAGATCGCCGAGCTGGGCGCGGAACTGCTGATCCTGACCGGCGGCGAACCGATGCTGCGGCACGATCTCTTCGACGTGGCCGACCTTGCCCGCAGTCGGGGGCTGCGGGTCAACCTGGTCACCACCGGCAGCCGGATCCGGGACGCCGGCACCGCCCGGCGGATCGCCGACACCTTCGCCAGCATCACCGTCAGCCTGGACGGCGGCGGCCACGAGCTGCCCGGTACGACCCGGGGCGAGGGCGCGCTCGCCCAGACCGTACGCGGGCTGGCCCTGCTGAACGCGGCCGGTGTCAAGCCGGCGATCGACCACGTGGTGTCGCCGGAGAACATCGCCGCGCTGGACGACCTGATGGCGTTCCTGGACGGCATCGAGTTCAGCCGGGTCCGGATGATGAGCCACACCGCCGTCGACCGGGGCGGCTCGGACGGTCCCCACCTGGGCTGGGAACACCTCGGCGGGGAGTACCAGCTCGCGGCGCGGCGGTCCGGCTGGACGAGTCCGGTGGCCCGGAAGGTCCTCAGCCAGGGCCCGACGGCACACTCCTCGTGCCCCGTCCAGGCCGACTGCGGGCTCCGCGGCATCGACCTCCACGTCGACCCGCGCGGCGACGTCTATCCCCGCGAGTCGGTCCCCGGCCCGCCGCACCCGGCCGGCAACCTGCGGAGCAGGCCGTTGCACGAGATGTTCGCCCCACCCGTCCTCGCCGACCCGTCGGACGATCCGTCGCCGGACGACGTCGCCGAGGGCGGGGAGCCGGCCGACTGCCGGCGCTGCCACCTGCACCGGCTCCCGCCGCGCGGGGGGACGGGATTGCGCGACGAACCCCGGGCCGGTCCGGGACGGCTCGGCGCGCCCGGCGTACGACGACCGGCACGCCCGGACTCCGCCGTCCGGCGGATGCCGGTCGCCTCCACTGCTGACCACCGGACCGGGAGGTGTCGCGTGACGGTCGGAATCAACTCCGGGATCGTCTGGGTCGACGACGACGAGGAGGTCCGGCTCTACAACCCGGACGACGGGGATTTCCAGACGTTCAACGCGAGCGGCGCGCGGATCTGGCGTCGGCTCGCCGCCGGCAGCGCCGTGGAGACCGTCGTGCGTGACCTGGCCGACGCGTTCGGCGGCGACGGCGGCCGGGAACGCGAGGCCGTCGCCCGGGACGTCCGCGAGTTCGTCGCGCTGCTGTACGCCCGGGACCTGCTCCGGACGGCCGAGCCGTCCGGACCGGCCGGTGTGGAGGGCGACCGGTGAGCGGCAGCGGCTTCGCCGACCTGGTACGCGCGACCCTCGCCGCCGGGGGACTGGCCCGGGTACCGGTCACCGACTCCGGCATGCTGCCGGTGCTCTCCGGCGGCCCCGTCGTGGTCGAGCCGGTCGAGTTCGACCAGATCCGCCCCGGCGAGGTGGTCGCGTACCAGCACGGCGACGGGATCGTGGTGCACCGGGTGGTGGCCCGGCTGCCGGAGCACCTGCTGACGGCCGGCGACAACCTGCCGCTGTACGACCCGCCGGTGCCCCGGGCGGCACTGCTCGGCCGGGTGCCGCAGGTCGCCGCCCGGATCCCGGGTGCCCCGGCCGTCGGCTGGCCGCCGCTCCCGCTGCCGGACGGCGTCACGCTCTGGCTGGTCGGCGCGGCGGCCCGGGCCGTACCGGAGACCGACCACCAGCTTCCGGTGCCGGGGAGCCGCCGTCCGGAGGCCCTGGTCCGGGTACGCCACCTCGCCGCCGGCTCCGCCCTGCCGGACCGGGTACGCCGAGCGCTGGACGCCCTCGACGTGCTGGGCGGGGTGACCGTGGGCATCTCCCCGGCCGCGGTACGCCCGGTCGACGACCTGCGTGCCGGACTGGCCGGCCCGAGCCGCCCGGCGCAGCGGCTCGACATCGTGCTCGGCTGCCGGTTCGGCTCGCCGGCCCTGTCCGGCACCGGCGGTGGGGGCGCCATCGCGCCGGTGGCCGGGCCCGGCGACGCCCAGCCGGTCATCGCCCCGGACGACGTCGACCACCACCTGCGGACCGGCCCGCCACTGCGGGAGACCGGTCCGGAGAGCGAGATCCGGATCATCCTCGCCACGCTGGGCGTACCCCCGTTGCCGGGATCCCCGGAGCCGGCGCTCCCCGGTGCACCGTGACCCCGGCGATCGCCGCGACCGACCTGGTCAAGGTGTATCCCGGCGCCACCCCGGCGGTCGACGGGCTGACCTTCGACGTCCCGCCCGGCCAGGCGGTCGGGCTGCTCGGCCCGGCCGGCGCCGGCAAGACCACCCTGCTCAAACTGGTCTGCGGCGCCTGCCCGGCCAGCTCAGGTCGGATCCTGGTGCACGGCCGCCAGCCCGACGCCGGCACGCGCCGGGACGTGGCGGTGGTGCACCAGTCCGGGCCGTTCGACCTGATGTTGACGGTCCGGGACAACCTGCGGATCGCCGCCGCGTTCCGGGGTCTGCCCTGGCGCCGCGCCCTTTCCCGGGCCGGCGACCTGCTCGGCGCCTTCGAGCTGACCGGCAGCGAGGACCAGCTCGTGCACACCCTCTCCGCCGGGCAGCGGCGCCGGCTCCAGCTCGTGCGGGCGCTGCTCCGGGTGCCGAGAGTCCTGCTGCTGGACGAGCCGTCGGCGGGTCTGGACGTCGAGGGCCGGCGTCGGGTCTGGGCCGCCCTGAACGAGCTGCGCCGGCAGCACGAGCTGACCATCGTGCTGACCAGCCACAACCTCGACGAGGTGGAGCGCAACACCGAACGGGTGCTGGTGCTGTGCCGGGGCCGGATGATCCGGGACGGCGCCCCGGCGGACCTGCGGGACGAACGCGGCGAGGCGCGGGCGGTGCTGCGGAGCGGATCGGTGGACGGCTGGCCGGCGATCGCCGCCGGGGCGCTCCGGCTGGGCCTGGCGGCGGCGCGCAGCGGCAACGAGATCGTGCTGACCGGGCCGGACCTGCGGCGGCGGCTGCCCCGGCTGCTCGCCGGACTGGCCGACCAGAAGATCCCGGTCGACAGTGTGGAGCTGGCCACGGCCTCGCTGGAGGAAGCCTTCGTGGCCCTGACCCGATCGGAGCTGACCACCCGGTGAACCTGTCCGACCTGGCCGACGACGACACCGCCGCGCCGCCCTGGCACGGCTCCGGATTCACCGCGACGCTGCGGCGGGAGTGGCTGCTGCTCACCCGCAACCGCAGCAACCTGCTGCTCGCGGTGGTGCCGACCGCCGGCTACATCGCACTCGTCGCCACCTCGCTCGCCGACCTGATCGGTACGGTGACCTACCGGGGCGAGCCGGTCGGCTACCCCGACTTCGTGGTACCCGCGCTGATGTTCGCCGCGCTGCTGGCCGCCGCCACCACCTCGGGTACCGCGCTCGTCCAGGAGCGGGCGCACGGGATGGCGCTGGAACTGTGGTCGTACCCGCTCACCCGCTGGCAGTACGTCGCCGGCAAGCTGCTCGCCGGCTCCGCCCTGGTGTTCGTCCAGACGGTCGCGGCGCTGGCGGCCTCGGCGGCGCTGTTCCGGGGTCGCTGGCCGGCGGACCGCTGGGCCGCGCTGCTCTGCGGAGCGCTGCTCGCCGCGCTGGCGTTCAACGCGCTCTGTCTGCTGCTCGCCACCGTGGTGCGGGACTCCCAGCGGTTCACCGTGCTGGTGAACGTGCTGGCCCCGCTGCTGCTCTTCGCCAGCCCGTCGTTCTACCCGATCGAGAACCTCGGTACGGTGCAGCGGATCCTCGCGGACGTCAACCCGGTCAGCTACGGCGTCACCGCGCTCCGGGAGGCGCTGCTGCGCGGGTTCCCCGGCGCCTGGCCGTATTTCCTGCTGCTCGGGGTGGTCGGCGTCGTCGCCGTGGCGGGGGTCGGTCGGGCCCTGGCGCGGCAGTCCCGGGCGCTCTGAACCGACCCGGCCAGGCTCGCGGTCAGACCTTCTGGTCGCGGCTGGCCAGCCCGGCCGGTGCGGCCGCCAGGGCCGCCTGGATCGCCTCGACCAGGGCGAGCGCGGACTCCTCGGTCAGCTCGACCGCGACCCGGGCGCCCGGACCGGCGGCCGGGTTCAGAAAGTCGATGTTGAGGGTGTGTGCGTACGGGGCGTGCGTCGGATGGTCCACGTAGACGCAGGTGTGGCTGACCGGGAACCAGCCGTCGGCACCCTTGCCGCTGCCGTCGACCTCGCGTTTCACCGTGACGTACGTGCACATGCCGGCCTCCTCTGGCTCGGGGCGGAACGGGGTCAGGCGCCGAGGTGGCGGTCGAAGAAGTCCCGGACCCGCTGCCAGCCCTCGGTGGCGGCCAGCGGCCGGTAGCCGGGCCGGTCGACGGCGAAGAAGCCGTGCCCGGCGTCGGCGAAGGTGTGGAACTCGTGCGGCTTGCCGAGCCGGGTCAGCTCCCTGGACAGCTCGTCCGTCTGGGCCGGCGACGGGTACTGGTCCTCGGCGCCGAAGAGACCGAGCAGCGGGCAGGAGAGCTTGCCGGCCTGGTCGAGCAGCGGCTTCACCGCCAGCGGGAAGCTCTCCGGCGGGTCGCCGACCACGAACGCGCCGTAGCAGTCGACGGCGGCGTCCAGCGGCAGCCGGGTGGCGGCCAGGAACGCCTGCCGGCCACCGGAGCAGTACCCGATCACCCCGACCCTGCCGTTCGAGCCCGGCAACCCGCGCAGGTGCTCGGCCGCGCCGCCGACGTCGCCGACCAGCCGGTCGTCGGGTACGCCGCCGGCGGCCCGTGCGGTGGCCGCCGCGTCGTCCGGGCTCGCCCCCGGCGCCTCCCGGGAGTAGAGGTTGGGGCAGATCGCCGCGTACCCGTAGCTGGCCAGCCGGCGGGTGATCTCCTTGGTCGCCTCGTCGTAGCCGGGCATGTGGTGGATCACCACCACCCCGCCGCGCGGGGCGGATCCGAGGGGCTGGGCCAGGTACGCCTCGATCTCGTCACCGCCCGCCCCGATGATCCGGACCGTTCCGGCCTGCATCGCGTCCTGCAACGTCGCGCTCCCGTCCTGCTCGGCCGGTCTGTGACCGCCGGTCGTACCGAAGTTCCATTAGCCTGGAACAACTATTTCAGCCGGCGGTCGGTGCCGGCCCGGCGCCCCGCTGCGGGATCTTGCTCACACCGGGAAGAGACCCAGGACAGTGGCTTCCGGTGCCCGTAGACTGACGGCACAACTTCATACCTCATCCAGAGGGGCTGAGGGATACGGCCCGATGACGCCCCGGCAACCACTCCACGGCGGAGCAGGTGCCAAATCCGTCCCCGCCGCGCGGTGCGGCGCCAGGGAAAGATGAGAGGACGGCAATCGCCATGACGTCGATCATCGACGCGACCCCCAGCCAGACCAGCCAGGTGGCCCCCAACCCGGCCCGCGTCCTCGTCTGTCGCGGCTGTGGCACCGAATACCCGCTGGTCGCCCAGCACGCCTGCTACGAGTGTTTCGGCCCGCTGGAGGTCGGCTACGACGCCGCGACCCTGGCCCGGGTCACCCGGGCCGACATCGAGGCCGGCCCGAAGAACCTCTGGCGGTACGCCGCCCTGCTGCCGACCGGTCAGGACCCGACTACCCGGGTCACCCTCGACCCGGGGCTGACCCCGCTGGTCCCGGCCGCCGGCCTCGCCGCCGAGCTGGGCATCCGGGCGCCGCTCTGGGTCAAGGACGACAGCGCCAACCCCACCCACTCGTTCAAGGACCGGGTGGTGTCGGTGGCGCTGACCGCCGCCCGTGGCCTCGGCTTCACCCGGTTCGGCTGCGCCTCGACCGGCAACCTGGCGAACTCGGTCGCCGCGCACGCGGCCCGGGCCGGGGTGCCGTCGATCGTCTTCATCCCCGGCGACCTGGAGCAGGGCAAGGTGGTGACCACCGCCGTCTACGGCGGCGACGTGGTCGCCATCGACGGCTCGTACGACGACGTCAACCGGCTCTGCGGCGAGCTGGTCGAGACCGACGAGTTCGAGGACACCGCGTTCGTCAACGTGAACGTCCGGCCGTACTACGCCGAGGGGTCCAAGACGCTGGGCTACGAGGTCGCCGAGCAGCTCGGGTGGCGGATCCCCGAACAGGTGGTCATCCCGATGGCCAGCGGCGAGCTGCTGACCAAGATCGACAAGGCGTTCAGCGAGCTGGTCGAGATCGGACTCGTCGAGGCGCCGGCCAACGGCTGGAAGGTCTTCGGCGCCCAGTCGGCCGGCTGCAACCCGATCGCCGTCGCACTGCACGCCGACACCGACGTGATCACCCCGGTTCGGCCGACCGGGATCGCGAAGTCGCTCAACATCGGTGATCCGGCCGCCGGGCTCTACGCCCTGGAGGCGGTCCGCCGCACCGGCGGCTGGATGGACTACGCCGACGACGACGAGATCCGTGCCGCCATCCGGCAGTTGGCCCGTACCACCGGAGTCTTCGCGGAGACCGCCGGCGGGGTGACGGTGGCGGTGCTCGGCAAGCTGGTGGCGAGCGGCCGGCTGGACCCGGACGCCGAGACGGTCGTCTACAACACCGGCGAGGGCCTCAAGACACTGGACGCGGTGGCGGCGCAGGTCGGTCCGACGTACCGGGTCAAGCCGTCGCTGCGGGCGGCCCGTGACGCCGGCCTGCTCGGCTGAATTTCCGGAAGAATTTTTTCGCCATCTGCCGGGCCTGCCCGGGCAGATGCACGTGCAACTTGCAGGTGAGATCGTTCAGGTCCGCCGGACGAGTGGTGGACCCGGTGGTATGAATGCGGTGCGTAGCTGCTGTTTTGCCGCCCGTGACGAAAACACGCGGAAGAGGGCTTGACGCCTGCATCTGCACGTCGCAAGATGCTCCGTGCGGGAGGACGCACCGCCGTAGACTTTCAAAGCTCTTACGACCCGACGCCGGAGGCGTTGTGCGGGCGTCCTCCCGACCAAACTCTCTCTCCCGACCAAACTCTCTCTCCCGGCCGGGCTGCCGCAATCGCCCGCCCATTGGCTCAACGCGGATCCATCGACCCGGGTGACGGTTCGCCGATATTCGGTCGCGCCCCGTTCGTGCAACCGGCACCCTCCAGGGCATGGACATCGTCGTCACTGCACTGGAGGTCGCCGACGTCGCCGCCACCGAGCGGGCGTACGAGATCGAGTCCGCCGCCCGGTCGGCCGACCAGCCCGACATGCCGAGGCTGCCCCGGCAGCGCTTCTTCGCCGGGCTCCGACGCCCCTGGCCGGGTGACGACAACCGGCACGCGCTGGGCTATCTCGACGGGGTGGCCGTGGGCTACCTGACGGTCTCGCTGCCGCAGCGGGAAAACCTGGAAAACGCCGGGCTGGTGCTCGCCGTCCATCCGGAGTACCGCCGCCGGGGCGTCGGCCGGGCCCTCTACGAGTACGCGGTGCGGGTGGCCCGGGACGAGGGCCGCAAGCGGATCATCGGCGAGGTGGCGAACATGAGCCCGGAGGCCGCCCCGACGATGCCGGGCGACGCCTTCGCCGCCGCGATGGGTGCCAAGCCGGCGCTGGCCGACGTACGCCGCCGGCTCGACCTGACCACCCTCGACGAGCCGGCACTCGACCGACTGCTGACCGAGGGCCTGGCCCGGGCCGAGGGCTACTCGATCGTGCGCTGGCAGGGCGCCACCCCCGACGAGTACGCCGAGGACGTCGCCTACCTGGACAGCCGCCTGGTCGGCGACGCGCCGATCGGCGACCTCACCTGGGAGGCGGCCAGGCCGGAGGTGGCCCGGCTACGCGAGATGGAGCAGACGCACCACGAGCGTGGCCAGTACTGGTACAACAGCGGCGCCCGGCACGACGCGACCGGCCGGTTGGTGGCCTGGACCGGGATCGGCATGAGCGCCGGCTGCGACTGGCACGCGTTCCAGCAGATCACCCTGGTCGAGCCGGCGCACCGGGGGCACCGCCTCGGCACGGTGATCAAGGTCGACAACCTGCGGCACATCCGGGCGTACGAGCCGGCGCTGCGGTTCATCGACACCTTCAACGCCGCGTCGAACGACTACATGATCTCGATCAACGAGGCGCTGGGATTCCGCGCGGTCGCCGGGCTCAACACCTGGCAGGCGCCCCTCTGACCAGCGGCGTCCACCCCCGCGGCGGAGGCTGGGACGGGCCGGCCCGGTGCGGCATGATGGCGGGATGACGGAGACCCCGCACCCCTTCTTCGCCCGGCACACCGACACCCTGGAACGGGCACTCACCGCGATCGCCGAACGCTCCTACTGGTCCGCCTACCCCGAGTCACCCAGCCCCCGCGTCTACGGCGAGACCGCCGCCGCCGAGGGCGAGGCGGCGTTCCGGGCGTACCTGGGCGGCAAGTTCCCGCTCGACCAGCCCGGCACCGGTGACTGGGTGGCCACCGAGGCCAGCCCGTTCGGCATCGACCTCGGGGTGAGCTACCCGCACGCCGACCCGGAGGTGCTGCTGGCCGCCGCCGCGACCGCACTGCCGGCCTGGCGGGACGCGGGCCCGCAGACCCGGGTCGGGGTCTGCCTGGAGATCCTCGCCCGGCTGCACGCCCACATCTTCGAGCTGGCCAACGCGGTGCACGCCACCAGCGGGCAGGCGTTCGTGATGGCGTTCCAGGCCGGTGGCGCGCACGCGCTGGACCGGGCACTCGAAGCGCTCGCCTACGCGTACCGGGAGATGACCCGGCACCCGGCGACGGCGGCCTGGGAGAAGCCGGCCGGCAAGGGCGACCCGCTGCGGATGACCAAGAACTTCCACGTGGTGCCGCGTGGCGTGGCGCTGGCGATCGGCTGCAACACCTTCCCGACCTGGAACACCTACCCCGGACTCTTCGCCTCGCTGGTCACCGGCAACCCGGTGGTGGTCAAGCCGCACCCCCGGGCCGTGCTGCCGCTCGCCGTCACCGTCCGGTACGCCCGTGAGGTGCTGGCCGAGGCCGGCTTCGACCCGAACCTGATGCTGCTCGCCGCCGAGGCGCCCGGCGAGAAGCTCGCCTCCACCCTGGCGCTCCGCCCCGAGGTGAGGATCGTCGACTTCACCGGCTCCACCGAGTACGGCGACTGGCTGGAGGCGAACGCCCGGCAGGCCGCCGTCTACACCGAGAAGGCCGGGGTCAACGCCATCGTGGTCGACTCGACCGACGACTTCGCCGGGATGTGCCGCAACATCGGCTTCTCGCTGACCCTCTACAGCGGGCAGATGTGCACCACCCCGCAGAACATCCTGGTGCCGGGTGACGGGATCGAAACCGACCAGGGGCACAAGAGCGTCGACGAGGTCGCCGCCGGCATCGCCGGGGCGGTCGGCAGACTCACCGGCGACCCGGCCCGCGCGGTCGAGCTGATCGGCGCGATCGTCAACGACGGCGTGCTGGCCCGGCTCGACGAGGTCGCCGGGATCGGCGAGCCGGTACTCCCGTCCCGCCCGGTCGAGCACCCGAACTACCCGGGCGCGGTGGTCCGTACCCCGCTGATCGCGAAGCTCGGCGCCGACGAGTCCGGCACGTACGGGCGGGAGTGGTTCGGGCCGATCTCGTTCGTGATCGCCACCGACTCGACCCCGCACAGCCTGGCGATCCTGCGACAGACCGTCGGTGAGCGCGGCGCGCTGACCGCCGCGGTCTACTCGACGGACCCCGCCGTGCTGGACGCGGCCGAGAACGCGGCGATCGAGACCGGGGTGCATCTCTCCTGCAACCTCACCGGCGGGGTCTTCGTCAACCAGTCGGCGGCGTTCTCGGACTTCCACGGCAGCGGCGCCAACCCGGCGGCGAACGCCGCGCTGACCGACGGCGCATACGTCGCCAACCGGTTCCGGGTGGTCCAGGCCCGCCGGCACAGCTGACCCGGCCGCCGAAGGGGCTCCTCCGCGCTGGTCGGGGCCCCTTCCGCCGTCATGCCGAAGACGCGCATCGGACGGCTCCCCCGGCGGGCGGGGTGACGCTCTGGGCGGAGCTGGACGGTTCGGCTCGTCGACCGGCGTCGAGACGCCGGCCGGGCGAAGAACGCCGGAGATCAGGCGGTCCGGCGCATCTGTAGTTCGCGGAGCGTCGGGACGGTCGGGTGTGCCACCCGCACCCCGGTGTCGACGAAGCCCAACCGCTCGTACGCCCGTAGCGCCCGGTCGTTGCCGACCACCACTTCCAGCAGCAGCTCCGGCCGGGCGACCGCCCTGGACCAGTCGGCCACCGCCTCGACCAGGGTGGCCAGCAGACCACTGCCCCGCCAGGCCGGGGTGAGGTAGACGGCGAAGACGACGGTGACGCCCGGCTGACCGGGTGCCGCCTGGCCACCGGCGTGCCCGACGACCCGGCCGCCGACCTCGGCGACGAACGCCGCCGTCCGGGGCCCGGTCGACATCCCGGCGATCCGGGCCGCGAACTCGGCGTGCGGTCGGGCCGCCGCGTCGGCGAGGGTCTCCAGGAAGGCCAGCGGGGAGTCCGCGAGCATCTCCAGGCGGATCGCCCGGACCCGGGCGGCGTCGGCGGGCCGTACCCGGCGGACCGTCGGTAGCTCGGCGCTCGGCCGAAGACCGGAATCGGCCGTACCGGCGGCCCGGTCCGGCGTGACTGACCCGGGTCGGTCGGAGGAGTGCGCGGACTCCGGCTCGGCGGCGGTCTGCGGGATGGAAGCCGGCACGTCCGCCATGGTCGCACGCCGTACGGCGCCCAGTTTCGGCGGGTAACGGAGCCGCCGACGGTTTCGGTGCGGGCCGGTTGAGCTGGGCAGCGACGGTCGCCAATGGGTGAGAGGCGGGAAAGGGTCGCCCGGTTGTCTGCTCGGTGACCGTTTTGGCCTAGTGCGCCGCCGCCCGACCTTGGTGTACGGTGCGGGTTCGGCCGCTCGATTCGTTGGCTCCCCAATTACATGATCCATTTTGGGGAAAGGCGACTCGGCGGTCCCGGCAGGCATACGGCGTCGCCGGAGCTCGGGCAGCTCCGACGCGACCGAAGTAAGGAAGTGCACCGTGGCGCAGGGCACCGTGAAGTGGTTCAACAGCGAAAAGGGCTACGGCTTCATCGCGGTCGATGGCGGGCAGGACGTCTTCGTCCACTTCTCCGCGATCCAGATGGACGGCTACAAGGCGCTTGACGACGGTCAGCGCGTCGAGTTCGAGATCGCCCAGGGGCAGAAGGGCCCGCAGGCGGAAAAGGTCCGGGTCATCGCCTGAGCTGCCGGGCCGTCGGCCCGCCGCTCTCGGGCTCGTTTCCCGTACCGCTGCCACCCGGCCGCCGGTAAGCCGCCGGTCGGGACCGTTGCCGGCCCAGTCCGGACTTCCGCCGTTTCGACACTCCGCAACGACGGCGGTCTGCGGTTGGCCGGGTCGCCGTGCCATGTCGTTGGCGTGTCCGGCGGATCGGTGTGACGGTGATTCCCGTGCTCGTGCCGGTCCTCCGGTGGGTCTCGACGCGTCTTCCGTCCGACGGGTCTCTCGGACTGTCCGCACGGATCCGGGCCGTTGCGGTATGGCCTCGGTAACGCGCCCGCTGTCCTGATCAGGTGGCGCTGACCGGCCCTTGGTCGGGCTTTCCCGAATTGCGACAACCGCGCATTCCGGCCCCCTTTGCAGGCGCCGGGGCCGCGTACTCGGCGGGCGTGGCGATGCGGATCTGCCGGCGCTTCTCGACTCCCGGCCCGGATCTGACACCGCTGGTTCGGCCGCCGTTGCGCTCCCGTTCGGGTGCTGGTCGCCCCAGCCCGCTCCGGCCGCCGCCGGCCGGTCCCGATGCCCGGTTGGACCGGCCCACTCGCTTGCACTCGGCAGGGGAGAGTGCTAAACAAGTGTTTGGCACTCGCATACCGTGAGTGCCAAGGTCGGGGCGGTAGGGCCACGGTCGCGGGTGCGCGGCACATGGCCGGTCGTCGCGGGCTGTCCGGCCCGGCCGGCGGACGTCACTGTCGCACAGCGCGACGGAGCAGAGCAGGCACCCACGGGTGTCGGCGGCCCCGTCCGCCAGTGCCGTAGTGACGTCCGAAGGTGCGTAATCAGGCGGCAGGTCGGGGTCGACAGGCTCCGGCGGCCGTGAGTGTCCAGGAGGACAACGCCGTATGGCCAAGATGATCGCGTTCGACGAGGAGGCGCGCCGCGGCCTTGAGCGGGGCATGAACACCCTCGCCGACGCCGTAAAGGTGACGCTGGGCCCGAAGGGCCGCAACGTCGTGCTCGAGAAGAAGTGGGGCGCTCCCACCATCACCAACGATGGTGTGAGCATCGCCAAGGAGATCGAGCTCGAGGACCCGTACGAGAAGATCGGTGCGGAGCTGGTCAAGGAGGTCGCCAAGAAGACCGACGACGTCGCCGGTGACGGCACGACGACGGCGACCGTCCTCGCCCAGGCGCTGGTCCGTGAGGGCCTGCGCAACGTCGCGGCCGGTGCCAACCCGATGGCCCTGAAGCGGGGCATCGAGGCCGCCGTCGCGAACGTCTCGGAGGAGCTGAGCAAGCTCGCCAAGGACGTCGAGACCAAGGAGCAGATCGCCTCCACCGCCTCCATCTCCGCCGGTGACGCCAGCGTCGGCGAGATCATCGCCGAGGCGATGGACAAGGTCGGCAAGGAAGGCGTCATCACCGTCGAGGAGAGCAACACCTTCGGGCTCGAGCTGGAGCTGACCGAGGGCATGCGCTTCGACAAGGGCTACATCTCGGGGTACTTCATGACCGACCCCGACCGGATGGAGGCCGTGCTCGACGACCCGTACATCCTGATCGTCAACAGCAAGATCTCGACGGTCAAGGACCTGCTGCCGATCCTCGAGAAGGTCATGCAGTCGGGCAAGCCGCTGGCCATCATCGCCGAGGACGTCGAGGGCGAGGCCCTCGCGACCCTGGTGGTCAACAAGGTCCGGGGCACCTTCAAGTCCGTCGCCGTCAAGGCGCCGGGCTTCGGTGACCGCCGCAAGGCCATGCTGGGCGACATCGCCATCCTGACCGGCGGGCAGCCGATCAGCGAGGAGGTCGGCCTCAAGCTGGACGCCGTCGGCCTCGACATGCTGGGCCGGGCCCGCAAGGTCGTGGTGACCAAGGACGAGACCACCATCGTCGACGGTGCCGGCGACGCCGACCAGATCAACGGCCGGGTCAACCAGATCCGCGCCGAGATCGAGAAGAGCGACTCCGACTACGACCGTGAGAAGCTGCAGGAGCGCCTGGCCAAGCTGGCCGGCGGTGTTGCGGTGATCAAGGTCGGCGCGGCCACCGAGGTCGAGCTGAAGGAGCGCAAGCACCGCATCGAGGACGCGGTGCGCAACGCGAAGGCCGCCGTCGAGGAGGGCATCGTCCCCGGTGGTGGTGTCGCGCTGGTCCAGGCCGGCAAGACCGCCTTCGACAAGCTGGACCTGGCCGGCGACGAGGCGACCGGCGCGCAGATCGTCAAGATCGCGCTGGACGCCCCGCTGCGGCAGATCGCCGTCAACGCCGGCCTCGAGGGCGGCGTCGTGGTCGAGAAGGTCCGCAACCTGGAGGCCGGGCACGGCCTCAACGCGGCCAACGGTGAGTACGTCGACCTGCTCCAGGCCGGCATCATCGACCCGGCCAAGGTGACCCGTTCGGCGCTGCAGAACGCGTCGTCGATCGCGGCCCTGTTCCTGACCACCGAGGCTGTGGTGGCGGACAAGCCGGAGAAGACCCCGGCTGCCCCGGCTGCGCCGGGCGGCGGGGACATGGACTTCTGAGTCCAGGCTCCACGTCGTGGGGGCGGGGCCCGGCAGCCGCCCCCCCCCTCCGCAAGTCGGCA